>NZ_JADYVQ010000018.1:0-150642 GCF_020193895.1 Bradyrhizobium sp. NBAIM14 | reverse complement strand
TGCCGGCGAGGCCGGTCGCGGTCGTGCCGTTGGTGGCGATCAGGGTCATGGTGCCGGTCAGCGCCGTGGTGCCGTCGCCGGCCGTTGCGCCCGTGCTGGCGAAGACGCCGATGGTGGCGCCGAGCGTGGTCGTGCCGGTCGCCGCGGTGGTGCCGCCGGCCGCACCGCTATACACGACGTTGCTGTTCGCCGTCGCGCTGGCGTAGGAGGTCGTGCCACGCAGGTCGGCCGCCGTCGCACCGGAGATGGTGGCGGAGACGTTGGACTTGGTGGAATAGCCGACCGTGGTCTGCAGCGCCTGGTTGGCGATCGACTTCGCAGAGTCGATCAGCTTCTGCAGCGAGGTGATGCCGGTGTTGGCAGCCTGCAGCACCTGCACGCCGTTGGCGATGCCGTCGAGCAGATTGTTGATGTCGCTGGCGCGGTTGTCGAGCGACTGGGCCGTGAAGAAGTTGGTGGGATTGTCCAGGGCCGAGTTGACGCTCTTGCCGGTCGACAGACGGTTCTGCGTGGTGGCGAGAAGATCAGCGGTGGACTGGAGGGAGAGCAGGTTCTGACGAACCGATGCGGAGAGGACGATGCCTGACATGACTCTGTTACCTTTCTGGTAAACGACGCTACTGTTACACGTCTGCTTGGATCGCGATGGACCCAGCGACGGCGGACCGTGCCGCCGAGACCTCTAACGAAACATGAAATGAAACCCGCGCTTTTGCCCGGTCACACGTGATTCGGCCTCGGAAGCGACGCGCCTAGCAGCACCACCGCGCCAATCCTGTCCTTGAAAGCATTGAGCTTTTTGGCGGGCATGGCTCAAATTTACAGCTCGTTAACTAGTTGCGAGCGAGAATCACGTCCTGATAGGCCGCAACGAACGCTCGGTTACGAAAGCGTTGATGGAGAACAGGAATGGCCCTCAAGGTCGAGCTCAAACCGCACGAACGCATCATCGTCGGCAATTCCGTGATCACCAACACGGACCAGCGGGCCCGCCTCCTGATCGATGGCGAGAACGTGCCGATCCTGCGCGAGCGCGACATCCTCACGCCGGAGACCGCCGACACACCCGCCAAGCTCGTCTATCTGGCGGTCCAGCTCATGTACATCTCCCCGGATCCGCAGACCCAGCACGGCACCTATTTCAACCTGGTGCGGGACATCGTCACCGCGGTGCCGAGCTCCTGGCCGATCATCGAAGGCATCAACAACAACATCTTGAACGGCGACCTCTACCGAGCGCTGAAGGAAGCCCGCAAGCTGATCGCCTATGAGGAGAAGCTGCGCAACCAGTTCGAGGCCACTCATCCCAAGGCGGCAGCCGACAAGGACGACGTCAGCACCGCCGCCTGATACACCGTTCGCAGCACCGACAACGGCCCCGGATCGCCTCCGGGGCCGTTGTCGTTTCAGACGTTCGTCAAGTTATTGCGCTACGAGCGGTGGCGCGTCGACCTCGATCACTCCGCCGCTCCGCTGTCCACCGAACTGCAGCACGGCTGCGATCAGCGCATCGATGTCCGCCTCCTCGGTGCGGTGATTGACGATCGCGGCGCGGATCGCGAACTTTCCGTCCAGTGTCGTGCTCGATGGCGCAGCGATGCCGGACTCCTGGACGTCGGCGACGATCTCGCGATTGACCGCATCGCCGCTGCGATAGCGGAAGCAGACGATGTTGAGATTGACCGGTGCCAGCAATTCCAGCCGTGGTTCGGCCAGCACACGCGCCTCCAGATATTTGGCGAGCGCGCAGCTTCGTGCGATTGCCCGGCCCAGCCGGTCGGTGCCGAACGTCTTCAGCGTGAACCACGTCTTCAGCGCACGAAAGCCGCGCGACAGATCAGGGCCGAGATCGCAGGGCCAGACCGCGCCCGCCGCAAGCCCCCTCGCCTCGCGGCTCAGATAGGCCGCCGGCTGCGCGAAGGCCTGCCGATGCTGCTCGCCGTCGCGCACCAGCAGGAAGCCAGCGTCATACGGCACCTGCCCCCATTTGTGGAAGTCGAGTGCGATTGAATCCGCAAGCTCGATGCCGCCGAGCAGCGGCGCAAGCTCCGGCGACAGGATTGCGAGCGCACCGAAAGCGCCGTCGACGTGAAACCAGATTCCTTCCTCGCGGCACAACGCAGCGATCGCCCTGAGGTCGTCGATCGCCCCGATATCGACCGTACCGGCGGATGCGACCACCAGGAAAGGCTTGAAGCCGACCTCGCGATCGACGGCGATCTGTGCGCGCAATGCGGCAACGTCGATGCGATGATCGGCATCGACTGCGATCTTGCGCAGTGCATCGGTGCCGAGCCCGGCAATGTCCATCGCCCTCGAGATGCAGCCATGCGCTGCCTGCGACGTATAGGCCGTGAGCAGCGCACCATCATTGCCGATGCCGTGCTGCCGCGCCAGCGTGCCGAGCGCGGTGGTGCGCGCCACCAGCACGGCCATCAGATTGGCCATCGACGTGCCGGTGACGAAGATGCCGCTCGCGCTCTCGGGAAAGAGGAACAGGCGGCGCATCCAGTCGACGATCTGGCGCTCCACCTCGATCGGCATGTGGTCGCGTCCGCCGAGATTGGCGTTGAGGCCGGCCGCGAGCATCTCCGCGAGCATGCCGACGGCGGTGCCGCCGCCATGCACCCAGCCCATGAAGCCGGGATGGACGTTGCCGGTCGCATAGGGCGCGACATGCTCGCAGTATTCGCGATAGACCCCGGCAAGCTCACTCGCCTCGCGCGGCACGTCCGCCCTGAAGGCCGCGCGCACGTCATCGGGGATCGGCCGCCAGACGGGGCGCGCCCGAACGTTGGCAATGCCGTCGATCGTTTCGTCCAGCATGCGGTGGGCCAGCGCGCGAAACTCGCTCCAGTCCTGCGGATCGAGCGGGGTATTCGCGACGGAGCTTTGCGTATTGCGGATGATCTCGTTCATGCTGCGCTCTCCCCGCCCGTCTTCGCATGCCGCAACAGCATCGTCGTGAACGCGGTAAAGATCTTGCGCATCTGCGGCGGCTTGTACGGAAACACGACCGGCGAATCCATGTTGTGCACGACGGCGGTGTTGTCGGCCTCGAACACCAGAAGCTCGCCATCCGCGTTCTCGGCGCAATCGACGATGAAATAGTCGAGGCCGACGCGCCGGCTCATCTCCTCGAGCGCGTTTCCGTGGCGCGCGCCGAAGGCATGGTCGAAGTCGCGCATGAAGACGGCTTCCTCGGTCCGCTTCTCTTCGCTGAAGGCCATGTAGGCGTTGAGATACCAGATGTCCCAACGGTCGGCGATCGCCATGTGGCACGCGTACGGCTTGCCGTCGACCATGGCGAGGCGATACTTGCGGTAGAGCCCATCGGGGCTCACATAATCGACGAAGCGTGCGACGAAGAAGTCCTGCTCTTTCCGTTCGGCGAGATAGGCCGCCAGAGCCGCCGCATCGTCGAGCTTCGCGAGCCCGACGCCGGCATGCGAACCGCGCGGCCGTGCGATCATCGGAAAGTGCAATTCGCCTGCGATGTCCTCGCATGCGATCCGCGCCTGCGCGAGGTCCGACAATTGCGCGCGCGTTGCGTGGATGGTCGCGGGAATGTCGAGGCCGGGCACGTCCATCAGCAGCCGATACAGCTTGTCGCGATCGAGATTGCCGATGCGATCGGGGCGATTGAGCAGCGGCCGCGGCCAGTGCGGCGCGGCCCCTTCGATCAGCGCAAGCGCCTCACGGCATTCCTCGGAATCGGACGCGACCACGATGGCCACGTCGTGCTCCGGCAAGGTCTCGGGCAAACCGACGCCCTTGATCACATAGAGAGTCAACAGCTCGACATCGGAGCCCTCGAGCAGGAAATCGATCGGCGTGTTGCCGCCCATGTCGATGTCGGCTGCAAGCGCGAGCAGGCGCAGGCCCGACTTCGGAGCTGCGCTGGGCGTTCGGAACAATTGATGGAAGGCCAGCACCTCGGACTGGATCGCAAGCCCCCGATCCTTGTCACCCAGCAGCTGGGTGATCAACGACAGGTCCAGCCCCTCGCCCGCCAGCGCGGTCCCCGCCGCGATGCGCGCGACGAGCTGATCGCGCAACGGATGCAGATCGACGCCTTCGAAGGCCCGGCGCGTCAGCTGCGCAAAGCCGATGCGGTCGGCATAGTTCGCCGCGGTCAGGCCGATCGGCGGGGAAACCGGATGCTGCATCTCACACCTCGAACGCGGACTTTACCGGCACGGCCGCTGCGCCACCGGCGAGCAGCAGCTCGATCTTCACCAGGACGTGGGCGATCTGGTCGAGAAGGTGCTGCACGTTGCGCTGCGCCTCCGCCCTGTCCGGCGACCAGGCCTCAGCCACGAGCCGCGCGCCGACGCAGAGGCGCAGCACGGCCTGCGGCGTCTCGTCCTGCCACTCCAGCCGCACCGGCTGGCCAATCAGGCAGCGCTGCGCGGCGACCTGACGGTCCTCCGTGCTGCCGTTGATCTCTTGGCTGACATCACGCGCCAGCGCGCGATGAACAGAAGCGGTCTCGGCAACACAAACCGGCTTGCCGTCGCGCAGCAGCGTGAACGGAAAGATGGTCGGCTGCACGAATTCCTCGTCGTCGATGCCGGCCGCGTGGGTCGCGGCCGAAACAGCGCGCAACGACGGCGACAATGCGATCATGCTGTCGATGCCGGCAGCGAGCTCGGCGAGCATCCCGGCGCGGAAGGCCCCGGGCACGCCGTAGTAGCTGCCGATCTCGGCCAGCGCCGCCTCCCAGCGCAGCCATTGACCGAAATTCGGACGGCGCTCGAAGCGCGAACGCAGCGCCGTCCAGGTCATCGGCCAATCGCAGCGGCCGGCGTAGTCACGGATTCCAGATGCGATCCCCTCGACGCGATCGAGCGACCGCGACAGGCCTTTCGGCACCAGCAGTGCACCGCTGAAGGCAGGTCCGCCGAAGAATTTGGAGCCGGTGATCAGCACCATATAGCCGCGGTCGAGATAGGAGCGCAGCCGCCGGCGACCGAGCCGGGCCTGGCAGGCGTCGACGACGATCTGGACCTTGCGCGGCCAGCGCCGCGCGATCTCGTCGAGGCAGGCCGCGCTCGGCGCACGCCATCCGAGCTTCGAGGAATCCATGATCTGGAGCAGCACGGGCGCGCCTTGTGCGATCGTGGCCTCGACCGCATGCAGCACCGCTTCATCGGCATCCGTGCGCATCGCGATCCCGGCCCCCGGCGCGCGCAACGGCAGCGAGATGCTAGCGCCGGCCAGCCCCGCGACCTCGCCGTCCTTGCGAACCGCAAAGCCGCTCGCCGTCAGGGTGCTGAAATGATGTCCACGCGCGGTATGGGCCGTGCCGCTGCCGGTCTGGTCGGCGCCGACCAAGATCGTCACCGGCCGCGCGCCGAGCATCGTGCGCGCCAGGAATAGGGCATGGAGCTGGGAGTCCGTGCCGGACGGCGAGAACACCACGTCGACGCGCGGCGAGAGCTGGAGATGACCGCGCAGCTCGTGGCGCATATCCTCGCAGCGTGCATCGAAAGCGAGCTCGACCTCGTCGAGCAGGCATTTGTGCATCAGCTCTTCACGCGCCAGCGCGGCGCGGTCATAGGCCGCCTGCGAGATCGTCGACGCGGTCGAGGAGGCGAAATTCCACACCTCCGGCTCCGGCGAAGCCCGGCAGCCATAGGCGTTGGCGCGGCCGGTGGGATCGAGCGCCAGGCGCGGATCTCCGCCGGAAACGAGCAGCGTGTCGAGCGGCGTGAAGAGATCGCGCAGGCGATAACGCGAGCCGCCGTCGGCGGCGCGTTGCATCTCGGGCCGAGGGGATGGGCCGCCGCTCATCCCGAAAGGCTCACGCCGCGGCATCGGCCGCCGCAGGCGCAGCTGCGAATTGCGAGGCGATGTCGCCATGGAACACCGACGGCCCGACGTGGTCGAGCGGGCTCTGGATGTCGGCCCAGATCTCGCCGCCGATATCGGTCCAGCGCTTGCAGAAGGCGAAGTCCTCGGACAGATAGGTGCCGGTCGCCGGATCGATCATGCATTCGAACAGCGCGAACCGGTTCCGGCTCGCCGCCAGCGCATCATGGGAATGCTCGCGGAAGAACTGGAGGTTCGCGTAGTCGGGGTGGCGGCACATCGCCTCCAGCGCGTGACGCCGGATCATCAGGAAGCCGGTGCCGGCATAGCGCACGCGGGTGAATCCGTTGACCACCACGATGCGGTCGGGATCCTCGATCTCGAGCACGTAGTCGAGCGAGGCGGCCGGCACGTCGGCCCGACCCGACTGGATCGCCCGCGCGGCCTTGTCCCAGTTGACCCGCTTGATCGGATAGCAGCCGGCGACGACGTCCGCGCCGCATTCGATCAGGCGGAACACCTGCTCCGGCTTGAAGCCGATATCGGCATCGATGAACAGGAAATGCGTCGCCTTCGGATCGTCCAGGAACATCGCGGCCAGGTTGGCCCGCGCACGGGTGATCAGCGCGTCGCCGTCGCGCAAGAGAACCTTGAGCTCGAGATTGGACATGCCGTGCACGGCCCGCTGCAACGCGAAGATCGAGCTCGCATAGATGCTCGACACCTGCCCGCCGAAGCAAGGCGTTGCCACCACCAGCTGCATCTTGTCCGACATCGACCGCTCCGCCCCCGCTTGCAATCCTCACCAAGAGGTAAACAGGCATGGTTAACGGCGTCTTAACGCTTCATTACAGGAACTTGACGAGCGAGAGCTGCGCCAGGTTCGAGGTCACCTGGTAGGACGCCTGCAGGGCGTTCTGCAGCGCCAGGATCTCGCTCGCGACCTGGTCGGGCGAAGCCGATTCCGCCTGGTCAATGATGGTCTGGAGCTGCGCCTTGGCCTGGGTCTGGCGCGTGCTCGCGTCCTTCATCGTGCTCTGGGCCATCGCGATGTCGGTCTGGATGTCCTCGATGCGCTGCTGTCCGGGCTGCTGGGTCAGCGCCTGGGTCACCCGCAAGCTGAGCGCCGAGACCTGCCCGCCCGAATATTGCCCGGTCGGCGAGGTCGAGAAGGTGCCGAACACCGCGATCGCCTGCAATTGCCGGCGGATCGCATCCTCATTCGCCTGGGCGCCGTACTGCACCGTCACGGCATCGTCGACCCGCGCCATCGCGGTCGAGCGCGCCGAGCCGGGCCCGTCATTGCCCAAATACCATTTCACCGTATTGGCCGAGCCGTTCACCAGCGTGGTCGCCGAGCTCGCAGGCGAGGAGCCGACGCGCAGCGGCGGCTGCGTGGCGGTCACGGGCGTCGAGCTGAACCCGAGCGCGCTCAGCGCGCCGGTGTTCGACGTCGTGATGTTGAGGCTCGCCGCATCGTCGGTGTTGATCGTGATCGAGCCGCCATGGACCGTCGAAGGCTTCGAGGTCCCGGTGATCGCGTCGACCTTGCTCAGCAGGGTCTGGATGCTGTCGGTGACATTGAGCTGGTTGCCGGTCGCGCCCGAGGCCACGAAGGTCAGCGTGGTCCCGTTGACGGTGATGGTATCGCCTGCGACGAAGCCCGGCGAGATCGAGTCCGAGGGGCTCGCGCCCGATAGCGCCGTCGCGCCGGTGACCGGGGCCGCCGGCGCCGTCTGGTTGTTGACGGGGGTGCCGATCGCAGAGCTCGCGGTGTTGAAGAAGTTGTCGCCCGCAACGATCGCCGATGCCGCCACCAGCGAGGTGTTGGCGAGCTTCTGAATCGCGGTGTTGAGCGCCGTGTTGAGATTCGCAGCAGTATTGTTCGGGTTGACGGGCGTGCTCGCATCGATCGCGAAGCTGCCGAGCGGCGTCGGCGTTGCCGAGGACGCCGTCAGGTCGATCTGCTCGGTCGTGCCGTCCGGCAGGGTGAACTGAATGCTGAGCTTGTCGCCGTTGTTCGGATTGACGCCGTTGAGATCGACCGAGAACGACACCGGCGAGCCGCTCGGGCCGGTGACGGTCGCGCCTGTCAGCGTCGAGGACACCGCCTTGATCTTGAGGCCGAACGGCGATCCGGCGACGTCCTCCGACACCTGCACGGAGCTTGCCGTCGGCTGCGTCTGCACCAGGCGGCCCATGCCGCTGGTCCCTAGGTCCGCGGCCTGGCGCTCGGCCATGACGATCTTGAAGCCGGCCTGTGTCGTGGTGCCGTTAATGATGTCGCCGGCATCGGCGACCGACTGGGTATTGACTGCCGTTCCGGAGAACAGATAGCGGCTGCCGGTCTGCGTGTTGAGGACACCGACCATCGAGCCGAACTGGGCGGCGGCGGTGTTCTGGGCAATCGTCTGGCCGTTGACGTTGAGGTCCTGCGCGGTAGAGGCCGAGCCGGTCTGCACCGTGCTGCGGATCTTGGTCAGCGATTGCAGCGCGGTGTTGGCGAGGTTGATGCTGACGTTGACGTTGGTGATCGTGTCGGTATAGCCGGCGATGTTGGAGAGCTGCGCGCGCCCGGCGATCGCAAAGCCCTCGTTCGTCCCCATGCCGGCATAGTTCTGCGACAGCTTGCCGGTCGCAAGCTGCGTCGAGAGGTCGGTGAGCTGCTGATTGATGTTGCGGATCTGCGCGCCGAGGATCGACGAAGAATAGTTGATGCTGCTGATCGCCATCTTTCGGAGCCCTGTTACTGTTTACAATTGAGCCTGGATCAACGTGTTCATCATGGTCTGCACCACCGACATGACATGGGCGTTGGCGGCATAGGCATTCTGAAGCTGGATCAGGTTCGACATCTCCGAGTCCAGGTTGACCTTGGAGGTCGAGTCGAACTTGGCCTGGAGCGTCGAGACCACGACGCTCTGGCCTTGCTGGAGCTGGGTCGCATGGGTCGCGGCGTTGGCCTGCACGCTCAAGAACTGCTGGAGGAAGTTCGAGACGCTGCCGGTGAAAGGCTGGCTCGCCGAGCCGAGGCCGCTCTGCGGCGAATAGGAAAACACTGCACTGGTGAGCTGCGAGTAGAGATAGTCCGAACGCGTGGTGTCGCCTGCGGGCGTCACCGGCGAGGTATTGTAGACCGACATCCGGGTCGGATCGGTCACGAGCTGCGTGTTCACGGCGATGCGCCCGGCAAGACCGGTCATCTGCGAGCCCGACGCCGTGATTGCGCCGGTGTAGAGCGCCTGCCCGCCGTCGGTGAACAGCGGCAGCTGCGGATTGCCCGAGGTCAGCGACGAGATCGTCTTGGTGGTCGAGGCCGAACCGACCTTGGCAAGCCCGGTGTTGTCGTCGGTCACCCGCAGCGTCGTGGCGGTCGCCGGCGACGGGGCGGCGGAGAACGACAGATGCGTGCCCGACAGCGCGGTGTTCAGCGCAGAGGCGATCGCGCCCATGCCGCCGGCGAAGTCGACGCCGATCCGCATCGGGTTGGCGTTGGTCGCGTTCTGGAGCGGCAGCGCAGCGGGGTCGGTCACGTTGACGAGCGTGATCTGGCGCTGCGTGTTGGTCGCCGTGTCCGTATAGGTGATGTTGACCGTGTTGCCCGGCAGCGCACCGGCAAGCTCGAGATCGAAGCCGGCCGGCGGGCCGGTGACCGTGCTGCCCGCCGTGGCCTTATCGGACAGCGCGCTCGCCATCGTGGCGGCGAGCTGGTCGATCTGGTTCTGCGCTTGCACCAAAATGTCGTCGCGCAGCTTCAGGTCGGCCGCGATCTGGCCGGACGACACCACGTTGTTGGCGACGACGTCGACTTGCGAGCCGTTCGGGAGCTTGATGTTGAACGCGCCGACGCCGGACTTGGCAGGGTCGATGTTGTAGAGCGACGTTGCCGACAGCGCGCCGGCGGAGGCAAAGGAGAATTCCGAGGCGAGCCCGGCGCCGACCAGCTGGATGCCGGTCGTGGTGTAGATGTTGGCCTGGTTCGAATTGTCGGTGGTGACGCGGACGTCGACATATTTCGACAGCGTGTTGATGGCTTGGTCGCGCTGGTCCATCAGCGTTGCGGCCGAGGGATCGTTGGCCGACAGGCCCTGGAGCCTGGTGTTGATGTCGGCGATCTGCTTCATGGCCGCATTGGCGGCCTGCGCCGAATTGCTGAGATCCTGCTCGACGTTGGAGCGCAGCGACTGGATGCCCTTGGTGGTGACGTTGAGCTGCGTCGCGAGCGCCTGGGCCGCCCCGAGCGCCACGGTCTGCGCCGACGACGCACCCGAGCTGGTCGACAGCGCCTGCAGCGCCGTGGTGAACTTGTTCAGCGCGCTTTCGAGCGTGCCGGAATTGCCGGGCGTGCCGTAGACATTCTGAAGCTGCTTCAGGATGTTGGCCATCTGGTCGGCGTAGCCGCCGCCGCCGGTCTCGGTCCGTAGCTGGTTCTGCACATAGGTGTCGAGCAGGCGGCTGACGCCGGTCGTCATCGCCGTCGCGCCGAACTCGCCGGTGGTGACCTCGATCTGGTTCGGCGTCTGGACGACGTAACCCGGCGTCTGCGCATTGGCGACGTTCGAGGAGACGATCGAGAGCGCGGCCTGGTTGGCACGCAGACCGCTCATCGCGCTGGCGAGGGCTGAACTCAAACCCATATCACTGGCCCGCCTTTGTTACGTCACGCGCCGATCAGCGCAACACGTTGAGGAGATCCTGCACCATCGAGTTTGCCGTCGTGATCACCTTGGTGTTGGCCGAATAGGCCTGCTGGGTCACGATCAGCTTGGTGAATTCGTCGGCGATGTCGGTGTTGGATCCCTCCAGCGACGAGCCGCTGATGGTGCCCGAAGCGCCGTCGATGGCGTCACCCGATTGTTCGGTCGCGGCATAGGCGCCGCCGTCCATCGCCTTCAGATAATTGGTGCCGTTGAAATGCGACAGCTGCACCTGCGCGAGGTTGAGGTTCTGGCCGTTGGAGAAGGTGCCGACCACCACGCCGTTGTTGTTGACGGCGACCGATCGGAGCTGACCGGCGGCGTAGCCGTTCTGGGTGATGGTGTTGATCGTCACCGCGCCACTGGTGCTGGCATATTGCGTCAGCCCTCCGGAGGAGATGTTGAAGGCGACGGAGCCGAGCGACTGGCCGCTGACGGTGACATTGTTGATGGTGATGCCCGAGCCGCTCGGCGAGGTCAGCGAGCCGTCGGCGGCAAAGGTGAAGGTCTGGCCGGTATTGACCCATCCGACCGTCGTGCCGGTCGCGTTCGGGTCGGTCTGGTAGAACAGGTTCCAGCTGTCGGAATGACCCGCGCCCAGCGAGGCACTGTCGGTCTTGGCCCAGCGCAATTGCAGGTTCACCGGCGTACCGGCGGCGTTGTAGGCGGTCACCGCGCCGCCGCTGATCGATTCCTTGGTGAAGGTGGCGATGTCGTTGCCGATCACGCCGCCGGTGCCGGCCGTGCCGCCACCCTCGCGATTCCTGGTGATGGTCGAGGTGAAGCCGAGCGCGGAGAAGGCCGCGCTGTTTGAGCTCGAGACCGTCAGGTTGGAGACGGTGCCGGTGTTCAGCGTGATCACGCCGCCGCTGCTGACCGACGATCCCGAGGCGCCGGAGAGCGCGTCGATCTTGCCGAGCAGGGTCGTGATGTTGTCGGTGACGTTGATCTGGTTCGCACCCGAGGCGCCCGAGGCCATGAAGGTCAGCGTCTGGCCGTTGACGGTGATGGTGTCGCCGGGGGAAAAGCCCGACGTGAGCACCTGGGCACCGCCGGCGGTGGCCGAGCCGCTCAGCACCGTCGCGCCGGAGATTGCAGGCGAGGACAGCACGTTGCCGCCACGCGTCACGCTGCTGATGCCGAGCGCGGTGGCGGCCGTGCCGCTGCCGATCGCGACGTCGGTGCCGGTGCCGGTCGCGATCTGGATATTGCCGCTGACCGAGAGCGAAGCGGTGACGCCGGCGCCGCCGGCCGTCTGGATCGCGTTCAGGATGTCGGCCACAGTCGCCGTCGTACCCGCACCGAGACCGATCGTGGTGTTGTTGCCGACGGTCGAGACCGTGGTGCCGCCGTTGAAGGTGATGGTGTTGCCGTTGATTGTGAGCGTCTGGCCGCTTAGCGCGGTCAGAATGCTGGAGGCGAGATGCGTGCCGGCGGTATTGTCGAGGGACGTGGTCGTCGAAGCCACCGCCGAGGAATTGTTCTGGAGCGCAACCGTGCCGGTGGCCGTCGTTGACGAATAAGCCGAGCGGATGTTGCCGGTTGCGGCCGCGCCCGAGACGGTCGCGTTGGCATAGGGCGCCGGCGGGGTGCCGACCGGCAGCGGGTTGGCGGCGAAATCGGACGGGTTGAGACCGCCGGCCGCGAGCAATGTGCCGGTCGAGGCCGTGGTTTTCGCCACCGTGTTCGGCTGGGTCGGCAGGTTCGCCGCGTACTGGATTGAGGTCGTCGCCTGCGCCGGAATGAAGTTGTTCTGGAATTGCAGCACGTTCGCCACGCTGCCGGTCGGGTTGCCGGTCTTCGGGTCGACGGTGACGCCCATCAGGTAATAGCCGGCGCCGTTGACCAGGTTGCCGTTGGCATTGAGCTGGAAGTCGCCGCGCCGCGTGTAGTAGGTCACCCCGGTGAAGACAGGCACGTTGTCAACGACGCCGCTCGCCTTCTGGATCGAGAAGAAGCCGTCGCCGGTGATCGCCATGTTGGTGGCGACGCTGGAGGACGAGATCGTGCCCTGCGTCGTGATGGTGGCCTTGGCGTTGGCCTGCACGCCGCCTGCCACCTGCTTGCTCGGGACCGAGGAGTCCGGAATGAGGTCGACGAAGCTGGTGCCGATGCCCTTGTAACCGGTGGTGGATGAGTTCGCGATGTTGCCGGAAATGTTCTGCAGCGCGAAGGACTGCGCCTGCAGGCCACCCACCGAGGTGTTCATTGCATCGAAGATACCCATAACTTTGTCTCCAAATCCGATCTCGGCGGCCGGTCGACCATGGCCGCAATCGGAAAGAGACGTCGCAAGGCCTATGCCAATGCGAGTATCTTCAGGAAATCAATGACTTAATGAAAAAGCCCCGGTCTGACGACCGGGGCACATTTGCCGGGACCGGCAACAATTGCCGGGGCATCCTGTCGTTCCGGAGCGGTCCGCAGGACCGGAATGACTCCCGCGAAACCTACGTCGCCGACGCCGCCGCGGGGTGGAAGACCAAGCCGAAACCGTCGATGCAATAGCGCAATCCGGTTGGCTTCGGGCCGTCGTCGAAGACATGGCCGAGATGGCCGCCGCAGCGCCGGCAATGCACCTCGGTGCGGACCATGCCGTAGCTGCGGTCCTCGGTCTTGCCGACATTGCCTTCGATCGGCGCATAGAAGCTCGGCCAGCCCGTGCCGCTCTCGAACTTGGTCTCCGACGTAAACAGCGGCAGGTCGCAGCCGGCGCAGGCGAAGATGCCCTTGCGCTTCTCCTTCAGCAGCGGGCTGGAGCCGGGCCGCTCGGTGCCGTGATTGCGCAGGATCTCATATTGCTGCGGCGTGAGCTGGGCGCGCCATTCGGCTTCCGTCTTCGTGATCTCGAACTTTTGCGCGGCCTTCTCGCCGGCCTCGGCAGGTGTTCCTCTCAGCCAGCGCAAGGCCGAAAGGCCGAACAGGCCGGCGACAGTCGTGAGCAGGATGCGGCGGTCAAGCATGTCATTCTCCGTGCGCGGGAAGTCCACGCCCTGAGATACGGGCTTCTGCCGGCCGAAGTTACACGTCGGAGCGGAATTTCGCTCAACTTATTGCGAGACGCGATCCTCGTGCACGACCGGTTCCGCAGCGCCGACCGCGGCTTTCGGCGGTGGCGCCGGTCGGGGTCGCACGCCGGGCGGCGCTCGGCGCGGACCGGTGCCGGCGGCGCGGTTGGCTTCGGCGAGGCGGGCCTCGCGTTGCCTGTCCTTGACCCTCGCGCGCTCGCGATAGCGGGCGAGCGCACCTGCGGCGGCGGAGCTCGCCCTGCCCCAGATCCCGACCAGCTGGCCGGCGACGCGCCCCGTGGCGCCGCCCGCCCAGACCAGTTCGAACGGCGAGAACAGCTTCCAGCGCTCATCGCCCCGCAAAATGCTGCGCGCGATCATCTGTCCGGCCATGGCGGAGGTGTTCATGCCCTGGCGGCCGAACCCGCTCGCCACCCACAGGCCTTTGCGCAGCTGGCCGATCTGCGGCATGCCGTGCACGGTCTGGCCGGTGGCGCCGCCGAAGATGTCGGTGATCTCGACATTGCCGAGCTCGGGAAAGATCGTCCGGATCCGCCGCTTGATGGCGCCGGCGAAGCGCTGCGGACGCGCGGCCCAGGTGGTCTCCGGGCTCTCCCACATCAGCCGGTCGCCGTCGACGACCCGGAAATGGTCGACGCCGTCGGAATCCATCACCGATCCCTTGAAGGCGACGATCTCGTGCAGGCGCTCGCCGAGCGGCGCGGTCACGCCGGCATAGCGCCAGACCGGCAGCAACGTCTCCGACAGGCGCTTGGAGGGGGCGCCGAGATGAATGTTGCCGGCGAGCACGATGTGGCTCGCCCGCAGCCGCGCCGAGGGCGTGACGATGCGCTTGCGGATGCCGGAATGATCGATGCTGACGACCGGCGTGTCCTCGAAGATGCGGGCGCCTGCCCGCCGTGCCAGCGCCGCAAGGCCGTGCACGTATTTCCGGCCGTCGACCTGGAACGCTTTCGGATAATACACGCCGTGGAAGTAATGATCGGTCTTGAGCGCCTCGCGCACGCGATCGACCTGCCAGCCTTCGACCTCGGTATCGAAATCCTCGTTCAGCATCTGCAGCTGGCTGATCAGCCGGTCGCCGGCATCGACGTTGGAGACCTCCAGCACGCCGTCGCTGAGGCCGATCCCCGGCATGCTCGCTTCGCTGGCGTTGGCCCGGACGAACTCGGCGCCCTGCTTCGACAGGGTCCACAATTCGCGGGCGTCCTCCAAGCCGATGCGCTCGATCAGGTCCGTGAGCGGCAGCGCAAAGCCCGGCATCACGGTGCCGAGCTGGTTTCCGGAGGCGTTCCAGCCAATATGCCGGCCCTCGAGCACCGCGACACTGGCCCCGAGCCGGGCCGCCTCCAGCGCCACGGTAAGCCCGGCCAAGCCCGCCCCGATCACACAAATGTCGGCATCGAGATCGAACGACAGCCGCACGCGGTCGCGAAAGCCGGCTTCTTCCTGGGACACGCTTGTGAAAGTCTCGCTCATGCAGTTTTCTTAGAGGACTGTGCGGGCCCTTGTCACCTTGTCCTCAACCGGCGCCTGTAGATTATCCTGGACGTGGAACGATTCGAGAATGCCATGCGCCGTTTGATGCTGCTGCGTCACGCCAAGACCGAGACCGACGCACCGAGCGGCCGTGACCAGGACCGCCGGCTCGACGACCGCGGCCACAAGGATGCCGCGCGGATGGGAGACTGGATCGCGGCCCATCCGCCCTTCCCCGATACCGTATTGGTCTCCCACGCCGTGCGGGCCCGTCAGACCTGGGACATCGCCTGGGAGGCGATGAAGGACCGCGTCCCGGCGCCGCAGGTCGAGGTCCTGCCGGAACTCTATGGCGCCGATCCCGCGCAGATCCTGGACACCATTCGCACCGCAACCGCCCCGGCCGATCCGAAGCGGCTGCTGCTGATCGGCCACAATCCCGGCATGCACGAGGTCGCGCTCATGCTGATCGGCGGCGGCGATCCCGATGGCGCCAAGACCCTCGGCGACAACCTGCCCACAGCGGGGCTTGCGATCTTCGACTTTGACGTCAAGGATTGGGATGACGTGGCCTACCGCCGCGGCAAGCTGGTGCTGTTCGTCAGCCCCAAGCTGCTTCGATCGGGCTAGACGCGCGGGCGCCGTCTCGACCGGTTGGTTCAGCCTGGTTCACAGGGAGGCGCAGATGTTCAAGTCCATCCTCGTGCCCATCGACCTCGCCGACACCGATCTCGCCAAGCCGGCGATCGCGACCGCGGCGACTTTGTCGCAGACCTGGAGCGGCACCGTGCGCCTGCTCAACGTGCTGCCGATGACGCCGGTGATGCTGGCCGAGTACGTCCCGGCCGATTTCGACGAGCAGCAGCGCCAGACCTCGGAAGAGGCCCTCGCCATCGTCGCCCGCGAATCCGGCATCGAGCCGTCCCGCATCTCCAGCGTGGTGCGCCAGGGCGGCATCTATCATGAGATCCTGGAGGAGGCCGTGCACGTGAAGGCCGATTTGATCGTGATGACCTCGCACCGGCCGGCGATGCGCACCTATTTCCTCGGCTCCAACGCCGGCCACGTCGTGCGCTACGCCAAGTGCTCGGTGCTGGTGGTGAGGCATTGAAGGGCAGCAGACTCCGTCATTGCGAGCGAAGCGGAGCAATCCAGAGTCTTTCCGCGGCAACAGCCTGGATTGCTTCGCTGCGCTCGCAATGACGTAGAGGCAGCTGCGTGCCACACTCGCGCTTCCGTGCCCCGGACGCTGCGCAGCACGAAGTGATGCGCTGCAGAGCCGGGGCCCATGCGTCAGCGAGTGCGATCCGCTGGGTCCCGGCTCTGCGCAGCAGCGTTTCCCGCTGCAGCGCTTCCGGGACAGGCGAGTATCACAGATACCGCGACAGCTCGGTCTTGAACTGTCCGTACACGGCATCCTCGATCTGGCTGCGCGTGATGCCGATGTCGCGCAGGGCGCGGTCGTCGAGCTCGTTCAGGGTCTTGACGGCGGAGCGGCGCTCCAGGCGGTCGAACAGCGCGGTGAGGCGCAGGGCTAGGGCACTGAAAAATCCGCCCGATGAGGATGGGCGTAAGGTCCGCCCAGCAGTTTGCGAGATCGTGGTCATTCTTCTTCTCCGGCCTATCGTCCCGCGCGGCGAAGCAGGTGCCGTTGGCGCGGACGCTTGCTGGCGCCTGCACCTCATTTGCCGTCGGATTGCTCTCGCTCTCCTCGGCGCAATCGCGGAACTTGATGGAACTTAAATGCTCCAGTACACTCCTCGGAGCAAGCAAAACATTGCTCTCGGTGCAATATGTCCAAGTTCGAGTACGTGAAGCTCGCCGATGCCATTGCGGCCGATATCACTAACGGCACGTTAAGGCCCGGCGACCGGCTGCCGCCGCAGCGCAATTTTGCCTATGACCGCGGCATCGCGGTCTCGACCGCGAGCCGGGTTTATACGGAATTGCTCCGCCGCGGCCTCGTGGTCGGCGAGGTCGGGCGCGGCACGTTCATCTCCGGCGACGTCAGGCGTGAAGTCGAGACCATGCGCGAGCCGGCCGACGCGCGCATCAATCTCGAGGTCAATTACCCGCTATTGCCGCAGCAATGGGCGATGATCGCCAAGAGCCTCGCGGGGCTCGAGCGCATCGACGCGCTGGAATCCGCGCTGCGCGTTTCGACCAGCACCGGCACCAAGAGCGCCCGCGTTGCCGCCGCTGCCTATCTCGCACGCAAGGATTTTTCGCCGCAGCCCGAGCAGATCTTCTTCACCGCCAACGGCAAGCAATCGCTCGCGGCCGCGCTTGCCGCGCTGGTGCCCACCGGCGGCCGCTGCGGCGTCGAGGCGCTGACCTATCCCTACGTCAAGAGCATCGCCGCGCGGCTCGGTGTGACGCTGGTCCCGATCCCCATGGACGAGTTCGGCGCGCGGCCCGACGCCATCCAGAAGGCCCATCGCGAGGCGCATCTGTCGGCGCTGTATCTGCAGCCCATCATCCAGAACCCGCTCGGCGTCACCATGAACGCGACGCGGCGCGCCGACATCATGCGCGTCGCCGAGAAGCTCGATCTCACCATCATCGAGGACGCCGTCTACGGCTTCCTCGCCGACGACACGCCACTGGCGGCGCTCGGGCCCCACCGCTGCATCGTGCTCGACAGCCTGTCCAAGAAGGTCGCGCCGGGGCTCGCGCTCGGCATCCTCGTCGCGCCGCCGCATCTGCGCGAGAGTGTGATGAGCGCGGTGCGCACCGGCGGCTGGATCGCCTCCGGCCATGCGCTCGCGGCCGGGCAGCGGCTGATGGCCGACGGCACCGTCGCCGAGCTGACCCGGCTGAAACGCATCGATGCCGCGCGCCGACAGCAGACCGCCGCACGGCTGCTTTCCGGCTACCAGCTCGCCGCCGATCCGCGCTCGTATCATCTCTGGCTGACGCTGCCACCGCACTGGCGCTCGCAGACCTTCGTCGCCGCAGCAGCAAGGCGCGGCATCGCGCTGACGCCATCCTCGACCTTCGCGATCGCGCACGGTCATGCGCCGAACGCGGTGCGGCTCGCGCTCGCCCCGCCGTCGCCCGAGCAGCTCGATTCCGGCCTGCGCACCATCGTCTCGCTGCTCGGCACCAAGGAGGACGATTTCGATTCGACCGAGTAGGGCTCTCATCTGACGCGTTTTCTTCACGCGAACCGGACCCACTTCGCTCGCAAACGCTTTAGGGCAGCAGGGCCTTCGGCACGCGATCGAAACTGTAGCTCTGCGGCCGGTTGCGCCGCACGAAGCCGCCGACCTGCCAGGCGAACAGCGCGGCGAAGCCGAGGATGAACAGCACGCCCGCGAGCTCGCCGGTCAGAAGCGCGCGGATCAACAGCCCCGCCATTGCCACGGCGAGCACGGCCAGGAACGCCAGCACCGCCGCATAGGTTTTGCGGCCGAGGCCCGCGGTCAATTCGGCGCGGCTGCCGGCTTTGGCCATCCGCGCATGCAGCTCGATCAGGAAATCGCGAAAACCGTTGTCCTGCGGCGCCATCAGCGCCGCGGTCTGCCAGCTCGTCGACAGGATCGCGATGCGGCCGCCGCCGGTGCGGCTGATATCGGCGCGGAAGCGGTGCTGCTGCATCGACACCGGGCGGAACGACAGCCGGATCGCCGAAATCTCGTCATAGCGCCACAGGCCGGAGCGGCGGGCGATGTGCCAGGACAGCCCCTGCTCCGTCAACTCGAAGCGATGCGCCGAGCCAATCAGCGAGGCCTTGTAGGCATAGCTCGTGGTCGAACCCGCTTCCGCTCCCGGCATGTCGTCAACGAACCCATGGGCGATCGCTTGGGCGATCGGCTTGCGCGATCGCCCCCGGCCATCCTACAAGCGAGGCATGGCTGAGACGACCTTTTTTCCGCGCCGCCTGATTCTCGGCGCCGCGATGATCTCCGGTGTGTTACTGGCGCTCGCGGTGCACATGCTGGGCGCGCGCTACGGTCTCGATCTCGGCCGCCTCTGGCGCTCCGACACGCATGAGTTCATTCCGGCGGGCGCCGCCATCGCCTGGTGGCTGATCGCCACCGTCGGCTTCTCCGGCGGCTATTTCACGGCGAGCCTGATGCAGAGCGCCGTCTCCGGACAGATCCCACAGCGGATGCGGCAATTCCTGATCGCGGTCGGCGTGCTGCTGCTTGCGGGAGCGGGTCAGGCGGCGTCGGCGCCGAGCCCGATCCCGACCGTCTCGGGCGTGCTCGCCGGGCTTGCCGCCCTGTGTCTCGGCGCCGTGATGGCGTTCTGCGGCGCGCATTTCGCGCTGCGCCGAAGCTGACCTCTCAAGCCGACGCGCGCAGCCGCGGCCGTTCCAACATGATCGCGACATCCGAGGCGGGCCGCGGCTTGCTGAACAGATAACCCTGCGCCTGGGTGCAGCCCTCGCGCCGGAGCAGCTCGAGCTGCGCGTCGTTCTCGACGCCCTCTGCCGTGGTGACGATGCCGAGGCTGCGGCCGAGGCCGGTCACGGCGCGAATGATCGCCATGGAATCCTCGCGCGTCGCCAGCTCCGACACGAAGGAACGGTCGATCTTGATCTTGTCAAACGGGAAGCTGCGTAGATAGCTCAGCGACGAATAGCCGGTGCCGAAATCGTCGAGCGAGATCCGCACGCCCATGGCACGCAGCTCGTGCAAGGTCGTCAGCGTCGCCTCGCTGTTCTGGAGCAGGACGGATTCGGTGATCTCGAGCTCGAGACGGCGCGCACCGAGTCCCGATATGGCCAACGCCTCTGTCACCGCCGCGATCAGGTTCGGGCTCTTGAACTGCACCGGCGACAAATTGACGGCGACGTCGACATCGTCGGGCCAGGTGGCCGCGTCGGCACAGGCGGAGCGCAGCACGAACTCACCAAGCTGAACGATGAGCCCGGTCTCCTCGGCCAGCGGGATGAAGCTGATCGGCGCGATCAGCCCGCGTTGCGGATGGTTCCAGCGCAGCAGCGCCTCGAAGGCGACGACGCGACCGCTGGCGACCTCGCGGATCGGCTGGTAATAGACCTCAAACTCGTCGCGTTGCAGCGCCGCGCGCAGATCCATTTCCAGAAGGCGCCGCGCCTGCGCACGCGCATCCATGCCGGCCTCGAAGAAGCGGTAGGTGCCGCGGCCATCCGCCTTGGCGCGATAGAGCGCAAGATCCGCGTTCTTGAGCAGCTCGTCCGGATTGCTGCCGTCCTGCGGCGACAGCGAGATGCCGATCGAGACGCCGATCACGATCTGATGGTCGTCGATCTGGTAAGGCGCCGAGATCACCTCGACGAGGCGTCCGGCAAGCGATCGCGCGGCGATCTCCTCGGAGCGTCCGATCTGGACCACCGCGAACTCGTCGCCGCCGAGCCGCGCCACGGTGTCCTGTTCGCCGACGGTGGCCTCGAGCCTGCGGCCGACTTCCTTGAGCAGCGCATCGCCGATGGGATGGCCGAGCGAGTCGTTGATGTCCTTGAAGTGATCGAGATCGAGGCAAAGCACAGCGAGCTGGTCGCCCGACTTGGTCTGGCGCAGCCCCTGCTCGAGCTGTTCGTGGAACAGCACCCGGTTCGGCAGGCTGGTCAGCGCGTCATGTCGCGCCATGTGCGAGATCTTGGCCTGCGCCTCCAGCCATTCGGTGATGTCCTCGAAGGTCGCGACCCAGCCGCCGCCCTGCATCGGCTGGTTGACGACCCGGATGGAGCGGCCGAACCGGTTGACGACGTCGGTCGTGGTGCGGCCCTCGCGCGCGTCGGCGACGAGGCGGGCGAAGAATTCATCGGCGTCGCCCTGCCATTGGCCCTTGGCCTGCTCTTCCCTGAGCACGTCGACCAGCAAGCGGCCGGCGAGCGGCACGTCGGTTCGACGGAGCATCGCGGCATAGCGCTCGTTGAACAGGATGATCTTGCCTTCCGCGTCGAACATGCACAGCCCCTGCGACATGTTCTCCAGCGCGCTGTCGAGCACGATCTGCTGGCGGCCCAGTTCGCCCTTGGCGCGGCGGTCGAGCAGCGCGGCCACGAGCGCAATCGCGATGATCGCGACGGCGGCGCTGGCAGTCAGGAACGACAGCGAGGCCGGCGGGACCGAGAGCCCGCTGATCGCGATCGTCGGGTCCGGCGTCAGCAGCACCGCGCCCATCGCGGTGAAATGATGGGCAACGATCGCGAGCGTCAACAGAGCAGTCGCGCTCAGCGCATGTCGAATGCCGTCACCTCGCGCGGCGACGAACAGCGCGAGCGCTGCGAAGACGATTCCGAACAGCACCGAGGCGGCAACCGTGCTCCCGATCCAATCCAGCCGTGCCGGCATCTCCAGCGCCGCCATGCCGGTGTAATGCATCGCCGCGACACCAAGGCCGACGATGGCGCCGCCGACGACGATCCACACCGGGCGCGAGGACGCCACGGCGATGCTGAGGCCCACGAAGGTCAAGGAGATCGCAAGCATCAGCGACAGAATTGTCACCGGGATGTTGTAGGCGCCGGCGCTTCCCGGGCCGTAGGCCAGCATCGCGATGAAATGCGTCGCCCAGATGCCGCATCCGCTCACGGCCGCATCCAGGGCGATCCAGGCCAGGCGCCCGGCTCCGTGCGTCGCGCGTGCGCGCTGAAACAGGCTGATCGCCGCGGCGCTGGCGAGCAGGCACACCGCGCCCCCAAGGGCCACCAGTCGCCAGTCATGCTCGTCGGTGAGACAGTAGAGAACTTGATACATTGCCGGCCCCTATCGACCCGCACTTGAGCCGACAGTGGTGGACGATCGGTAACCGGCTACAAACCTGCTCCGGAAGTGGTGAATGGAAGATGAGCGAGTTCGCTCACATTGCTGATCCTGGCGACGGCCCACCGAAGCAGCACCACGGCAGCGGGAAGCGAACAAGCACAAGCGCCGCGCGGACCGTCGCGCGGCGCTCGTAGTTTCCTCTACTCAGCTCGCCGCGCGCAGATTCACATTGCTCTCGGCGAGTGTCGTCAGCTTCTGGTCGGTCGCCTTCTCCTCCTCGAGCGTCTTGGCGAGCACCGCCGCACAATCGTTGCGGCCGAGCTGCTTGGCCCAGGCGATCAGGCTGCCGTAGCGGACGATCTCGTAATGCTCCGCAGCCTGCGCCGCATTGATCAGGGCCGCGTCGAGCACCGCCTTGTCGGCGACTTCGCCGGCGGTCTCGTCGGCTTCCTCGATGATGCCATCGATCGCCGGGCAGTCGACCGCCTTCACGGGGACCCCGTGCATCTTGAAGACCTCCTCGAGCCGCGCAACGTGCTGCTTGGTTTCCTCGAGGTGCGTCAAAAAGCCCTGTTTCAGCTGCGGATCAGTGGCCTTCGTCGCCATCTTCGGCAGCGCCTTGGTGAGCTGCTGCTCGGCGTAATAGATGTCCTGGAGCTGATGTACGAACAGGTCGTTCATGGTCTTGATGTCTTTTGTGAACAGTCCCATCGTTCCGATCCTCTCGGGTCTTGGGAACACGGAGGCGCCGGCTTGCACGAAAAAGCCGCGAATTCCGCCATGTTCGATTGCTGATGGAGGCTAACGACCACGCGGCATCGACGTTCCAAAAACGCCGATACGGCTCTGCGTTGGAACAATGCGGACGGCGCCGGGATCTGAGATCGTATCGGCACGGTGAGCGCGCGGATGGAGCCTGGTTTCGTGACTCATATGCTTAACGCGCCGCCGATATGAACCGCGTATGACAAAGTTGCCCGCCGAACGCAGAACCTATTGTTGTCAAGGGCTGCACAAGCCGCTGATTTTGCCTTAAATGAGCTGGATCATGCCTAGCGATCGATGCCTGCCTTTTGGCCGTGATCGCACCCGACCGGCCAATGTCTGGCCCGGTCGGTCTTGCCCCCCGCCGGGAGGATGAATGCACGGACTGCTGCCCGCGTTGAAACGCGGCTTCAATAGATGGATCGGCTGGCGACGGCTCGGCGTCGCCGCGAGCATCTTCATCATCGCGTTTGCGATCACCACGCTGGTGCGGACGCTCAAGGGCATCGATACCGGGGTCATCCTGACCGCGTTGACGGAGATTCCCCGCGGCAACATCGGGCTGGCGGCGATCTGCGTCTTCTTCGCGTTCTGTACGCTGACCTTCTACGACTATTTTGCGCTGCGAACGATCGGCAAGAAGCACGTGCCCTATCGCATCGCGGCGCTGTCCAGCTTCACGTCCTATTCGATCGGGCACAACATCGGCGCCACGGTCTTCACCGGCGGCGCGATCCGTTTCCGGATCTATTCGGACTACGGACTGAACGCGATCGACGTCGCGAAGATCTGCTTCCTGTCGGGCCTGACCTTCTGGCTCGGTAACATCTTCGTGCTCTCGATCGGCATGGCCATCCATCCGGACGCGGCCTCCTCGATGGATCAGCTGCCCTCCTCGCTCAACCGGTTGATCGCCCTCGGCGGTCTCGCATCGATCGGCGCGTATCTGGTCTGGCTCTGCATGGGCGAGAAGCGCCGTGAGCTCGGCCAGAAGGGCTGGAAGGTGGTGCTGCCCTCGGCGCCGCTGACCTTGGTGCAGATCCTGATCGGCGTCGTCGATCTCGGCTTCTGCGCCACGGCAATGTACCTCTTGATGCCGGCCAACCCGCCGATCGACTTCATGTCGCTCGCGGTCGTGTTCATCCTGGCGACCCTGATCGGCTTTGCCAGCCACGCGCCGGGCTCGATCGGCGTGTTCGATGCCGCCATGCTCGTGGCGCTGCCCCAGTTCGGCCGCGAGGAGCTTCTGGCCACGCTGCTGGTGTTCCGTATTCTCTATTTCGTGATCCCGTTCGGCCTTGCCATCTCCATCATGGGCACGCGCGAGCTTTGGACGAATGTGGTCGCGCCGTGGCAGGAGCGGCGGCGGCTGGCGGAAGCCTGCGCGCAGGCCAACCTGCCCAAGGAGGTGACGCCGATGGAGCGCGAACGGCTGCTGCGGCAGGCCGGCAAGCGCTGAGCCGCCGACGCCACCTCCGCAATCGTCGGGCAAGGGTTGCAGGCCGCGGCACAATCCTCTCTTATTTCCGCCTCAACTTTGCCGTTGAAGACGCGGGCCATGATTTCCGTATTCCTTCGCACCCTCTCGGCCGGCGCCGTGCTGCTTGCCGGCATCCTTGCTTTGCCCGAGCGCGCCGCCGCGCAGGACGCCGGCACCATGCAGATCAGCTGGGAGGTGCGTAACCGCTTCCGGCTCTTCCGCGAGGAGCGCGACTTCCTGCTCCATGTCGAGAACGAGCGTAACCGCAGCATTCTAGCCGCCGAACAGTCCCTCGAGCTCCAGAGCGAGGGCCGCGGCTGGGCCCGCAACATGGTCAACCGGCTCTGCATCGACCTGCAGGGCCGGGTCAACCAGCCCTGCACCCGCGATAATGTCAAAGAGAACTACATCACGCCGATCGACCATCCCGTGACGGTGCGCCTGACCGGCGCGGTGCCGGTCGGCGCCACCTGCGCCTGGTCGTTCGATGACGGCGACGGGCCGCAGAGCTCGACCTTCGACTGCGCCGAGCCGATCAATTTGCGCGTCCGCTACGGCAAGCCGACGGTTGCGACCGTCGATGTCTCGGCCGGCTCCGATCCGACCCAGCGGGTCCAGACCGAGATTCAGGTCCGCGACATCTTCATCGCAGGTCTCGGCGACAGCATCGCCTCCGGCGAAGGCAATCCGGACCGGCCGCTGGCGCTGTCGGACGAAGGATTCTGCTTCCGCTCCTATCTCGGCACCGCCGGTGCGCAGTACTACCGGCCGAGCCGCCACGGCTTCAAGGGCGGCCGCGCCTGCGAGGCGCCGGATACGCTCGCCAACTGGCAACGCTACAGCGCGCTCTGGTTCAATGCGCCGTGCCATCGATCGCTCTACAGCTATCAGGCGCGCACCGCGCTGGCGCTCGCGGTGCGCTACACCCACATCGCCGTGACCTTCCTGCCGCTCGCCTGCACCGGCGCGAGCATCGGCGACGGGCTGCTCGGCTCACAGCGCGCCCGCGAATGCCCGCCCGGCAAGACCGGCGTCTGCAACACCAGCGTGAACGCGCAGGTCGCCGAGCTGCGGGAAGCCGTCACCGCGGCGAAGAAGCGCCAGCCCGATCGCACGCTCGATCTCGTGCTGCTCTCGGTCGGTGCCAACGACGTCTATTTCTCCGGCCTCGTCGCCGACGTCATCGTCGAAACCGCGACCGAGCGCGCGCTGTTCCGCCGCTCCGGCGTGTTGGCGAGCGTCGACGATTCCCGCGATGCGCTCCAGCGCGAGCTGCCGCAGAATTTCGTCAAGCTGCGCGAGGCGCTGAAGCCGCTGGTCGGCGGCGACCTCTCGCACGTGGTCTATGTCTCCTATGCCAACCCTGCGCTCGCCGACGGCGGCGCGCCCTGCCGCGGCGGCCGGGCCGGCTTCGACATCCACCCGTCCTTCAATGCCGATCCGCAGCGCCTTTCCCGCGTCTCCGCCTTCGTCGACAGCGAATTCCTGCCGCAGCTGAAGGGGCTCGCCACCTGCACCCGCGGTGCGCTGTGCCGCGATCCCGAAGCCGACCGCATGACCTTCGTCGATGCGCACCAGGCCGCGTTCGCCGAGCACGGCTTCTGCGCCCGTTCCGGCAACGATCCCGAATTCGACCGCAGCTGCTTTGCCGCGAACGGCCAGAGCTTCGATCCCGACATCGTCAGCGCGGCGAGCCAGCCGATGCTGTGCGGCCGCGGCGCCTCGGAGTACCGCGCCTACCTGCCCCGCGCGCGCTGGATCCGCGACGCCAATGACAGCTATTTCGCCGCGATGACCTATCCGCAAGGCCTGCCGGCGGCGAGCCAGCCGACCGACATCCACGATGCGGCCTGGGGCGTGCTCTCCGCCGTCTATGGCGGCGCGGTGCATCCGAGCGCCGAGGGCCATGCCGCGATGGCCGACGCGGCGCTGCCGGCGGCGAGCGCCGTGCTCGGTCTCGACGCCGTGCCGCCGAACGTGACGCGCGGACTGCTGCCGCAGCTGCTGCCCAGCGCGCAGCAATAGCTGCGCTGTCTCCACACACTCACCGTCATCGCCCGGCTTGACCGGGCGATCCAGTACTCCGTGACAGCAGTGATTGAATCGAGACGCCGCTGCGTACTGGATTCCCCGCCTTCGCGGGGAATGACAGCGGTGGTTTGATAGGGTTTCCCAACACCGATCATCCCCCACTTCGCCGTTCCATCGATCCAAAAACAGCATCGATCGATACTGCCTTGAACTTGGACACTTCGCCGCGCGCACCTCTAGGACTCGTGTCGGGCAAAGGCCGAGGCCTAAGAGAGGCGCGTGACGAGTGCAGTGGCGTCCGCAGCGGACGTGAGGCGGTCTCGCATCAGCCTGTTCCTCCTGAGGGCTCCCATGGGAGCTTGACCAGGCAACTCAACGGCGGCCCACAAGGCCGCCGTCTTTGTTTTGGGGGTGATCGATGCTAGAAGTGCCGGGGAAACGCCTTATTCATCTAAGGCATGTATCGATGTTCGACCTCAACCAGCTCCGCTGTTTCGTCACGGTGGCGGAGGAATTGCACTTCGGCCGCGCCGCCGTGCGGCTCAACATGACGCAGCCGCCGCTGTCCCGGCAGATCCAGGTGCTCGAGCACATCATCGACGCGCCGCTCTTGGAGCGCACCAGCCGCTCGGTGCGCCTCACCCCGGCCGGGCGCAGCTTCCTGCCGGAGGCGCGGCGCATCCTCAAGCTTGCCGAAAGCGCTTCGCAGGTGGCCCGCCGCATCGCGCTCGGCAAGACCGGCTCGCTGAAGGTCGGCTTCACCGCGGCCGCGGCCTATGGCTTCCTGCCCGAACTCATCGCCGCCTGTCGCGCCAAGCTGCCGGAGGTCGACTTCTCGCTGAAGGAGATGGTATCGGGCGACCAGTTCGAGGCTCTGACTTCTGGCCAGATCGATGCCGGCCTGCTGCGGCCGCCGATCGCGCGGCCCGAGCTTGCCAGCCGCCGCGTCGTCGCCGAGCCGCTGCTCGCGGCGATCCCGAAGAAGCATCCGCTGGCGAATGCCGACGGCATCACCATCAAGGATTTCGACGACCAGCCCTTCGTGATGTACTCGCCCTATGAGAGCCGCTACTTCCACGATCTCCTGGTGGCGCTGTTCACCCGCGCCGACGTGCTGCCGCGCTACGTCCAGCATCTCAGCCAGATCCACTCGATCCTCGCGATGGTGCGCGCCGGCCTCGGCCTCGCCATCGTACCGGCGGCAGCGGCGAGCCTGAAGATCTCCGACGTCCGCCTGCGTCCGCTGAAGCTGCGCACGCGCGTTCCGGTCGAGCTGTTCATGGTGTGGCGGCGCGAGGACGAGAACCCGCTGCTGTCGGCGCTCGTCAAGATCGCCGGCGAATTGTCCTCCGCGGAGGTGGCGGAGGATTGATGCTCAATCCGCATCGGTCGATATAGGCTTTGGCTTGGACGCGCATCGAACGGTCTCCTAAACCACGGCGCATGGACGTGCGGCCTCTGCTTGCGTCCTCCGCAACACGAGAAGGGAGCGCCCATGAGCAAGATGACCCCGCAGGAAATGGCCCAGAAGATCGGATCGGGCCTCCTGTCCTTCCCCGTCACGCCGTTCAGGGCGGACTACTCCTTCGACGAGGCGACCTATCGCGCCAACATGGACTGGCTGTGCGGTTATGACGTCGCAGGCCTGTTCGCCGCGGGCGGCACCGGCGAGTTCTTCTCGCTGACGCCATCAGAAGTTCCGCAGGTCGTGAAGGTCGCCGTCGACGAGACCAAGGGCCGCGTGCCCGTGCTCGCCGGCACCGGCTACGGCACCGCGATCGCCCGCGAGATCGCGATCGGTGCGGAAAAGGCCGGCGCCGACGGCCTCCTGCTGCTGCCGCCCTATCTCACCCATTCCGAGCAGGAAGGCCTTGCCGCCCACGTCGAGGCGGTCTGCGCCGCCGTGAAGATCGGCGTCATCGTCTATAACCGTGACAACGCGATCCTGCAGCCCGACACGCTCGCGCGCCTTGCCGAGCGCTGCCCCAACCTCGTCGGCTACAAGGACGGCATTGGCGACATCGAGCTGATGACCCGCGTCTACACCAAGCTCGGCGATCGTCTCACCTATGTCGGCGGCCTGCCGACCGCCGAGACCTTCGCGCTGCCCTATCTCGACATGGGCGTGACGACCTATTCCTCGGCCGTGTTCAACTTCGTGCCTGAATTCGCCACCAACTTCTACGCCGCGGTGCGCAAGCGCGACCACGCCACGATCCAGGCCGGCCTGAAGGATTTCATCCTGCCGCTGATCGCGATCCGCAATCGCAAGAAGGGTTACGCGGTCTCGATCATCAAGGCCGGCATGAAGGTGATCGGCCGGGATTCCGGCCCGGTCCGTCCGCCGCTGACTGATCTCACCGAGCAGGAGATGGCGGACTTGACCGCACTGGTGCAGAAGCTGCCCGCCGCACGATCGTCACAACAGGCTGCAGAATAGCAAGACGACACGGAGGAGCCTGCGATGGCCCAGACTGAGATTTCCGGCGCACCTGTTATCACGGCGATGCAGGTGATCCCGGTCGCGGGCCGCGACAGCATGCTCCTCAACCTCAGCGGCGCGCATGCGCCGTTCTTCACCCGCAACATCGTCATCCTCACCGACAATGCCGGCCACACCGGCGTCGGCGAGGTGCCGGGCGGGCAGAAGATCTGGCAGACGCTCCAGGACGCGCGCGACCTCGTGATCGGAAAGACGGTCGGCGCGATGAACAACATCCTCGCCGATATCCGTACCGCCTTCGCCGACCGCGACGTCGGCGGACGCGGCAAGCAGACCTTTGATCTTCGCGTGATGATCCATGCGGTCACCGCGATCGAATCCGCGCTGCTCGACCTGCTCGGCCAGCATCTCGGACTGCCCGTCGCAGCACTGCTTGGCGAAGGCCAGCAGCGCACCAGCGTCGAGACGCTCGGCTATCTCTTCTTCGTTGGCGACCGCCGTAAGTCGAAGCTCGACTACGTCACTGGCGAGACCGCCAAGCCCGACTGGTTCAACCTCCGCCACCAGGAGGCGATGACGCCAGAGGCCGTGGTGCGGCTTGCGGAGGCGACCCACGACCATTACGGCTTCGCCGACTTCAAGCTCAAGGGCGGCGTGCTCCGCGGCGAGCAGGAGATCGAGGCGGTTACCGCAATCGCAAAACGCTTCCCCAGCGCGCGCGTCACGCTGGACCCCAACGGCGCCTGGTCGCTCGATGAGGCGATCAGCCTCTGCAAGGGCATGCATGGCATCCTCGCTTATGCCGAGGACCCCTGCGGCGCCGAGGCCGGCTTCTCCGGCCGCGAGATCATGGCCGAGTTCCGCCGCGCCACCGGCCTGCCGACCGCCACCAACATGATCGCCACGGACTGGCGGCAGCTCTCCCATGCGCTGCGGCTCGGGGCCGTGGACATCCCTTTGGCCGATCCCCATTTCTGGACCATGCAAGGCTCGGTGCGCGTGGCCCAGACCTGCCGTGACAACGGCCTGACCTGGGGCTCGCACTCCAACAACCATTTCGACATTTCGCTTGCCATGTTCACCCATGTCGGCGCCGCCGCCCCCGGCAAGGTCACCGCGATCGACACCCACTGGATCTGGCAGGACGGTCAGGCGCTGACGAAGGAGCCGCTCCAGATCAAGGGTGGCAAGATCGCCGTCCCGGACCGCCCGGGCCTCGGCATCGAGATCGACCGCCCCGCCATCGAGGCCGCGCACGAGCTCTACAAGAAGCATGGACTTGGGGGGCGGGATGACGCTATGGCCATGCAGGACTTGATCCCCGGCTGGACGTTTGACGACAAGCGTCCCTGCCTCGTGCGTTAGAAACGTTCCCCTGGAGGAAAAAGATGACAGCGATCCTGAAGAACTTCATCGGCGGCGAATGGGTCGACGGCTCCGGCGTCACCAGGAACATCAATCCCTCCAACACCAATGATCTCGTCGGCGAATATGCCAAGGCCGACAAGGCGCAGACCGAGAAGGCGATCGCCGCCGCGAAGGCCGCCTTCCCCGCCTGGGCGCAGTCGACCCCGCAGGCGCGCTACGACGCGCTCAACAAGATCTCGACTGAAATCCTCGCCCGTAAGGAAGAGCTCGGCCGCCTGCTCGCGCGCGAGGAAGGCAAGACCCTCCCCGAAGGCATCGGCGAGGTCGCCCGCGCCGGCCAGATCTTCGCGTTCTTCGCCGGCGAAGCGCTGCGCCTGATCGGCGAGAAGGGCGCCTCGGTGCGTCCCGGCCTCGACGTCGAGCTCACCCGTGAGCCGGTCGGCGTCGTCGGCATGATCACGCCCTGGAATTTCCCGATCGCAATCCCCGCCTGGAAGATCGCGCCGGCGCTCTGCTACGGCAACACCGTGGTGTTCAAGCCGGCCGAGCTGGTGCCTGGGTCTGGACATGCGCTCGCCGAGATCATCACCCGATCCGGGATTCCCGCCGGCGTGTTCAACCTCGTCGTCGGCTCCGGCTCGGTCGTCGGCCAGACCCTGCTCGAGCATCCGGACGTCGCCGCGATCTCCTTCACCGGCTCGGTGCAGACGGGACGCAAGATCGCGCAGGCCTGCGTGCTCTCAAACCCCATGAAGAAGTTCCAGCTCGAGATGGGCGGCAAGAACCCGCTGGTCGTGCTCGACGACGCCGACCTCAAGACTGCCGTCGAGGTCGCCGTCAACGGCGCTTATTTCTCGACCGGCCAGCGCTGCACCGCCTCGTCCCGCCTGATCGTCACCGAGGGTATCCACGACCGCTTCGTCGCCGCCATGGCCGAGCGCCTGAACAGCCTGTCCGTGGACGATGCGCTCAAGGCCGGCGTGCATATCGGCCCGGTGGTCGATCAGAACCAGCTCGATCAGGACCTGCGCTACATCAAGATCGGCCAGGACGAGGGTGCCAAGCTCGCCTTCGGCGGCGAGCTGCTGAAGCGCGAAAACCCCGGCCACTATCTCCAGCCGGCGCTGTTCACCGAAGCCAACAACAACATGCGCATCGCGCGTGAGGAGATTTTTGGCCCGGTCGCCGCCGTCATTCGTGCGAAGAATTACGAAGAGGCGCTCGCCATCTCCAACGATACCGAGTTCGGCCTCGCCTCCGGCATCTGCACCACCAGCCTGAAATACGCCTCGCACTATAAGCGCAACAGCGAGTCCGGCATGGTGATGGTCAATCTGCCGACCGCCGGCGTCGACTATCACGTGCCGTTCGGCGGCCGCAAGGGCTCGAGCTACGGCGCCCGTGAGCAGGGCTCCTACGCGCGCGAGTTCTACACCACGGTGAAGACGGCTTACACCAATCCGGGCTGAGATATCGTTGAGATTGTAGGGTGGGTTAGCGCAGCGTAACCCACCTCTTCTGCTTTCCGCAGATACAGACATTGGCGGGTTACGCCGAGTGATTGCGCTCCGCGCAATCACGGGGCTAACCCACCCTACACTTCGGAGTCCTCGATGGACCAGGACGTCGCAGCGAAAGAGCAGCCCCGCTACATCAAACTCAACGAGCGCGACAATGTCGCGATCGTGGTCAATGATTTCGGGCTCCCCGCCGGCGCGCGCTTTGCCAGCGGCCTGACGTTGCGCGCCTTCGTGCCGCAGGGACACAAGACCGCGCTGGTCGACATCGCGGAAGGCGAACCGATCGTCCGCTATGGCGAGATCATCGGCTACGCGCTGTCGCCGATCCTGGCCGGCGAATGGGTGGACGAGGCGCGCATCCGCATGCCGGAGGCCCCTGCCCTCGACAAGCTCGAAATCTCGACCGCCGTCCCCGCACCGCTGCCGCCGCTCGAAGGCTTCACCTTCGAGGGCTACCGCAATCCGGATGGTTCGGTCGGCACCAAGAACATCCTCGGCATCTCCTCCTCCGTGCAATGCGTCAAGGGCACGATGGAATATGCGGTGAAGCGCATCCGCGCCGAGCTGCTGCCGAAATATCCGAACGTGGATGACGTCGTGCCGCTGACGCACGCCTATGGCTGCGGCGTCGCCATCACCGCGCCCGACGCGGTGGTGCCGATCCGCACCCTGCAGAACCTCGCGCTCAACCCGAATTTCGGCGGCGAGATCCTCGTTGTCGGCCTCGGCTGCGAGAAGCTCGCGCCCGAACGCCTGGTGCCGGAAGGCGTCGGTGACGCCATCGTGCGAATGCAGGACGAGGCTTTCGACGGCTTCGGCGCCATCGTCGAGGCGATCATGACCCAGGCCGAGGCGCGGCTCAAAGTGCTCAACACCCGCAAGCGCGAGACCTGCCCGGCGTCCGACCTTGTGATCGGCCTGCAATGCGGCGGCAGCGATGCCTTCTCCGGCGTCACCGCCAATCCCGCCGTCGGCTTCGCCGCGGACCTCCTGGTGCGCGCCGGCGCGACCGTGATGTTCTCGGAAGTGACTGAAGTGCGCGACGCGATCCAGCTGCTCACTCGCCGCGCCATCAACGAGGACGTCGGCCGCGCGCTGGTGCGCGAGATGGCCTGGTACGATTCCTATCTCGCCCGCGGCGGCGCCGACCGCAGCGCCAACACCACGCCCGGCAACAAGAAGGGCGGCCTTGCCAACATCGTCGAGAAATCGCTCGGCTCGATCGTGAAGTCCGGCTCGAGCGCGATTCAAGGCGTGCTCTCGCCCGGCGAGAAGGCGACGCAGAAGGGCATGCTGTTCGCCGCGACGCCGGCCTCCGACTTCATCTGCGGCACGCTGCAGCTCGCCTCGGGCATGACGTTGCAAGTGTTCACCACCGGCCGGGGCACGCCCTATGGCCTTGCGGCAGCACCGGTGATCAAGGTCGCGACGCGCAGCGAGCTCGCGCGGCGCTGGAAAGACCTGATCGACTTCGACGCCGGCAAGATCGCAACCGGCGAGAAGACCATCGAGGAGACCGGCTGGGACCTGTTCCGCCTGATCCTCGACGTCGCCAGCGGCCGAACCAAACCCTGGTCGGACCGCTGGGGCATCCACAACGACCTCACGCTGTTCAATCCCGCGCCGGTGACCTAAAGCGTTTCCGAGCGAAGTGGGTCCCGGTTCGCGTCAAAACGCGTCAAGACGGAACCTCACTGGCTGTCGATCAGGTGCATGTCGCCCAGCGTGACCGGAAGGCTGCGTGTGATGAGGTCCGCGACCGCGGCGCGCAGCCGCTCGCTCGACGCTGAACCCCCAAGCGTCTCGTCGACCGGGCCGCTCGGGCCGGCAATCCGCACGGTCCCGGTGTTGTCGAGCGGCGCCGCCGCACGCTTCTCGATCACGTCGAACGCCTTGCCGTCGATGATCCGGACTTCGTATAGCGCATGGATCAGGCCGTAATCCGCCAGCAGCGTCCGGTATTCGGCGAGCCCGACGCCCTCGACGTTGCGGCCGTTGCCGAGCTTCGATCTTGCACGGGTGATGACGAGGTAAGCATCGAGCCCCTGAGGCGTTACATCGCTGCGAACCAGCTCCTTGAACGGATCGCTACGCAGGAGATTGACGGGCGCAACCGCCGAATCCCTGACGGCGGCGAACGCGGCGCGCCTGTAGCTCACCGGTTGCACGCGAAAACGTCCGCTCAAGAGCTTCGTCGCCTGCTGGACGATCAACTCGTCCAGTCCCCAGGCGCTGATCGAGAGGCTTTGCGCGGTGTTGCCGAGCCCGGTCAGGCCGGCTTGCGTCAGGCTCATCTCCTCGCCGATGGCCGAGACGATGCCGAGGGTCTTGATCGCCTGGAGTTTCGTCGCGCGCGTCTCGAACGCCGCGGCGGCACCGAGGACGGCGGACGCGATCGCACAGGCGAGAGCCAGGATAATTCTGCCGCGCATGGTCTATCGGATCCTGAAATCGAACGAATAGGACGCACCGAGACCGACGGTGGTCTGGTTAGAGGATCCCCGCAGCTTCACCAGCGGGCTGTCCGCGACATCGCCGAGCAGCTTCTGGTACTCGACATAGGCGTGGACCTCCCACTGCGGGTTGATGCGGTAGGAGATCTGGCTGCCGAAACCGACCGAGTGCGCACCGCCTCTGGCATCGTATCTCGGAAGCCCCGATGCCAGCGCCTGCACGGCATCGACGCCGAAATACGGCGCAGTGGCATTGGTGCTCTTCCAGGTGAAGCGCGGGCCGGCCGAGATCGTCAGCCTTTGAATCAGCGGCACGATGACGTCGGCAGATACATCCGCGACGGTGCCGGTATGGCCGCCCATGCCCTGGCGCAACTCGCTGCGCAGGCGCAGCCAGTCGACCGGATAATACTCCACGAAGCCGCCGAGCTCATAGGCGGCGTCGACATTGCCAAGGCCGGTCAGCTCGGCATATTTGTCGGCCTTCCTTGAGGCGACGTATTTGAACGCGGGGCCGGCGCGAAAATGGCCGATGTCGAGCAGCGCGATGCTGGTGCTGTCGCGCGGTCCGCGAAACTGGTCGACTGATCCGGCGCGGCGGATGGAGAAGATCGGGACCGGAGCAAACCTTCCGTTGTTCGATCCGACGAACTCGGGCTTGTATTCGCCGCCGATGCCGACCATGACGGTCCAGTTTCCCGACGGCGAGGGCAGCATCGGCAGCTCCAATGGCGGCGCTGGCAGCGTGAAGGCGGTCTGCGCCGAGACTGATGGCGCAGTCGCCATGATCGCACCGAGTGCGGCGAGACAGGCGGTCGTCCGCCGCACAATCGCCGTGAGGCGGAGAGCGGCTTCTTCGAAATCATTCATTGCGGGGCCCCGGACCGGCCTTGCAGGCCGAGTCGACTGTTGTGGTTAGGAGCCACAGCATCTGGTCCGGCTAAATTGCCCGAAGATTGCAAGGTGCGATCAGATGTTTCCAGGGCCATGTCCGGCGCTGGCAGGCACGCCCGCCGGATCAACATTGCCCCAACATTGCACCGCCGCGATCACGCCTCAAAAACGTGACGAGCCATACCCGCGAGCTCACTCGGTCCTGCCTTTCATTCGCCAAGCTCGCCGCCTTTATGGGAACCCTCGCGCACGAGCCGAAGCGCCAGAATTCGGCCAGGGAGCGTCACGGTCAGGGTTTTGTTGCCCCAGCAGAGTCAAGGACGACCCGCGTGCGCTCCCTCGTGATCGAAGACGAACCACAGATCGGCGCCTATGTCAGCCGGCTGCTCGGGCAATTGCACGGCATCGTCGACCTCGTCGGCTCGATCGCCGATGCCCGCCAGGCACTGAACAATTTCAAGTATGATCTGGCGATCGTCGACCGGATGCTACCCGACGGAGATGCGCTCCAGGTGGTCACGGCGCTGAGCCAATCGGCGGAGCGGCCCGCAATCATCATGCTGACGTCCAAGGACGCCAAGGAGGATGTCGTCGAAGGGCTCAATGGCGGGGCCGACGATTATCTCGGCAAGCCGTTCGAGCCGCAGGAGCTGCTTGCGCGCGTGCGCGCGGTGCTGCGCCGGCCTCGGCTGCTGGCCCCATCGGTGCTGTCGCTCGGCAACGTCGAGCTGCACCTCGGCAGCAACGAGGCGGTAGTCGCCGACACCAGGATCCTGCTGCGCCGGCGCGAGGCGCTGATCCTGGGGGCGCTGCTGATGCGGCGCGACCGCGTCATCACCCGCGCCGCCCTGATCGAGGAGATCTACGGCTTCGACGACGAGATCGAGTCCAACACGCTCGAGGCGCAGGTCTCGCGCTTGCGCAAGAAACTGGCCGAACTCGGCGGCGACGTCGAGATCCGCAGCATGCGGGGCATCGGCTACATCCTGCGGCTGGCAACGCCGCGATGAAGTCAATCGCCCGAACCTTTGCGTTCTCGCTCGGTATCGCCGCCACCACGATCTTCCTGATCATGCTTGGCCTCTTCATATGGCGTTACCCGACGGAGGAGCGCGAGTTCAGGGCGTGCCAGGTCGTAGCGGCCGTTCTCGATCGCGCGACGGTGATCGAAGGGCAAAGACTGATAATACGCTCGACTCCTGCGCTCGAGGAATTGAAGCTGGACAGCCCAAACCTCTGGTACGTGGTGTCCGCGGGCGACCTGCTCAGCGAGTACGGCAGCGAACACCGGCCTCCCCTTCCCTTCGTGCTGCCCTACCACGGGCCCATCGGCTCGTCCGTTTTCAGCACGCTCGACCAGAAGAGCACCTTCTGTCTTTCCGCCGTACAACGGGGCCCGTTGCGGCTCGCGATGATGGTCGGCGAGCCTCAGGTTCGCTTTGGCCGGATTGCAAGGACTTTTCTCCTCCGCAGGGTCTTTTCGATCGCCTTGGTGGCGCTGGCCTTTGCCGCGACCGTCGCCATCGGTTCAGCGCTTGCCGCACGTTTCGTCTCTCGTAGCATCGAGCGGGTGGCGCGTCGCGCGCTCGCGATCGACCCCTCGGCGCCGCAAGGTTTGATATCGCTGTCCGAGGTCCCTCGCGAGTTGAAGCCGCTGGTCGAGGCGCTGAACCGCGCTTTCGGCGAGATCGACGCCTATATCAGGATGCAGCGCCGCTTCCTCGGCAATGCCGCCCATCAGCTTCGCACGCCGCTGACGCTGCTGCGCGCCAAGATCGAGGACGTGCCCGAGCCGGCCCTGAAGGCCGAGCTGGTGCGCGACGTCCGCCGGCTGACCTCGCTGGTCTCCGCGATGCTGGACCTGGCGCGATTGCAAAATCATGCGATCGAGAAGCGGCCGATCGATCTTGCCCAGATCACGCTGGACGTGCTGGCCGATTTCAGCCCGTCGGCGCTGGACGCCGGCATCGAGCTTGCGCTCGAGCACGAGGGAAGAGGTCCCTTCGTGGTGCAGGGCGTAGACGCTGCGATCCGAAGTGCACTTGCCAATCTCGTCGGCAACGCGCTCATCCACGCCCATGGCGCGCGGCGCATCGTCGCCACGATCGGCTGCGATGGCGTGGCTATTCACGATGATGGCGCGGGCCTGCCCGACGGCGCCGAACACAGGCTGACCGAGCCGTTTCAGACCGGCAACGCCGCAGGTGCAGGCGCCGGTCTCGGCCTGTCGATCGTCCGCGAGATCATGGCGGCGCATGGCGGGGAGCTGGTCGTCGCTTCCGCGCCCGGCTACGGCACGACGATGCGCCTGCGCTTTGCCGCGGCCGCCGCGCCGGCGAGATCTGCGCAGTTCGATCTGCAAGAGCATTGAGCGGGCGCATCGGCGCTTTTCGCGAAACCGTCCGGAAACATTGGCGCGGAAAACGTCTTCCGCGTTTCGTCCCTTCGCATCACGCAATCAATATCTGCGCCGAAGACAACGGGAATGTTCGCGCGCGGGCGAACCTGTTCCGCCATCGCGGCGACCAAACCTCCGATTGACATCTTCCACGGAGATTTTCCAATGCGTGTTCTCTCGATGATTGCCGTTGCCGGCGCCATGATTGCGAGCTCGGCCGCCGCGTTCGCCAGCGAGCTTCCCTCCTATGAAGTGACGTCGTTTCCGATCACGACAACGCAAGTGCAAGTGCTCGGCGGCGCCGGCGTCCAGGAGCAGTCTGCGAGCCCCGCGATGATCGTCGCCGGCATGCCGGCCTCGCCCGTGCAGGTCGCCGTGCTGTCGCCGCGGATCAAGCAGCTCGCGAGCGCGGGTTCGAACAACCAGGCGCGCTAAGCTTGGCGTTGTCGTTCCGGCTCGGCGCTCCGCGCCGGCCGGAATGGCCACGCGCCTCTACGTCATGCTGCCCGGCATGAAGCAGCGCACGCGCGGATGGCCGTCGATATAGTGCTTCCACACCATGGTGCGGCCGATCTTGTTCGGGACGGTGATCACGGCGCCGTCAGGCACCACGACCCACTCGTCGTCGATGCGCACGCGGTAGCGACCGCGATCGGACTCCCAATCGACGTCGGCGATGACGTAGCCGTCGGCATCCGAGCAGCATAGCCCGAACTCGCTACGCAGACTCTCGAACCAGGGTTTCAGGGGCGAGTTGGCGAAGCGGCCGTCGTCGCGCGCCAGCGCCGCATGCGTCAGAACCGCCAGCCCCAGCAGCACGGCGGCACACTGTCTTGCACGTTTCATGTGGTCTCCGCGGTCGAAGTGATCACCGCGGGGCAAACGCTGCCGTCCGCCTTCCGCATGGTGCGCGGCAGGCGTGGAGACGGCGACTCGCTCCCCCAGCAGCTTTGCCGACAGCTATGCAAATCCAGCGCCAGCGCGCATTCCGGGGAACTACTGGAGGGCGCCCGAGGCACGTTCGCCCTTCGGCGAAGGTGGCCGCACAGGCTGGAGACCCTGCGCTAGGGCCATTGGGACCGCGCAGCGCGCGGCTTGCGCCCTTACTGCTTTGCCGGCGCCATCATCGCGCCGCCCTTCTTCGCCGCGGGCGCCGGTTGCTTGGCGGCTGCAGCCTGCGCGGGCAAGTATTTTGCGACGATGGCCGGATCGACCTGCGCGATGTTGGCATCGGGCAGGCGCGTCCAGGTCTCGTCCTTGCCGAGCAGCGCGATGCCGAGATAGCCGCGCAACGTCAGGGTCTGACCGTCGGGGCTGACCCGCATGTTGGCCTTCCAGATCTGGCCGTCGCGCGGATTGAGCACGTTGCCGCCCTCGTACTTCAATCCTTCGCGCTTCATGTCGCGGACGAAGGAGATGCCGAGCACCCGAGCGTTCTTGCGATCGTCGGTGCACTTGGAGCAGACCTCATTCGGGTCGTCGGTTGGCCGCGGGAAGGTCTTGGCGATCACACCTTCGAAGACGCCGTTGCGATCTACGAAGAGGAACCATCCGACCGTCCTGCCGTCTTCGACCTTCTGCCAAAGGCCCGCCGCAGTGGGCTCGGCGGTCTGCGCCGCGCACGGCGTCACGATCGCGAGCGACAATGCGAGCGCCAGGAAGGAGGGCAGCCGAAAGCTGGAAACGAGAGTCCGCATTATGATCACCTTGCTGAGCCAATCACCTTTGCTGAGCCAAGACTTCGCAGAGCCAAACTGTGCTAAGCCAAAAACCTGGCCAAGCCTATGACCGGAATGGCCGCAGACTACGGCGATTTCACGAACGGTTCCAGCACCAGAAACATGGGGCATCGCCGCCCCGAACGCTTCCGTCAGTTGACACCGAGCTTCTTTTGCAGGCTGGAGGACGAGGTCGTGTACTGGAACACGAGCCGCTTCTCCGGATAGACATAGCGATGGGCTTTTTGCGACATCAGCGCGCCCTCGTGGAAGCCGCACAGGATCAACTTGATCTTGCCGGGATAGGTGTTGATGTCGCCGATCGCGAAGATGCCCGGCACATTGGTCTCGAACGCGGACGTCTCGACAGGCACCAGATTGTTCTCCAGCGCGATGCCCCAATTCGCGACCGGGCCGAGCTTCATGGTCAGCCCGAAGAACGGCAGCATGGTGTCGCAAGCGATTTCGGTGACGCTGTTGTCGTTGCCCTTGACGGTGGCGCCGGTGAGCTTTCCGTCAGCGCCGGAGAGCGCGGTGACCTGGCCGAGCCGCAGATCCATCTTGCCGCCGGCAACCAGCGCGCGCATCTGCTCGACACTATGGGGCGCGGCGCGAAACTCGTCGCGCCGATGCAGCAGCGTGATGCGCTTCGCAATCGGATGCAGATTGAGCGTCCAGTCGAGCGCGGAATCGCCGCCGCCGACGATCAGCACGCTCTTGTCGCGGAACGTCTCCATCTTGCGCACGGCGTAATGCACCGAGGTGCCTTCATAGGCCTCGATACCGGGCACAGGCGGGCGCTTGGGCTGGAACGAGCCGCCGCCGGCCGCGATCACCACCACCTTGCATTCGAACACCTTGCCGGCATCCGTGGTGCAGCGAAACAAGGGATCGCCGATCTTCTCCACGGTCTCGACCATCTCGCCGAGATGGAAGGTCGGATGAAACGGCTTGATCTGCTCCATCAGCGCGTCGGTCAGCCCCTGCCCCGAAACCTGGGGAATGCCGGGAATGTCGTAAATCGGCTTTTCCGGATAGAGCTCGGCACACTGGCCGCCGACCTTGTCGAGGATGTCGACGAAATGCGCCTTCATGTCGAGAAGGCCGAGCTCGAAGGCGGCGAACAGACCACACGGCCCGGCCCCAATAATCAGCACATCGGTTTTGATCACGTCGCTCATGTCGTCTCTTTATCGATCGTTATCGGTTGGACGGCGCCCGTTGGGCAGAGGTGACCCTGCCTGTCTAGCCAACGGGGATGGAACAGGAAAGGCATAAAAGCGGGATCGCCCCGCAGCCGCGCCCACTTGCCGGGCCAAAATAACTGGGCTGTAACGAGGATGGATATGACGGAGATCAATCGGTGAACGCGCCAGCCCGCCTCGACACGACCCCGCGCCTTGAGGACTTTCCGTTTCGTCTCAGCGACAACGTCCGGTTCGGCGACCTCGACCCGAACCAGCACGTCAACAACGCGGTCTATGCCACATATTTCGAGACCGGCCGTGTCACGCTGATGAAGCTTCCCGAATACGGACTGACCCCGCCGGGGCTCGCCTGGATCATGGTGCGGCTCGACATGCATTTTCGCGCCGAGCTGCACTGGCCCGGCTCGATCGAGCTCGGCCTCGGCGTGGTCAAGCTCGGGCGAACGTCGGTGACATTCGAGCAGGTCGTGTTCTCGAACGGCACGTGCATTGCGTCGGCGACGTCGGTCGGCGTCCTGCTCGACGAGGCGACGCGGCGACCGGCGCCGCTGACCGCAGAGGTGATCGAGAAGCTCAGACCCTGGCACAAGCGCGGCATCGAGGTCGCGCCGCCGAGCATTTAGAGCATGATCCGGAAAAGTGTGTAGCGGTTTTCCGAAAAGATCATGCTCAAACAATAACCTAAAGCGCGATGACGATTCATCCTAATCGCATCGCGCTTTAGTCGACTTGGACAGTCTGCTTGGAGACGGATCAGGCCTGGCGCTCGGGCGTCGCCACGACGAGGCCGTCGAGCTCGTCGGAGACCTTGATCTGGCAAGACAGGCGCGAATTCGGGCGCACGTCGAAGCCGAAGTCGAGCATGTCCTCTTCCATCGGCGTCGGGCTGCCGACCTTCTCGCGCCAGGCTTCGTCGACATAGACATGGCAGGTTGCGCAGGCGCAGGCGCCGCCGCATTCGGCCTCGATCCCGGGAATGCTGTTGCGGATCGCAGCTTCCATCACGGTTGCGCCGTTCTCGATTTCCACCGTGCGGGTTTCGCCCTTGTGGTCGACAAAGTGAATCTTGGCCATGTGTGCTCGTGCTGCCGCGGTGCTTTGAATGAAGGAGGGTCCCGGCTGTCCTATAACGGGTCGGTCAGCCCGGCGCCATAGCGTTTTGAAGCCAAATGATTCCCGCTTTGCGGGAAGAAAACGCGTCAAAACAAGCGACTAGAGCCCGGCTCCGGACGTATCGGCTCAACGCTTCAGCATCGCTGCGATGGCAGCGCGGGCCTCGGCCACCGCCTCTTTCAGCGCGGCGAAGGCGTGGGGCCGGCCATGGCCGGTCCGGATCGCAGTCTCCAGGCTGGCAGCGGCATCAGCGACCGCAAAGGCGCCGATCCCGCGCGCCGAACCCTTGAGCTTGTGCGCAAGCGTGCCGGTCTCGGCCGGCAATGCGGTCATCGCCGCGAGCAGACGGGCCGCCTGCTCCGCGAACATGGCCAGCACTTCCTGCTCCAGCTCAGCGTCGCCGAGCGTCATTCGAGAGAGGTGATCGAGGTCGAGCGGGCTGTCGATGGGCGCAAGCGGGGGCGAAGGCATCCAGTCCATCCCTTGCAGGTCAGGCGTCATGGCGCAGGCCCCGGCTTCGCGCGACGGCCGCCGGTCCGGCGGTCAGATTCCCCTCACCCAAGCATGGAAATGGTTAACGAAATGTTTGGGGGATTTGACGCAGATCCGCCGGTTTATTGACGAAAAGTTGCCGCAATTGGCCGAGTCCGGTTGAGAATTGCGTTGATTGCTAAGGCGTTACGGCGCGATCCTGTTAACGATGATTAAGAATGTCTTAATCGCGGGCATTTCATTCGCGACGCTCTGCCAATAGGATGTTGCAGAAATTGGCGGACAAGCCGTCCGGGTGGGGACGGCTCGGAGATCCGCGCAAGCGGCATGATCCGGTCTGTGGGCTTGCGTCGCGCGCAGGGCTCGCGGGGGGACGCGTACAAGTAACGAGGGCTCGGACTGAACATGGCGAACACTCCGAAAAAGGTCAAAGACCCTACAGAAGTTGCGCTTTCTGCAATCCAGGAAGCTCTGAACATCAGCGACACCGCGGCCGATACCAGCCGCAACGCCGCAATGCGCAACGAAACGGCGCCCCCGGTGCCGCCGGCCGCGCCTCCGGTCTTCGACGAGCCGAGCTTCGAGCCGCGCCCCGCCGCCAACGAGCGCTCGACCGTGTTCGACCCGGTCGAGGAGCCGCGCACCGCGCGCCGCGCCGCCAACGACGATCGCGAGACCATCGGCCAGCTGCTCCAGGCGCTGCAGAAGGGCCGCCCTGCCCGCAGCGTCTACACCTTCGCCACCATCTTCGCCGGCATCTGGCTCGCCGCATGCGCTGCGCTGACCTTCGGCTTCCTGCCCTCGATCCAGGCCGCCATGGGCCAGAGCGGCGGCGTGCTCGTGATCGCCGGCCTCGTCGCGATGTTCTTCGCACCGGTCATGCTGTTCTACTTCCTCGCGAGCCTCGTCTGGCGCGGCCAGGAAATGCGCATGATCGCGCAGGCGATGGCGCAGGTCGCGATCCGCTTCTCCGAGCCGGAAGGCTCGGCCTCCGATTCCATGGTCACCGTCGGCCAGGCCATCCGCCGCGAGGTCGCGGCGATGGGCGACGGCATCGAGCGTGCGATCGCGCGCGCCGGTGAGCTCGAGACGCTGGTCGCCAATGAGGTCGCCGCGCTCGAACGCGCCTATTCCGACAACGAGGTGCGCATCCGCGCTTTGCTCCAGGACATCGCGCATCAGCGCGACAACCTGGTCGGCCAGGCCGAGCAGGTTCGCAGCGCCATTTCCGGCGTGCAGATCGACCTGCGCCACGACATCGCGCTGATCTCGGACGCGATCGCCTCCCGCGTCGACGAGGTCGCCAAGTCGATCACCGGCGCTCTGGAAGAGCGCGGCGCCCACATCACCCAGGCGCTGAGCAACGCCGGCGACAACATGATCCTGGCGCTTGGCGAGCGCGGCGGCGACCTGCTCGACCGTCTCGAGGAGGCCAGCAACGAGACCACGCGCGCCGTGCTCGACGCCAGCGAGCGGCTGACCACGAGCCTCAACTTCAAGACCGGCCACGTCCACGACGAGTTCGTCGACCTCGCCGACCGCGTCCACGAGATGCTGAACGAGCGCATCGACCGCATCACCGGCGAGTTCGAGCAGCGTTCCGCCGCGATCGTCGACGGCATCTCCGAGCGTACCGAGCAGGTGCACGATTCCTTGAAGAACTCATCGGACTCGCTGCTGCTCGAGCTCGAGCTGCGTTCCAACGACATCTCCGCCAAGATCGACGACGCCGGCAACCGCCTCGCCGGCCAGATCATGACGAGCGGCGACAAGGCCAGCGAAGCGCTCGACGCCACCGTCAACGCCCTGGTCGCCAAGGTCGTCAGCCAGACCGAGACCGCGCACGATTCGCTGTCGCTGCAGATGAGCGCGTTCGACGAGCTGGTGCGGAACCAGGGCACCGAGCTGGTCGAGAAGTTCGCCCGCGATTCCGGCACGCTGGGCGCGCTGATCACCCGCCACATCTCCGAATTCGACCGCACCGTGAAGACCTTCGGCGGCGAGATCGTCGAGCGCATGGGCCAGCGCACGCAGGACATCGCCGAGACACTGAAGACCTATGTCGACGATTTCGACACCCGCTTCACGTCGAACGGCGGCCAGATCACGGCGGTGCTCGACCAGCGCCTCGTGCAGTTCGAGACCACGATCGGCGAACGCGTCGGCAATATCGACGCCTCGCTGAACGGCAAGATCGCCAGCCTCGACGGCACCATCCAAGGCCACATCAGGACCTTCGACGAGCAGCTCGTCGGCCGCGTCGCCGCGCTCGAGCTGTCGTTCGACAGCCGCGCGAAGTCGATGACCGAGACCATCGACGGACGCATCAACACGCTGGCGACGTCGCTGAGCGACGGTGCCGCGCAGGCGATCCAGTCTATCGACTCCCGCCTCACCTACCTCACGACGTCGCTGACCGGCGGGGCGTCGCAGGCCATCGAAACAATCGATGCACGGCTCAATCACCTCACGAGCTCGCTCACCGACGGTGCCTCGCAGGCCATTGAAACCATCGATGCGCGCCTCAACCACCTCACGAGCTCGCTGACCGACGGCGCATCGCAGACCATCCAGTCGATCGACACCCGCCTGACCCACCTCACGACCACGCTCACGGGTGGCGCGACGCAGGCGCTCGAATCCATCGACTCCCGCCTCACCTACCTGACCACCGCCGTGACCAACGGCGCATCGCAGGCCGTGCAGTCGATCGACACGCGCCTGACGCTGCTGACCTCGACGCTCACCGACGGCACCGCGCAGGCGATCGAGGCGGTCGACCGCCGCATCACCGGCGTCACCGAGATCATCGACGGCCGCAGCACGCATCTGACCGACACGGTCACGGCACGCTTCCAGGAGATCCAGCAAGCCATCGAGACCAAGGTCGGCTCGGTCGCCAGCGACATCGACGTGCGCGTGGCTCAGTTCGAGGATCTGCTCGGCTCGCGCGTCGAGGCCGTGGCCGGCCGCATCGAAAGCAGCGGACGCCAGGCCAGCGAGGACATGATGTCCCGCGCCGAGATGATCTCGACCGCGATCCGCTCGCATGTCGAGGACGCCGAGCGCTCGCTCACCAACCTCGTCGTCAACACCAGCGAGACCATCCAGACCGGCGCGCGCACCGCCCAGCAGTCGCTGCTGACGGTCTCCTCCGATGTCAACGCCCAGCTCAAGATGACCTCCGCCGAGGTCGAGCAGGCGCTGACCGCAGTCGGCACCGGTGCGGCGAACTCGATCCTGACCAGCGCGCGCGAAGCGCAGTCGACGCTGGTTGCGGCCTCGGGCGAAGCCTCCACCCAGATCAAGGGGCTCGCGGCCGATGTCGAGCGCACGCTGTCGGCGGCGGGCTCCGCCACCGCGGCCTCGATCCTGGCCGGCGCCCGCGAGGTGCAGACCACCCTTGTCACCGCGTCCTCGGATGCGGCGAGCCAGGTCAAGACGCTCACCGCCGACGTGCAGCGCTCGCTGTCGATGGCCGGCACCGCCACGGCGGAGTCGATCACCGCCGGCGCCCGCGATGCGCAGAGCACGCTGATCGCGGCCTCGACCGAGACCGCAAACCAGATCAAGGCGCTGTCCTCGGACGTGCAGCGCTCGCTGACGATGGCGGGCACCTCGACGGCCGAGACCATCATGAGCGGCGCCCGCGAGGCCCAGAGCACGCTGGTGACGGCGTCCTCGGACGCGGCGAGCCAGGTCAAGTCGCTCGCAGCCGAAGTGCATCGCTCGCTCTCGCAGGTCGGCCAGACCGCCGCCGAGACGATCACCACCAGCGCCCGCGACGCCCAGAGCACCCTTCTTGCTGTCTCCGCAGAACAAACCAGCCAGGTCCGTTCGCTTGCGGCCGAGATGCAGCGCGCGCTGGCGACCGCCGGCGGCGCCACCATCGAGGCGCTCACCAGCGGCGTGCGCGAGGCCCAGGGTACGCTGATCTCCGCCTCGACCGATGCGGCGGGCCAGATCAAGTCGCTGACGACGGACATCGAGCGCACGCTGACCGCGGTCGGCGCCGACACCGCCTCGACCATCCTCAACAGCGCGCGTGAAGCCCAGATCTCGCTGACCTCTACCTCGGCCGACGCCGCGAGCCAGATCCGCACGATCTCGACCGAGATCGAGCGTACGCTGAGCGCGGCCGCCGCCAACGCGACCAACGATATCCAGACCAGCGCGCTCAACGCCCAGAACGCGCTGATCTCCGCCTCCAACGAGGCGAGCTCGCGCGTCAAGTCGAGCTCGGCCGACGTCGAGCGCTCGGTGCTCGCCGCCAGCTCCAGCTTCGGTCAGGCCATGACCGGCAAGACCGACGAGATCGTCACCTACGTGCAGCAGCAGGCCGACCGCCTGTCGAACATGATCGACGCCAAGCGCGGCGCACTGGTCGACGCGATCGGCTCGAAGACCAGCCAGCTCACGCTCGACATCGACCGCGTCACCTCCGACGCGCTGAAGTCGATCGAGACGCGCGGCCAGGCCTTCTCGCAGACCATGATGGGCAACGGCTCGGAAGTCGCCCGCACCATCAACGCGGCGAGCGAGGTCGCCACCAGCGCCGTCGGCAAGTCGCTCAAGGACCTCGAGCAGGCCTCGCGTTCCGCGATCGACCAGTCGCGCCAGGTCTCGATCGCGGCCGTCACGGAGATGCAGGAGACCAGCAAGATCCTGCGCACCGACACGGTCGCCCTGTTCGAGCGCCTGCGCGAAGGCAACATCCTGCTCCAGGAGGTGCTGACCGGTGCGCACGACAACCTCAACTCGCTCGAGCGGGCGCTGGTGACCCGCGTCGCCGACTTCGTCTCGGCGATGAACGACGTCACCTCGCGCAACGGCGCGGCGACGCAGAACCTGGAAGAGCAGCTCAACGTCTTCAACAGCAAGACCACGAAGGCGCTGCAGGATCTCGGCGAGCTGTCGACCCAGTTCGACAAGCATGGCCAGGCGCTGGTCGAGGCCGCGCAGGTCGTCGAGCAGAGCAACAAGAACACCACTGCCTCGCTCGCCGAACGCAAGCAGGCACTGGAATCGCTCGTCACAACGATCGACCTGCGCACGGCCGATCTCGACCAGCGGCTGTCGCGCTTCACCGGCCTGCTCGATGAATCGCTTGCCGCGGCCGAAGAGCGCGCCCGCGACATCGCCCGCGTCGTCGCCGAGACCGCCGGCGCAGGCTCGGCCGCGATCACCCGCCAGTTCGAGGCGGTGCGCGCGGCGTCCGAAGAGGAGCACCGGCAGACCATCGAGGCCATGCACGACATCTACCGCCAGACCACGGACGAGGCGGATACGATGTTCAAGCAGTCGACCGAGAAGTTCACCAACCTCGTCGCCAGCATGAAGCAGATGGCTTTGGAGATGCACAACGAGCTCGAAGCCACCCGCAACGAGCTGCGCCGCGGCGTACTCGAGATGCCGCAGGAGGCCGCCGAGAGCACGGCGCAGATGCGCAAGGTGATCGTCGACCAGATCGAGGCGCTCGCCGAGCTCAACCGCATCGTGGCCCAGCACGGCCGCGGGCTCGACGTCACCACGGCGGGCCGCGCCAGCGTGCAACGCCAGGAAGAGCCGGTGCTGGCCGCCGTCGGCGGCCGGGCTCCCGAGACCCGCATGCGCGACATCGGCAGCGCCTCGACGCTGCCGCCGCCGGACCTCGGCATGCCGGCCGGGCGCCGCACCGAAGCGCCGCCGGTCGCGCCCGCTGGCAGCGACCAGGGCCGTGACGGCTGGCTGTCGGACCTGCTCAACCGCACCGACGCCAATCAGGGCGCACCGGCCGGCCAGGCCCCGCGTGGCCGCGCGGCACCCGCGCCGCAGCCGCAGGCGCCGCAGGCAAGCAGCAATCCGCTGGAATCGCTGTCGCTCGACATCGGCCGGCTGATGGACCGCAACCTCGCCGCCGAGATGTGGGACCGCTACCAGCGCGGCGAGAACAAGGCCTTCACCAAGCGCCTGTACACGCCCGCCGGCCAGAAGGCCTTCGACGAGGTCGCCCGCAAGTACCGCGCCGACCGCAACTTCAAGGGCACGGTCGACCGCTACGTCGCCGAGTTCGAGCGCCTGCTCGACGAAGTCGCCCGCGACGGCCGCGGCCCGCAGGAGCTGCGCAGCCACCTGATCTCGGAAACGGGCCTGGTCTACACCCTGCTCGCGCACGCGGCGGGCCGGCTGGGGTGAGCGGAAGCTCGCCAATGGCGAATTGCGAATAGCGAATGAAAACGGAGCCCTCGCGGGCTCCGTTTTTGTTTGGGATCGATCCGTGAGGAAGGCTGTATACGCTACTCGCTATTCGCCACTCCCCATTCGCGCTTTCCTACCGCCTACCGCCTCGGCGCTGCCGCAGGCTTCGGCGGCTCGGGCGGCGGGGCGGGCTGCGACGAGTTGCTGGCGCCGAACAGGACGCGGGTCGGGTTGCGGTCGAAATTGTTCACGGCGCGGCTAATGTCGCCGAGGGTGCGGCGGCCGTCGGCCATCAGAGCGCCCGAGCGCTTGTCGAAATCTTCGGCTAGCTCGCGGATCGACTTCACCGCCTGGAACAGCTCGCCGCCGTCCTTGCCGCCGGCCAGCGTGTTGAGGCCGAGCATGAGATTGTCGGCCTTGAGCATGACGCCATCGACCTTGGCCATCACGGCGTCGATCTTTTCGGAATTGCGCGCCAGCGAGTTGGTAAAGGTCTCGAGGTTCTTCAGCGAGTTCTTCACCGATTCCTGATTGTCGGCGACGATCTTGTTGACGTTCTGCAGCGTGGCGCGGATCGCCTCGGTGACATCCTGGAGCTTGTTGGGGTCGGCCGTGAGCGTCGGGATGCCGTCCTGGTCGAGCGGCGGAGCCGGCGCGGCCTCCTCGCCGCCCTTCAGCGAGATCGCCGCAACGCCGGTGAGACCCTGGAATTCGAGGCCGACCAGGGTATCCTTGCGGATCGGGGCGTTATTCTCGATCATGGCGAGTGCGACAACCCGCCGCGGGTTGTCCAGCTTCACCGAGACCACCTCGCCCACCCTGATACCGTTGAAATTGACGCTGCCGCCGTTGCGCAGCCCCGCCGCGGGGCCCTCGAACACGACGCGCAAGGGGCTGCGCTGCTTGGTCGTGTGCAGCGACTGAAACCACAGCACGAAGCCGATCGCGGCGGCGATCACCGCCAGCGTGAACGAGCCGATCAAAATGTAGTTCGCCCGCGTTTCCATCAGGTGCTCCGGCTACTCAACCCAGCTCTCAACCCATGACCGCGCGGGCGCGCTTGCCATGAAAATACTGCCTCAGCCAGGGATGCTGCGAGGCCTGCATGTCGGCGATCGACCCTGCCGCAATGATCTTACCGTTCCCTAAAACGGCGATGCGGTCACATGCTGTGTATAGGCTGTCGAGGTCGTGGGTTACCATGAAAACCGTCAGCCCCAAAGTGCGCTGCAGGGTCCGAACCAGCTCGTCGAAGTCGCCCGCGCCGATCGGATCGAGGCCGGAGGTCGGCTCGTCCAGGAAGACGAGGTCGGGATCGAGCGACAGCGCACGCGCCAGCGCCACGCGCTTGATCATGCCGCCGGAGAGTTCGGACGGGAAACGCTCGGCGACCTCGGGCTTGAGGCCGACCATCGTGAGCTTGGCCATGGTGATCTCGTCCATCAGCCGCTGCGAGACGCGCAGATATTCGCGCATCGGAAACTGGATGTTCTGCCGCACGGTCAGCGATGAGAACAGCGCGCCCTGCTGGAACAGGACGCCCCAGCGCCGCTCGACATTGCGCCGCTGCGACGCGCTCGATGAATCGAGGTCAACGCCGAACACTTCGATGGAGCCCGCGACCTTCGGCACGAGGCCGATGATGGTGCGCGTCAGCACCGACTTGCCCGCGCCCGAGGGGCCGACAAATCCCAAAATCTCGCCGCGCTTGACGTCGAGGTTGAGCCCGTCCAGCACGCGCGTTGAGCCAAACTGCACGGTGATGCCGCGGACGCGGATGATCGGGTCCTGGATCTCGCTTTGAGTTTCTCTTGCCATCGTCACATCCCGATCGAGGCGAAGAAGATGGCGAAGATGCCGTCCATGACGATGACGAAGAAGATGCCCTTCACCACCGACGCGGTGGTGTGCTGACCCAGCGATTCCGCACTGCCCTGCACGGCGAGCCCTTCGACGCAGGCGACGATGCCGATCACGGCGGCCATCACCGGCGCCTTGACGATGCCGACGATGAAATGGTCGATCGAGATGGCGTCGCGCAGGCGCAGCAGGAAGGCCTCCGGCTGAACGCCGCCATAGAGCCAGGCCACCAGACCGCCGCCATAGAGCGCGGCCATGGCGCCGAGAAACGCCAAGATCGGCAGCGCCAGCACCAGCGCCATCATGCGCGGCAGCACCAGGACCTCGATCGGGTCGAACCCCATGGTGCGCAGCGCGTCGATTTCCTCGCGCATCTTCATCGAGCCGAGCTCGGCGGTGTAGGCGCTGCCCGAACGGCCCGCGACCATGATCGCGACCAGGAGCACGCCGATCTCACGCAGCACCAGCACGCCGAGCATGTCGACGACGAAGATGTCGGCACCGAACCTGCGGAAATGGAAAATGCCTTGCTGCGCGATGATGCAGCCGATCAGGAAGGTGATCAGCACGATGATCGGCACCGCGCGCCAGCAGACCTGCTCCATGTGGTGCACGGTCGAGGTCAGGCGGAACGAGCGCGGATGGATCAGGACGCGAAACCACGCCGCGAGCACGGCGCCCAGCATGTCGACGAGGCCTGCCACCGTACCGGCGACGCCGGCCACGGTCCGGCCGATCTGCTCCAGCATGCCGGAGATGGTGATCGGGTCGCTGTCGACCACGGCCGCCCCCCTGACCCGCCGCACCTCGTCCACGAGGCTGGAATAATTGGCGGAGAGCCCCGCGATCTGCGCCTCGACGGGTCCCTTGGTCAGGCTGCGGCGCAGCCGCTCGATCAGCCAGGCGCCGAACGTGTCGAGCTTGGCGACCTCGGAGACGTCGATGAAGATGCTTTGCGGGGTGTCTGCAAGCTTCTCGGCGTCGGCGACCATCCGCTCCAGGACCGGCGCAAAGCTCGCGGTCCAGGTGCCGGTGGCGCACAGTGCCAGGGCGTTGCCCTTGGCAATCCGTTCCAGCTTCGGATCGCCACTCATGTCCGCTCCCGTGCCGGGGCGGAGAAAATCAGATGGTTGCGCACGCGCCCTTACCCAGAGAAGGTATCCCCAAGGGTTAATGTTAGTTGCTAGAGGTAACTAGCAGGTTCAGATTTCGCCAGAGTTCAAAATGACTTCCATGAAATTTGCAGCTCTGGCGACGCGAATCGAGCGCTTCCCGATCGCCGGCAGCTTTACCATCAGCCGGGGCGCCAAAACCGAGGCCGTCACGGTCGTGGCGGAGGTCAGCCGGGGCGGCCTGACCGGCCGCGGCGAATGCGTGCCCTATCCCCGCTACGGCGAGACGCCGGAGGCGACGCTGGCTGCGATCCAGGCCATGCAGGAGGCCGTCGCGGGCGGGCTGACGCGAGAGACCCTCCAGGCCGCAATGCCATCAGGTGCGGCCCGCAACGCCCTGGATTGCGCCCTGATCGACCTCGAGGCCAAGGCGGCGGGCTTGCGCGCCTGGAACCTGCTGGGCCGCCCGGCCCCGGAAGAGCGCACCACGGCTTACACGATCTCGTTAGCGACCCCAGAGGCCATGGCAGCCGCGACCGCCAAAGCGGCGCACCGTCCGCTGCTCAAGATCAAGCTCGGCGGCGACGGCGATCCGGAGCGCATCGCCGCCGTGCGCAAGGCCGCTCCTGAGGCCGAGCTGATCGTCGATGCCAATGAGGCCTGGACCGAGGCCAATCTCGAAACCAATCTCGCCGCCTGCGCCGCTGCCGGCGTGACCCTGGTGGAGCAGCCGCTGCCGGCAGGCCGCGACGAAGCCTTGGCGCGGATCAGGCGCCCCCTCGCCGTCTGCGCCGACGAGAGCGTGCATGACCGCAAGTCGCTTGCGCCTTTGCGCGATCGCTACGACGCCGTGAACATCAAGCTCGACAAGACCGGCGGCCTCACCGAGGCGCTGGCCATGGCCGATGCTGCCCGGGCGCTCGGCTTCGAGATCATGATCGGCTGCATGGTCGCGACCTCGCTATCGATGGCGCCTGCAATGCTGGTGACGCCCCAGGCGCGCTTCGTCGATCTCGACGGCCCCTTGCTGCTGGCGCGCGACCGCGACCACGGCCTGCGTTATGACGGCAGCCTGGTCTACCCGCCGGACGCTTCGCTCTGGGGCTGAGCCGTGAGGCGATGCCGCGCCGACCAGATCAGAATGGCGCCGGCAGCGGCCATCGCGGCCATGACGTAATAGACATTGTCGCCGATGCGGGCGTAGATCGCGCCTGATGCGATCGACGTCGCCGCCCCCAGGAGCCCGTTGCAGGCGGCGTAATAGCCCTGCCCGCGCGCGATCTGATGCGAAGACACGCGCTGCGCCAAAAGGTTCATGGTGCCGACGATGGTCAGGCCGAAGCTGAAGCCGTGGCCGAGCTGGGCGATCGCGAGCAGCACGAGCGGCGGCTCGCTCGCGGTGACGATCCAGCGCTGCACGGCGATCACGCCGCCGATGGCTATCAGCGTGGACGGCTGCAGCGAGAAGCGCGGCGACAGCGCGAACACGACGATCTCTGCCATGATGCCCAGCGTCCACAGCACCGCGATGGTCAGCCCGCTGATGCCTTGGAGCTGCCAGTTGATGGCCGAGAAGGTGTAGAAGGCGATATGACTGCTCTGGATCAGCGCCGCCGACGCGATCACGGCCCAGAAGGCTGTATCGCGCAGCAGCGGCTTGCCGGCATGCCGCTCCGGCGCCCTCCGCCTGAGATCGTCGAGCGGCTGCAGCAGCAGGCTGGCGAGAACCGCGACGACGGCCCAGGCGACGATGACCCAGATCAGGTCGCGCGGAGCGATGACGTCGACGAGATAGCCGCAGGCGAGCGAGCCGGCGGCAAACGCCGCCGACCCCCACAGCCGCAGGGGTCCGTAATCGAGCCCGTAGCGGGCGACACCGCGCAACGCATAGGCATCGGTCAGCGGCATCGTCGGCGTCCACACCATGCAGGTCAGCGCATAGATCAGGAACAGCGCCAGCGGCTGCTGCTGCAGGCCGACCATCGTAAATCCGATCGCAGTGGCCAGCGCCGACACCATGATGGCGGCGCGAATGGCCTGTCGCTTTTCGGCAAAGGCGGTCACTTGCGGCAGCGTGGTGAAGCGCGTGATCGCCGGCAGCGCGGTGATGATGCCGATCCAGACAGCGTCGATGCCGATCGCCTTCAGCCAGACCGGGAAGAACGGCACATGCGTGCCCAGAACCGCAAAGAAGGCCGAATAGAACACGGCGAGGCTCACGGCGAATCGCCGCTTCGTCGCTGCCGCGATGGGGATTTGTGATTCGGACTGCATCAAACCAATTGCGATTCGGTCGATATCGTGGTGATCGTTACAGTAACGCGCACTGATTTGCGCGACGAGATTGTCATGGCCAACGAAGCATTCGCCCTCTCGCCCATGTCTGCCCGCGCGGCCGCGCCGAACGAGCAGGATTACGAAGCGATCCGCGAAGCCTTCATGGAGACCGCGCGCGGCCGCTGGTTCCTCGGCGAGTATGCCAAGCGCAACCGCAATGCCGACACAAGCATGGTGCTGGATGCGGTCGCCAAAATCGAGGAAACCCTTGCGGCACAGCGGCAACCGGTGGTCGAGGACCGCTTGCCCGAGGCGCTGGTCGAGATCCGCCGCGCCATCCGCGAGGCCGAGACGATCGCGCTCGCCGCGTTCGATCCCGGCGCGATCGAGGCGAGTCTCGCGCCGATCCCGCGCGGGGTGCGCATCATCAAGGAGATCTCCTGGCGCTGGCGCGAGATCGGCGCCGACGGGCGAATCTGCGACCTCATTGATTCGCAGCTGGCCTCGATCGAGGCCGCCTGCGGGCAGATCTCGACCCTCGATCCCCGGATCGATCTCAAGGCTGCGTTCGATCTGCTGAAGGATCGAGTCGAGCAGCTCGACGGCGACGCAACGCCGCAGGCCGCGCCTGCTCCGGCGCAGGAGGCGCCGTCATCAGTCGCAGAAGCCTCGCCCGTTGAGACGGCGGCGATGGCGGGCGATGCATCCGTGGCTTTTACGGAGACGCGCGAAGAGATCGCGGCAGCTCCGGAACTCGATGCGGCCGTCGAAGCAGCGGCCGTCGCTGAAACCTCCGCCATGGCCGAGCAGGCCATGGACGCGGCTGTCGCACAGGGGATCGCGGCCGAAAACCAGATCCCTGCCGAAAGCGCGGCACTCGAAAACCTCGCGCCTGATGATGCCGAGCTCGAAGCCGTCGTGTTTGAAGAGCCGGCCGCTCAGCCGGAGGCCTTGACGGAAGCACGCGAGGAGTTCGCGCTCGACGCCGCAGCCGAGGCCGAGGACGAAGCCATCCTCGAGGCCATCGCGATGGAGATGGCCGCGCCCGATCCCGACTTCGACGAGATCATCGAGCCGGTGGAGATGGCAGCCGCGACGCCGGAGCCGGCGCTCTCGGATGTCGTGGCGCCCATTGCCACCGAACAGCCGGAGCCGGTCGCAGCCGAGCCTGTCCTCGCAGCCATCGCCGAAGAGCCCGCGGACGCGCCGATCGCGCTGGACTCGCTCGCGCGCCTCACCGAGGCCATCGCGGAAGCCGCCGCCGAAGTGATGGAGCAGCAGGCACCGGCCGTGGCGGCCGCAGCATCATTGGCGGCAGCCCCGACCGCGACGCTGCCGATGCCCTCGCCCCTGCCCGCGTCCATGTCCGACGCCTCGCTCGGCGCCACCATCCTCGCCAGCGGCATCCTGCAAAAAACCCGCGCACCGGCCAACGACCCGCTCGCCCCGATCCGCCGCATGACCCAGGCCGAGAAGATCGCGTTCTTTTCGTGAGGGCGCGCGCACGCTCCCACACCGTCATTGCGAGCGCAGCGAAGCAATCCAGACTGTCTCCGCGGAAAGATTCTGGATTGCTTCACTGCGCTCGCAATGACGCGTAGGCGACGTCAGCGCCTCACCCGCAATTCCAGATCGGACCGATCGGCGTGCGCGTCCAGCACGGGCCATAGCTGCCGCCGTTGTAGCGGCCGCCGTTGAATCCGGGGCGACCGAAATAGTGCCACTCGCCGTCCCAGCGATAATATTGTGGGACCGGGTCGATGTACCAATGGCGCCGGTCGGCGCGCGACAGGCGGCGCATGGCGTCTTTCTGCTTGTACAGCGGGATGCTGTTGCTGAGCGGCTGCCGATAGCCCGGCAGAAAGCCGTAGCCCTTCCAAACCGGCTTGGGGCGCTTTTGCACGGGCTCGGCGGGTGCGACGGCAGGCAGCAGCGACAGGACGACAGCAACGAAGAGACACAGAAGGCGAGACATGAATTGACGATAGACGCTCGCCTGCTCGAACGCCATTCAAATTCGAGTGCTGGCAGATGGTCGCGCGGGAGCATCGCAGACGATGAAACGGCCGCTTTGATCTCACGTTGCGTCTATCGACGCAGCCCTACTAGCCGATCACGCCTTTCCTGATCAGGAAGCAACCATAGCCCCTGCTGTCGCCGACCTGCACGACGCCAAAGCCTGCCGCTGCCGCGCGATAGAAATCGGGACGCGCGAGCTTGCCGGGCGTGACCGGCCGGCCAGCCGCACGTGCGATCTCCGCGAGCACGGCGCGCTGCACCTCGGGCACGCGGTCGGGATCGTCGACCGGCATCATCACACGCACCGGATCGGGATCGAAATCGTCGAGCGGATAGACCGACATGATGGCCCGGATGGCAGTTTCCATCGTCATGCCCGGCAATTGGATCAGGCGCTGCGATGAGGTGCTCTGCGCGATCCGGGTGGCGGGGTGATTGGCGTCGACGAACACGAGGTCGTCGCCATGGCCCATCGCGGCGAGCAGCCAGAGCAAATCGGGGGTGAGGATCGGATCGATCGATTTCAGCATGTGGCGGACGTCCTCCCAATCGATCGCTAACCATAGCAGGTTCCGAGCGTGATTCAGATCACGGAGGCCAGCATGGTGACAGGGATCACGGACCGCAAGGCTCGAACGCGGCCAAGCTTGCGCGCAACCAATCTCGCATCGAGATGAGTGCCAAAGGAGCACGCCATGTTCCGCCTAAAGCCCTTTTTCATGACGGCGAGCCTGCTGGGAAGCCTGTTCGGCTTCGCCTGCGGGCCCGTTTCCGCGCAAGTCGCCCCGGTTCAGCCTGCCCCCACCGCCCTGCAAGGCCCGGAGCAGCGGGTGGCGCTGGTGATCGGCAATGCGAACTACCAGAACGCGCCGCAGCTTGCGAATCCCGACGATGACGCCCAGTCGATGGCGCAGTTCCTGAACTCCGCCGGGTTCGAAGTGGTCGCCGCGACCGACTTGACCCAGAACGACATGCTCCGCGTCGTCCAGGACTTCTCCGCCAAGGTCGCCTCGCGCGGTCCGAACACGGTGGCGATGGTCTATTACGCCGGTCACGGCGTGCAGCTCGCCGGCGAGAACTATCTCGTTCCGGTCGACGCCAAGGTTTCCAGCCCGACCGAGCTGGTCAACAATTCGCTGCGCCTCGTCGACGTGATGTCGACGCTGGAGACGATCCCGAGCCGCATGCGCATCGTCATCCTCGATGCCTGCCGCAACAACCCTTTCCCTGAAATCAACGACGCCGGCCGTGGCTTGGCAATCGTCGATGCGCCGAACGGCTCGATCGTCGGCTACTCGACCGCGCCAGGTGCCGAGGCGCTCGACGGCACCAATGGCCACAGCCCGTACACACAGGCGTTCCTGAACGTCGCGCGCGAGCCCAACGTGCCGATCGAGCAGCTGTTCAAGCGCGTGCGCCTGCAGGTCAACCAGACCACCAGCGGCGCGCAGATTCCGTGGGAGAGCTCGTCATTGACGAGCGACTTCACCTTCTTCGGTGACACCGCCGTTGCCGCCAACCGCGCGCCGGTGAAAGCGCCGGTCGTGCAGATGGCCTCCAATTTGCCGAGCCGCTCCACCCGCCAGGCCTATGACTACGTCGTGTCCGAGGGCCGGCCGGAGTACTATCAGGAGTTCATCCGGATGTACCCGCACGACCCGCTGTGCGACCACATCCGCTGGCTGCTCAACAACATCCTGATCTCGCAGGCCTGGCACAAGGCGGTGCTCGCCAACTCGCCGCTCGCCTACAAGAGCTTCTATGAGAGCTACGGCAACAGCCCCTATGCGCAGGTCGCGCTGAAGCTGCAGACGCAGCCGAAGCAGATCCCCCTGATGCAGGCGACCAAGTTCCTGGCGCCGCAGACCATTGCTCCGACGATCAAGATCGGCAATCTCGGCCAGCCCAAATACATGCCGCTGATGCAGCAGGGCAATGGCGCGCAGGTGAACGGCAATCTGCCTGTCGTGCAGAAGCCGCTCGACGGTAACGTCCTCGGCAAGCTCGGCAATGGCGGCCAGATCGTCACCCTGCCTGCCGGCAACAACCAGCCGAACCCGCAGAACGGCACGCCGCCGCAGACCCCGAGCAAGATCGTCACGCTGCCTGCGCCGACCAACACGATCAACGGCAAGGTCGGCATCGGCAAGATCGTGACCCTGCCTGCGACCAGCACCATGCCGAATGGCGGCACCGTCAAGCCGGGCAAGATCGTGACCATGCCGGTGAATGTCGGCAAGGGTGGCTCGAACATCGAGTCGAAGCCGGTCAACGTGCAGACTCCGAACCGCCCGATGCGGCTCAACAACGGCAACACCGGCATCGTCAAGCTCAACAATAACCCGGTGAATAAGGTGCAGGTGCAGACCAACGTGCAGAACACCCGCCCGCAGATCAACACGATGCCGAGCCGCATGGTCAGCAGCAACAACAACTTCCGGCAGTCGATGAACCAAGCGCCGAGCATGAACAATGGCGGCAACCGTCGCGGCGGTTTCACGCACTGATTGCGGCGAGCGAGACGACAAAGGGGCAGAGCGGAAACGCTCTGCCCCTTCTTCATGTCTGTTCTTGGTCATTCCGGGATGCGCCGTAAGGCGCAGGCCCGGAATCCATACTCCCGATCGTGGTTATGGATTCTCAGATGCGCAATTGCGCATCATAGCTCTCGCTGCGCGAGCCCCGGAATGACGATCAGGCCACCAGCTCCGCGAACAGATCCGCATCGACATTGCCGCCTGACAGCACGATGACGACGTTCTTGCCGGCGACATCGAGGCGGCCCGCGAGTAGCGCAGCAAGCCCCACCGCGCCGCCGGGCTCCACCACCAGCTTCAGCTCGCGATAGGCAAAGGCGACCGCCGCGCCGACTTCCTTGTCCGACGCCGTGACGCCGCGCGCCAAGAGCTTGCTGTTGATCGCAAACGTCATCTCGCCCGGCATCAGGGCCATCAGCGCATCGCAGATGGTGCGGCCGGCCGGCGGATGCGGCTCGCGATGGCCTGCGCTGAGTGAAATGCCGTGATCGTCGAAGGCCTCGGGCTCGGCGACCACGATCTCGGCTTGCGGATAGCGCGCCTTCACGGCGGTCGCGACACCCGCGATCAAGCCGCCGCCGGAGGCCGGCGCCACCACGATGTCGGGGCCGAGGCCGAGCGTTGCCATGTCCTCGGCGATCTCGCGGCCGGCGGTGCCCTGCCCTGCGATCACGAACGGATCGTCGTAGGGTTTGACAAGCGTCGCGCCGCGCTTCTCGGCGATGCCGCGCGAGATCGCCTCGCGGTCGTCCTTGTCGCGGTCGTACAGCACGACCTCGGCGCCGTAGGATTTGGTGCGCTCGCGCTTCGACAGCGGGGCGTCCGCTGGCATCACGATGGTGGCCTGCATGTCGAGGATCTTTGCCGCCGCCGCCACGCCTTGGGCGTGGTTGCCGGAGGAGAACGCGACGACGCCGCCGGCGCGCTTGTCCTGCGGGATCGAGAACACCTTGTTGAACGCACCGCGAAACTTGAACGAGCCGGTGCGCTGAAGCATCTCCGGCTTCAGGAACACTTTCGCACCGACGCGCTCGTTGAGCACGGGGAAGGACAACAGCGGCGTGCGGATGGCGTAAGGCGCGATCACGCGCGCTGCGGCATCGATGTCGGCAGGGCCGACCGGAAGGGCCTGTTCGGTCATGGCGGAATGTTATCGCGGCCGATCAGGCCCGGGCAAGACATCTCCGCGAGAGGATTTCCCCATAGCGTTTTCGCGCGAAGTGGATCCCGGTTCGCGTGAAGAAAACGCGTCAAAACAAGAATCTAGAGCTATTTCGATCGATCGGATCGAGATAGCTCTAGGCGACTTGGCGCGGCTGTTCCGCGGCGGTCCGGCCGGGCAGCACCGCCCCGACCGCCAAAATGCTGTCGATAAAGACCGTTGCAGAGGCCTCCCAGGTGTAATTGGCGGCGAACGCGACGCAGTCCTGCCGGGAGATATCGAGCGCGGCGAAGCAGGCATTGCGCAGATCGTGATCGAGCGCGCCGACCGGCGCATCGCCAATCACGTCGCGGGGACCCTTCACGGGGAAGGCCGCGACCGGCAGGCCGCTCGCGAGCGCCTCCAGCAGGACCAGGCCGAAAGTGTCGGTCTTGCTCGGGAACACGAACACGTCGGCGGCCGCGTAGATATCCGCCAGTTCCTCGCCGTGCTTCTCGCCGAGGAAGATCGCATCGGGGTAGACCTCTTCCAGCGAGGCGCGCGCCGGGCCGTCGCCGACGACCACCTTGGTGCCGGGTAGGTCGAGGTCGAGGAACGCCTCGACATTCTTCTCGACTGCGACGCGGCCGACCGACAGGAACACGGGCGCCGGCAGGCAGAGATCGATGACGCGCGGGTGGAACAACGTGGTGTCCACGCCGCGCGGCCACAGCACGACATTGTCGAAGCCGCGCTCGGTCAGTTCGCGCGCGAGCGCCGGCGTCGCCGCCATCACGGCGCGACTGGCGCTGTGGAAGCGCCGCAGCGCCCGCCAGATCAGCGAGCCCGGCACTGGCACGCGGGCGCGGACATATTCGGGAAAGCGGGTATGGAAGCTGGTCGTGAACGGCAGCTTGCGCTGGCGGCAATAGCGGCGGACCATCAGGCCGATCGGCCCTTCGGTCGCGATGTGGATGCTGTCGGGACGTGCCTCCTCGATCAGCCTTGCGATCCGGGCCGGGCGCGGCATGGCGAGGCGCACGTCGCGATAGCTCGGCATCGCGAAGGTGCGGAACGATTGCGGCGTCAGGAACGTGAACTCGACGCCGAGCGCTTTTGCAGCGTCAGAGAGCTTGGTCAGCGTCCGAACCACACCGTTGACTTGCGGGTGCCAGGCGTCGGTCGCGACCAGGATGCGCATCAAGAGGTCCTTGTTATGCAGCTCTGGCTGCGACCTGTGGCACCTGCTCCGGCTTCCGCAACTGATCCGCCCAGGTGATGATCTCGAAGTGACCGTCGTCATGCTCGACCAGGGCGGTGCAGCTCTCCACCCAGTCGCCGCAATTCATGTAGCGGATGCCGGCCTCGTCGCGGATCACGGCGTAGTGGATGTGGCCGCAGATCACGCCGTCGGCCTGGTGACGCCGCGCCTCGGCGGCGAGCGCCTGCTCGAACGCGCCGATATAGTTGACGGCGTTCTTGACCTTCTGCTTGGCCCATTGCGACAGCGACCAATAGGGCACGCCGAACAGGCGGCGGAAGAAGTTGACCAGGCGGTTCATCTGGATCGCGAAGTCGTAGGCCTTGTCGCCGAGATGGGCGAGCCAGCGCGCGTTCTGCACCACGAGATCGAAGATGTCGCCGTGAATGACGAGATAGCGCTTGCCGTCGGCGCCGGTGTGAACCGTGTTCTCGACCACGTCGATGCCGCCGAAATGCGTACCGTAATAGTTGCGCAGGAACTCGTCGTGATTGCCGGGAATGTAGATGACCTTGGCGCCCTTGCGCGCCTTGCGCAAAAGCTTCTGGACGAGGTCGTTATGCGATTGCGGCCAGTGCCAGCTCGATTTCAGCGCCCAGCCGTCGACGATGTCGCCGACGAGATAGATCGTATCGGCATCATGGTAGCGCAGGAAGTCGAGCAGAAGATCGGCTTGTGAACCGCGGGCCCCGAGATGGACGTCGGAGATGAACAACGTGCGAAAGCGCCGCTCCGGGCTCTCGTCACTCACATCGTAACTTCCCATGCGCCAGCCTGTAACAATGTCCCGTGACAGGGGGATGACCGATTGAACCCTTGAGGCACCTTCAAATACGAATCACGCCTTGCCTCGCCCTCCCCGCGAATATCAGTCGCATGCGACAATCAGGCGACATGGCGCCGCAGGGTGGGGGCGCTCCCTCCCCCGCTTGCGGGGGAGGCGAAGCAAGCCCGCCTCAGTAGAACTTGTGGAAATGATGGATCGGCCCATGGCCGTGGCCGACGCTGAAGCGGTCGGCGGTGGCGATCGCGGCGCTGATCCAGGCCTTGGCGTTGCGCACGGCGGCCTCGAGGTCCTCGCCCCTGGCCAGCCCTGCCGCGATGGCGGAGGACAGCGAGCAGCCGGTGCCATGGGTGTTGCGGGTGGCCACACGCGGCGCGGCGAGCGCGATCGCGGTCTCGGCAGTGACGAGATAGTCAGTGCTCTCGGCGCCCTCACCGTGCCCGCCCTTGATCAGGACGGCGCGGCAGCCCAGCGCCAGCAGGCGGCGTCCCTGGCTTTCGATCTCGGCCTCGCTCGCCGCCACCGGCGCATCGAGCAGGGCCGCAGCCTCCGGCAGGTTCGGCGTGATCACGGCAGCCAGCGGCATCAGCCTGGTGCGCAGGGCGTCGACGGCTTCAGTGGCGAGCAGGCGGTCGCCGGAGGTCGCCACCATGACGGGATCGAGCACGACATGCCGCGGCGCCCAGCGCGAAAGCGCGGCCGCGATGGCATCGATGCTGGCGGCCTGGGCCACCATGCCGATCTTCACCGCACCGATGTCGAGGTCGGAGAACACCGCGTCGATCTGCTCGGTGACGAACCCGGCCGGCACCGCGTGAATGCCGGTCACGCCGCGCGTGTTCTGCGCCGTCAACGCCGTGATCACGGAGGCGCCATAGACGCCGAGCGCGGCAAAGGTCTTCAGGTCCGCCTGGATGCCGGCGCCGCCGCTCGAATCGGAACCGGCGATGGTGAGTGCGACCGGGGTCGTCATCGCGGGAGACATGTGCTTGAGGAGGCCGCCATGGCCTCTCGTAGCGCGACCGTGGAACGTCAGCAAGCGCGCCGGGCCGCCGCCAGGCGTGATTCGCGAACCGATTGCGCGCCTTGCGAATCAGTCGGACACCGCGCGGACCAAGGCCCGCAATGATGCGGGCTTGAAAATGCAACGGCGCCGGACCCTTGCTATAGTCGCGTACCTTAGCGTGCTTCGCCGGTTACGCGAGACGTCAGGTGGTGGAACCGTCCAGCGCCCCCATGTTGCGGGCCGCCGGCCCCGCAAGCCACCTGAACAAGACTCCTTGGGGTGGAACGATGTGGGCCTTCTTCGAACGTCTCCTCGACTCGTCCATGCTGTCGCCGCACGGCATCTGCCTGTTGTGGGAGCCTGAGCTGATCTGGCTTCACGTCGTTTCCGACGCCAGCATTGCCGCCGCCTATTTCTCGATCCCGTTCGCCCTCGCCATCCTCGTCACCAAGCGGCGCGACCTCAAGTTCGGCTGGGTCTACTGGGCGTTCGCGATCTTCATCATGGCGTGCGGCCTGACCCACGTGCTGTCGATCTATACGCTCTGGGTTCCGATCTACGGCATCGAGGGCATGCTCAAGGCCGCCACGGCGGTCGCGTCGGTCTTCACCGCCGCCGCGCTCTGGCCGCTGCTGCCGAAGATCCTCACGATCCCCTCGCCGTTCGAGCTGCGACAGGTCCAGGCCGCGCTCGAGGAGGAGGAAATCAAGAGCCGCGACGCCACGCTGCTGCTGCAGCAGGTCCGCGACGCCCAGCGCGCGATGCGCGAGAGCGTGGCGCGCCTCACCGCGATCGTCGAGACCGCGGTCGACGGCGTCATCCTGCTCGATGCGCAGGACCGCATCCTGCTGTTCAATCCGGCCTGCGAGCGCTTGTTCGGCTACCGTGCCGACGAGGTGATGAACCGCAACGTCGGCATGCTGATGCCCGAGGCGGATGCAGCATCCGAGCGCCAGGCGCGGCATTTCGCGACCGGCGGCGAGGCCGTCGGCCTGCGCAAGGACGGCACGACGTTTCCGATGGAGCTGTCGGTCGGCCAGGCGCGGCAGGACGGCGAATTGATCTTCGTCGGCATCGTCCACGACCTCACCGCGCGCAAGCTGACCGAGCAGCAGCTTCAGCAGGCGCAGAAGATGGAGACGGTCGGTCAGCTCTCCGGCGGCATCGCGCATGACTTCAACAATCTGCTGACCGTCATCATCGGCAATGCCGAGCACCTGAGCGAGCAGCTAAAGGCGAGGCCCGACCTCGGGCGCTTTGCCGACGACATCTGCCAATCGGGCGAACGGGGTGCCGAGCTGACGCAGCGCCTGCTCGCCTTCAGCCGCCGCCAATTGCTGCGGCCTCAGACGATCGATTGCCGGAGCCTGCTCGATTCCATGTTCAAGCTGCTCAAGCGCACCTTGCGCGAAGACATCGAGATCAGGACGACCTCCGGGCCCGGCACGATCCTGGCCTTTGCCGACCGCGCGCAGCTCGAATCCGCCGTGCTCAATCTCGCGCTCAACGCGCAGGATGCCATGCCATCGGGAGGCCACCTCACGCTGGCCACGGAGCTGATCACGATCGAGGATGATGACGGTGCCGTTCACCGGGAGGTCGCACCCGGCAGCTACGTCCTGATCGCGGTTACCGATGACGGCGAAGGCATGACGCCGGAGGTCGCCGCACGCGCGTTCGAGCCGTTCTTCACCACCAAGGAGGTCGGCAAGGGCTCGGGCCTCGGCCTCAGCATGGTCTATGGCTTTGCCAAGCAATCAGGCGGCCATGTCTCGATCTACAGCGAGGCTGGCCTTGGGACCACGGCCAGGATCTACCTGCCGCGCGCGAGCACCGGTAGGTCCCAAGCCGATCTTCCCGACGGCGAGGACACGGCGCCGCGAGGCTACGAGACGGTCCTGATCGTCGAGGACGATCCGTTCGTCCGCTCCTCCGTCATTCGCAGGGTAGAAGCGCTCGGATATCGCGTCGTCGCCGCGGTCAACGGCAAGGATGCCTTGCAGCAGCTGCAGAGCGATCCCGGCATCGACTTGCTGTTCACCGATATCGTGATGCCCGGCGGAATGAGCGGCTGGGAGCTCGCCGATCAGGCGCGGCGGGTGCGTCCCGGCCTGCCGGTCCTGTTCACCTCGGGCTACGCGCTGGAGACCCTGGTCGAGCAGGGCCGCGCGCAGGCGCGAGCGGTCGTGCTGACCAAGCCCTACCGCAAGGTCGAGCTCGCCCAGCGCCTGAGGGATGCATTGGCCGCCGCAGTGGTCCCATCCTAGCATCGCGCCCGAATGCACCTCGGATGATCCAGCAAGTTCGCTTGCTAAATCCAGCCGGTTTTGGCCTATTAGCCGGAAGAATACGCTTTCGGAGTGCCCGCGATGGTTCCTTTTTTCGTTCAGATCAAATGCAAGCTCGGCCAGTCCTATACGGTGGCCAATGCGCTTGCCGAAGCCGAGATCGCCTCCGAGATCTACTCCACGGCCGGCCAATACGACCTCCTGGTGAAGTTCTACGTCGACAAGGATACCGACATCGGCCACTTCGTGAATGAGAAGGTGCAGGTGCTGCCGGGCATCCAGGACACTCTCACCATCATCACCTTCAAGGCGTTCGGCACCGGCTAAAGCATGATCCGGAAAAGTGCGAAGCGGTTTTCCGGAAAGATCATGCGTAAACAACAACCTAAAGCGCGATGATGATTCATCCCAATCTCATCGCGCTTTAGATCACGCGCAAAACAACGGCCGAAGCGCCGGCAGCGCTAGCCGCCCTCCTTGCGCTTGGGCGGTGTCGGTCCCTGCACCGGCGGCAGCGACTTCAGATAGGCGGCCATCGCGGCGCGGTCTTCCGCGGTAAGTTGCGCCAGATTCTTGATCACCGCCCGCATCGCGCCCGAAGCGCTGTCGCCCTCGGGCAGGTCGCCGGTCTCGAGAAAATCCGCGATATCCTTCTCGCTCCAGTTGCCGATGCCCTGCTGCGTGATGTTGGGCACCCAGCCCTCCCCTTCGGGATTGGGCCCACCGGCAAAGCGCTGGCTGGCGATGATGCCGCCGAGCGCATTGCGCGGGCTGTGGCATTCGGCGCAATGGCCGAAAGCGTTCACGAGATAGGCTCCGCGATTCCATTGCGGCGAGCGCGCGGCGTCCGCGACGAACGGCGCGGTGTCCATGAACAGCAGCTTCCAGATGCCGACATTGCGGCGGATGTTGAACGGAAACGGCAGCGCGTGGTCACCCACTGTGCCGGACACCGACGGAAGCGTCTTCAGATAGGCAAAGAGATCGCGGACGTCGTCGACACTGGCCAGATGATAGGACGTGTAGGGAAAGGCGGGGAAATAGTGCGTGCCCGTGGGCGAGATGCCGCGCATCACGGCGTTGACGAAATCGGCCTCGCTCCAGCGGCCGATCCCGTAGGCGGGATCGGGGGAAATATTGGGGACGTAGAACGTCCCGAACGGCGAGCCCAGCGCCAGCCCGCCGCCGAGCCGCAGGCGATCGGGCTGATTGGGGGTGGCATGACAGGACGAGCAGCCGCCGGCGTTGAACAGCTCCTGCCCGTTGGCGAGATCGGCGTTGCGTGTCGGCGCCGGCAAGGCCAGCACGGCCGGGGCGGTCAACCACCAATAGAGTGCGAACGCCGCGGCGGCGGCGATCAGGGCGGCAAGGAGCGTTCGTCGCAACATTCGATCATTCCATCGTGAACGCGCGAACTTAAGGGTCATGCCGCGCTCGATCCAACCACGAATATTTTAGACGGCCCGGATGTAATGCCGGAATAAACCGCATGACGCACTGTTTGAAAAGCAATCAGGCGTCAACAGGAGAAAGCCATGACCAAAGCCGTTTTTGCCACACTGGTACTCGGAGCCGCCGTTGCGTTCGCCGCCCCGGCCAGCGCGGAGAAACTGAAGGCGACGCTGGACGGCAAATCCGAAGTCCCCGCCAACACCAGCAGCGCGACCGGAACGGCCGATCTGGACTACGACGCTGCCAGCAAGAAGCTGTCCTGGACCGTCACCTATTCCGGCCTCTCGGGCCCCGCCACCGCCGCGCATTTCCACGGGCCTGCCGAAGCCGGCAAGAACGCCGGCGTCGCGGTCCCGATCCCGAATGCAGCTTCGAGCCCGGTCAAGGGCGAAGCCACGCTCACCGACGCGCAGGCCGCCGATCTGCTCGGCGGCAAGTACTACATCAACATCCATACCGCGGCGAACCCGGCCGGCGAGATCCGCGGTCAGGTGACGAAGTAAAGCGAAAACGCGGGCTTCGTCGCGGAAAGGCCGGACGCAAGGAGGGAGCGTCCGGCCTTTTCGATTCCAAGCAACTTCGTAGCCCGGATGGAGCCAACGGTCGGCGCGAAGCGCCGCCCGTTGGTGCAATCCGGGAGCCCTGCGCGTTGCGGACAGGTCCCCGGATTTCGCTGCGCCCCATCCGGGCTACGACGCTACGACTCTGACCGTGCTCAAGCCGCGTTCAGCGCCTGCGCGAGGTCGGCGATCAGGTCCGACGGGTTCTCGATGCCGATCGACAGCCGGATCGTGGAATCGAGCACGCCGATCTTTTGGCGGATGTCGGCGGGAACGCCGGAATGGGTCATCGTCGCCGGCAGGCTTGCGAGCGATTCCGTGCCGCCAAGGCTCACCGCCAGCTTGAGGATCTGCAGCGCGTTGAGGAATTTCACCGCCGCCTCCTTGCCGCCGACGATGTCGAACGAGAACGTCGAGCCCGCGCCCAGGCATTGCCGCGCGAACACACGGCCGGACAGCGAGCCCTGCTCGTGGTGACCGAGATAGTGCACCCTGGCGACCTTCGGATGGTCGCGCAGGAAGTCCGCCACGAGCCGCGCATTCGCATCGGCCTTCTCCATCCGCAGGCTGAGCGTCTCGAGCGAACGGTTGATCATCCAGCAGGAATGCGGATCGAGCTGGGTGCCGATGGCGCCGCGCAGCGCCTTGATGCCTTTCATGATCGCCTTCGATCCGAGCGCGGCGCCCGCGATCAGGTCGGAATGGCCGCCGACATATTTCGTCAGCGAATACAGCGACAGATCCGCGCCGTGCTCGATCGGCCGCTGAAACACCGGCCCGAGCAGCGTGTTGTCGCAGGCGACGACCGGCGTGTGTCCCTGGGCCTTGCCGATGGAATCGGCGATGCGGCGGATCATTGCGATGTCGACGAGGCCGTTGGTCGGATTGGCCGGCGTCTCGATCAGGATCATCGAAACCCGCCCCTTGCCCATGGCCTCCTCCGAGGCCTGCTTGACCGCCGTCTCGTCGATGCCGTCGGCAAAGCCGACGGCGCCGATCGACAGGCGCGCGAGCGTGTTCGTCAGCAGCGTCTCCGTCCCGCCATAGAGCGGCTGCGAGTGCAGGATGACATCGCCGGGGCGAACGAAGGCCAGGATCGTGGTGGCGATAGCCGCCATGCCGGACGAGAACAGCGCGCAACTCTCCGTGCGCTCGTAGATCGCGAGCCTGTCCTCGACGATCTCGCTGTTGGGATGATTGAAGCGCGAATAGACCAGGCCGGCGCCCATGCCTTCCGGCGGCTCGCGCCGTCCGGCGACGTAGTCGAAGAAGTCCTGCCCGTCCTCGGCGGTCTTGAACACGAAGGTGGAGGTCAGGAACACCGGCGGCTTGATGGCGCCCTCGGACAATTGCGGATCATAGCCATAGGTCAGCATCAGGGTTTCCGGATGCAGCATATGATTGCCGATATGGGTCTTGGAGGGGAACGGTTTTGCCATGGCCTGTCTCGCTGTTGATCGAGGTGCTCGCCGCGCGCTGGGAATCCCACGTGAGGATGCCGGGAGGAGACTCGTGTGAGCGCACGGCCGTTGGTGCAAAGATAGCCGCTCTCGCGGCAATCCGTCAGGCCTTGCGGACGGAAGTTCCTGCAGGCCGCGGTCAAGAAAAAGGCGGTTGCTTTCGCAACCGCCCTTCTGAAGTCCTTGGTAGCCCGTTAACTGCGCCCGCTATTTCAATTTCACGCGATAGGTTTCGTGACAATCATTGCAGCGGTCGTTGATCGCCGTGTAGGCCGCCTTCAGGCCCGCGACATTGGTGATCTTGCCTTTGGCGTCGGCGATCGCCTTCTGCACCGGCGGGATCTTGGCATCGAAATCGGCCTTGTTCTGCCAGACCTTCGGCGACGAACCATAGGTCGCGTTGACGACATCCTGCTTGGGATTGATCTCGAAGGTCTTGGCGATCTTGGCAACATCGGCCTCGATGCTGGCGATGGCCTCATCGGCAGCCTTCTTGTCGAAGGGAATATCGCCCTTGCTCATCTTCTGAAGCACGCCATACTGATTCTTGGCGATTGCCCGCATCAGATTGTCCTGCTGGACGGCAATCTCCTGTTGCGCCATGACGGCGCCCGCGCCCAGCACGAGGACGCCCGCGACAATCATCGTCCGTTTCATTGGTTGGTTTCTCCGGCTATCGAGACGTTCAGGGAATGAGACGTCACCGGCTTCACGCGAAGCCGGGACCCATCATGGGTAGAACCCCGCGCGGCGGGTTTATTCCCGTGCGCGCGGGAAGCGCGGCTTCACAAGCTGTGACGGCGGTGATGCTCGCTGATCGCAACCCACACCCGCTCGGGCGTTGCCGGCATGTCGATGTGGTCGATCTTGTACTCGCGCCAGAGCGCATCGACGATGGCGTTGACCACGGCCGGACAGGAGCCGATCGCGCCGGCCTCGCCGGCCCCCTTCACGCCCATCGGATTGGTCTTGCAGGGCACGTTGTGGGTCTCGAACACGAAGGCCGGCCCGTCCGCCGCGCGCGGCAGCGCATAGTCCATGAAGGTCGCGGTGATGAGCTGGCCGTCGGTCGGTCCATACACCACCTGCTCCATCAAGGCCTGGCCGATGCCCTGCATGGCGCCGCCATGCACCTGGCCGGCCAAGAGCAGCGGATTGAGCGTCTTGCCGAAATCGTCGACGATCACGTAGTTGACGATTTTGATGATGCCGGTCGCCGGATCGATCTCGACCTCCGCAACATGGGTGCCGTTGGGATAAGTGCCGTCGGCGCTGGCAAAGGTCGCGCTACCGTTCAGCTTCGATGGATCGACGCCGGGCCGCTTGGCCAGGTCGGCAAACGAGATCGAGCGGTCGGTGCCGGCGATCCGCACCACGCCTTCGGAGATTTCGAGGTCGCCCGCGCTGGCTTCCAGCGCCTGTGCCGCGATCTCCTTCAGCCTCGAACCGAGCTCGCGCGTGGCGCGCTCGACGCTGACGCCGCCGGAGGGGATCGAGGCCGAGCCGCCGGTGCCGAGGCCGGTCGCGATCTCGTCTGTGTCGCCCTGGCGAACATGCACGCGCTCGGGCGCCACGCCGAACTGTTCGGCGACGATCTGCGCATAGGCGGTCTGATGGCCCTGCCCGCTCGATTGCGTGCCGATCAGCACGGTGACGTCGCCATTGGCATCGAGGCGGACGTTGGCCGTCTCTTCACCCATCACGCCGCAAATCTCGACATAGCTCGCAAGCCCGATGCCGCGGATCAGGCCGCCCTTCTTGGCCGCCTTGGCGCGCTTGGGGAATTCCTTCCATTCCGCGATCTCCATCGCGCGCTTCAGGTGCGCGGCGAAGTCGCCGGAATCGTAGACCTTGCCGGTCGCGGTCTTGTAGGGCAGCGCCTTCGGAGGGATGAAATTCTTGCGGCGGATGGCATCCGGCGTCATGTCGAGCTTTCGCGCGCAGGCATCGACGAGGCGCTCGATGACATAGGCGGCTTCGGGCCGGCCCGCGCCGCGATAGGCGTCGACCGGCACGCTGTGGGTGAAGATCGTGCGCACCCGGCAATGGAAGGCCTGGATGTCGTAGAGGCCGGGCAGCATGCCGGCGCCGCCATGCGGGATGTAGGGCCCGAAGGTCGACAGATACGCGCCCATGTCGCCCATGAGGTCGCAATCCATCGCGAGGAACTTGCCGTCTTCAGCCAGCGCCATCTTGGCAGTGGTGACGTTGTCGCGGCCCTGCGCATCGCCCATGAAATGCTCGGAGCGGTCGGCCGCCCACTTCACCGCCTTCTTCAGTTTGCGCGCAGCGACGGCCATCAGGGCATATTCCCGATACGGAAACAGTTTTGTGCCGAACCCGCCGCCGACGTCGGGGCAGATCACCCGCATCTTGTCGGTAGGGATGTTGAGCACGTTCTGGCAGAGGATGTCGCGCAGACGGTGGCTGCCCTGGCTGCCGACCGTTAGCGTCAGATGGTCGCGCTTGGAATCGTATTCGCAGACCGCCGCACGGGTCTCCAAGAAGCTTGCAACCACGCGCGGATTGACGATGGAGATCTCGGCGACCGCATGCGCTTTCGCGAAGGCAGCTTCCGTCGCCGCTTTGTCGCCGATCGAGACGTCGAACAGCACGTTGCCCGGCTTGTCCGGCCAGACCAAGGCTGCGCCTTTCTTCACGGCGTTGACGACGCCGGTCACCGCGGGCAGCGGCGACCATTTGACCTCGATCGCCTCGATCGCGTCGCGAGCCTGGTCGATGGTCTCGGCGACCACGAAGGCGATGGCGTCGCCGACATGGCGCACCTCGTCCTTGGCCAGGATCGGGTAAGGCGGGCCGGTGAACGGATCGGTCTCGAGGTTGAACAGGCAGGGCAGATTGCCGAGATCCCCGACGTCGTCGGCCGTCAGGATCAGCGCAACACCCGGCAGGCCGCGGGCGCGGGTCGCATCGACGGTGTATTTGGCATGCGCATGCGGCGAGCGCAGCACCAGGCAGCGGAGCGCAGCCTGCGGCGCGTAATCGTCGGTATAGCGGCCCTTGCCGCGGATGAGCGCATCATCCTCCTTGCGCAGCACGCTTTGGCCAACGCCGAACTTGATGGGAGCCGCCATTTTATCTTCCCGTTCTCATGGTTGTTTTGTGGGCATATTGCCGTGGAAAAACTGGCAAGGCAAACGGGTTTCGGCGGGCGCACGGGTGGCAGCTTCAAAAGCGCCACGCGTGCCTCACTGGAATGCACGGCAGGCCCCAGCGTGATCGTGTGACGTTGACGGCGAGAGCCAAGCGCTCACGCTTGGCTGTTCTCGTGCTCACCCCGAGCTTCAGATAGCTGATGAGCATCGGAGGCCGTGAGCGTCAGCCCGTACAAATCTTTCAGCGTCGAAATGCGTTGCAGCGTCGCAGGCTCGAACGGAGTCTTGCCTTCGAACGAATGCAGGAGAACGCCCTCCAGCAAATCACCAAGGCTCATATCCAGGTATTCAGCGAGGCCCTTCGCGACCTTGAGAATGCGCTTCTCAATCCGAACTCCCGTCTGTACGCGTTGGACTGAATGCTTGTGGGCTTCTGGGTTCATAATGTGTGACCTCGATCGGAAGGCGGGGGTTTAGTCGCATCATGCCATTGCCGGACTTGCTCGGGCATCGGTCTCCAGCCCTGCAACTCACGTCCTCAGAGACCAGGTGAATCTTGGATTCGTTCGGACGCCTGCGGGGTCGACGGTCTGACCGAGGAACGATTGTTGTCACACAGGCAGAGCCTGGGCGGCCGAGTTGACCGATCCCAATTTGCCTTTAATGTTACCTTGGTACTAAGGTAACATAGGACGCCGCCATGAGCAACAGACGTAGCTGCACGGATGCTGCAGAGGTCGCCGAACTGAGCGAGGGCTTCCTCGCGCGTACACTTCCGGGGGCACGTTTCAGCCATCGTGAACATCTGATCGTGACGAGCTACTTGCTCGCCACTGATCCGGCTCGGGACTGGCGGGTCGAACTCCCCGAGATGATCCGCGCCTACAATGTTGCCGCTGGCGGCGTGAACGACGATGTGCGTGGCTATCACCACACGATTACGATGGCTTTCTTGATGATCATCGAAGGAATTCTTGCGGAGGTCGGCCGCCGCGACATTGTCGCCGCCTGCAACGCGGTGCTGGCGTCCCCGGCAACCGAAAAGGATGTACTCTTACGTTTCTGGAGCCGCGAAGCGCTGTTCTCGCGGGAGGCCCGGCACGGCTGGATTGAGCCAGACCTTGCCGAGTTCAACCCGCGCGCGGCAGGTCATATGCCGGCGTGAGGATCGTCGATCACTCACATTCCGCGGCTCAGCAGATACCTCGTACTATCTCTGAGCGCATCGATCTCCCGCCCAGGTGCGAGATAGTTGATCTCGGCGCGCGTCAGGCCGATGTCCATCAGCTCCCTGTCGCTCAGATCCAGCAAACTGCCCCGCGGGTGCAGGCGCCACTTCCCAAGAGCAGACCAATATCGCTTGAGCAGGCCCAGGAGGCTTTGCGCCGGCGCGGCTGCGGCAGCTTCTCTCCCCGACAAGGCTTGGCCCGGCGTTGCAACGGACACGTTGAGACGAGCCGCTGCCGCCAGAACCTCGTCCATGGCCTGCTTCGCGAGCGCAATGGATTGGTCGAGGCGAAGCACCGCCGCATCGTGCTCGGCCTCGGATGAAATGCTGGTCAGTTGTGGTGGCATCGGACGCTCCTGCTGTTGAGCCGGCAGGGAGCGTGGCCAAACAAAAGGCCCCGTCCGATGCCGGCGGGGCCTGGTGAAAAAGATGTCGTCGAAATCCTAGCGCACGACTCCTCCCACCGCCCAGCCGAAGCGGGTGATGTGATTGCGGGAGACTTTGCGCGAGCATTTGATCATGAGCGACTCCTACCACCGCAATCGCGCAAAATCAAGAGATGTGCCGATGTTGGCTGCAGCTTGGAGGCGAATGCCGTGCTCTCTAACCCCGCACCAGCGAGACCAGCCACTTGCGTCCGAACAATACGAGGATCGCGAGCGCGTAGACGATCGTGCCGCCGACGGCGAGCAGGATCAGTATCAATTCATCCCGGAAGTGCATCGCGCCCAGCCAAGGGCTGCTGAAGTGCGCAATCAGCCAGAACGCGGCGGCGAGGATGAGGCCGCTTAGCAAGAACTTGGCGAGCGACAGCAGCCAGGCGCGGTCGAGCACGAGAAAGCCGCGCCGCACGGCGAAGAACAGCACCAGCAAGAGATTGGTCCAGACGCCGACGGCGGTCGCCAGCGCGAGGCCGATCTGGGCGAGTGATCCCATCAAGGCGACCTTCAGCGCGACATTGACCGCGATGCCGGTCAGCGACGCGCGGACCGGCGTTGCGGTGTCCTTGCGGGCATAGAAGGTCGCGACCGCACTGCGGATCAGCACGAACGGGATGAGGCCGATGGCATAGGCCGCGAGCGTCGCACCGGCGGCGGCGGCATCGGCCTTGGAGAACGCACCGCGCGCGAACAGTGCGCGCATGATCGCATCGGGCACGGTGAGGAAGGCCGCGACGAACGGGATCGAGAACAGCAGCGTGAAATCGAAGGCACGGCGCTGCGCGCTCAGCGCACCGTCGTGGTCGTTTGCGGTGATCCGCCGCGACATCTCCGGCAGCAGCACCGTGCCGATGGCGATGCCGATGACGCCGATCGGCAGCTGGTTAAGCCGGTCGGCATAATAGAGCGCCGACAGCGCACCGGCGGGCAGGAACGTCGCAATGATGGTGTCGGCGAACAGCGCGAGCTGCGTGCCCATCGAGCCCAGCGTCGCAGGTCCGAGCGCTTTGAAGAAGCCGCGAACGTCCTCATCAAGCTTCAAGGGCGCAAAGCGCGGCAGGCCGCCATGGCGGGCGAGATCGCCCGCGAGCAGGAAATATTGCAGGAAGCCGGAGATCAGCACGCCCCAGGCCGCGGCATGGCCTGCGGTCGGAAACCAGACGGCAACCGCCAGCGTCATCATCATCGCGACGTTGAGGAAGATCGAAGCGGCCGCGGCGCTGGCAAAGCGCTGCATCACGTTGAGCATGCCGCCATAGAGCGTCACCAGCGTGATCAAGAGCAGATAGGGAAAGGTGATGCGGGTCAACTCGATCGCGAGCTTGCGCTGCTCGGCATCCTCACCGAAGCCTGGCGCCAGGATGCTCATGGCCTGCGGCATGAACAGCCAGGCGGCGATCAGCAGCACCACCTGCGAGGCCAGGAGCAGCGTGAAGATGCGGTCGGCGAACAAATGTGCGGCCGCCTCCCCCTTCTCGCCATGGACATGGGCATAGGCCGGCACCCAGGCGGCGTTGAAGGCGCCCTCGGCGAAGATCGCGCGGAAATGGTTGGGAAGCCGCAGCGCCACGAAAAAGGCGTCGGCCACCGGCCCGGCACCGAGGATCGCCGCGAGCATGATGTCGCGGGCAAACCCCGTCAGCCGCGACAGCAGCGTGTAACCACCGACCGTGAAGATGCGTCCGAGCATGCGGATTGTTGTAGAGACTTATCGGACGGAGGTCGATGCATCTTGCGATGCGCATTACTGCGCCCTCTCCCCTTGCGGGAGAGGGCAGCACCGCAGGCAGATACAGACTCAATCGGGTGAGGGGTATCTCTCAGTGCATGCCGTACGGAGAGAGACCCCTCACCCGGCTTCGCTTCGCGAAGCCAACCTCTCCCGCAAGGGGAGAGGGAAGAACTCAGCCCGCCAGCGCGCCGCGGACGGCGGCGATGATTCGCTCCTGATCGGCCTCGGTCAGGTAGGCATGCATCGGCAGGCTGATGACGTCCTGCGACAGGCTCTCGCAACCGGGCAATCCGCCCTCGGCGACCGGGTACTGTTTGTAGGCGGTCTGCTGGTGCATCGACTTGCCGTAATAGATCGCGGTCGGCACTCCCTGGGCTTTTAGCGCGGCAGCGAAGCCGTCGCGGTCGATACCCTTGGGAAGACGAATGGTGTACTGCGCCCAGACTGAGGTATTGCCCGGCGCGATGCGCGGCACGGTGACCACGTTGGACAGGCCGCGCGCATAGCGCTCCGCGACCCTGTTGCGGGCGGCGATCTCGTCGTCAAAAATCTTCAGCTTCTCGATCAGGACCGCGGCCTGCATAGTGTCGAGCCGGCCGGTCAGGCCGAGGCGGACGTTGTCGTATTTGTCGACGCCCTGCCCGTGCACGCGGATGCTGCGCAAGGTGGCGGCGAGCTCGTCGTCATCGGTGAAGATCGCGCCGCCGTCGCCGAAGCAGCCGAGCGGCTTTGCCGGGAAGAAGCTGGTCGCAGTGGCGTGGCCGAGGGTGCCGAGCTTGCGCCCCTTGTAGCTCGCGCCAAAGCCTTGCGCGGCGTCGTCGAGCACGAACAGGCCCTCGGCCCTGGCGATCTCGGCGATGGCGTCGTGATCGGCGGGCTGGCCGAACAAATCGACCGGAATCACCGCGACGGGCTTGAGACCGGCCTTGCGGGCGGTGGCGATGCCGCGCTTGAGCGATTCCGGGCTCATGTTGAAGGTGGTCTCGTCGACGTCGACATAGACCGGCGTCGCGCCGGTCCGCGCCACCGGCGAGGCGGTCGCGATGAAGGTAAAGGACGGACACAGCACGGCATCGCCGGGCCCGACATTCCTGGCCATCATCACCATCAGGATGGCGTCGGTGCCGCTGGCGCAGCCGATCACGTGCTTGGCGCCTGAGTAGGCCGCAAGCTGCTTCTCGAGCTCGAAGACCTCCGGCCCGTTGACGAACTGGCAATGGTCCATCACGCGCTTCACGGCGGCATCGAGCGAGGCGCCGAGCCGGCGGCGCTGCGAGGCGACGTCGATGAAGGGAATGGGTTCGGAACGTAAGTGCTGGTTCATGACGCCTTGTGACGTTTGAGCGGTCGACATGGAAGGGATCAGCCGGCGACGCGGCGCGGCCCCTTGCGCGCGGGTGACGTCGCCGCAGGACGCGAGGGCCTCTCCAGGCATTGCGTGGCGATCTCGAGGCTGGCGACGCCCTCGTCGCCCGTCACCGCCGGCGTCTCGCCGTTGCGCACTGCCTTCAAGAACGCGATCAGCTCGGCGCGAAGCGGCTCGTCATGGCCGACCGGCAGATGCCGCATCGAGTAGCTGCCGTCCGGCTTGAAGCCGAAGCATTCGGTGACCTGGCGCGTCAAGAGATCGCCCATCACGTATTTGCCGCGCGTTGCGACCGTGACGCTGCGCGCCTTGAACGGCGTCAGCCAGTTGGTGTTGATGTGGGCGAGCACGCCGCTCTCGGTGCGGAACTGCAAGAGCGCGATGTCCTCGCGCTCGGCGACCGCGCTCGACAATTGCGGCTGCACCTCGACGATGTCGGATTCGGTGAACCAGCGGATCAAATCGATGTCGTGCACGGCAAGATCGATGACGACGCCGACATTGGACATGCGCGGCGGGAACGGGCCGACGCGGGTGATCGCGATGGAGAGAATGTCCTCGCCCGCGATCGCCTGCTTGACCGCGGCCACCGCCGGATTGAAGCGCTCGACATGGCCGATCATCAGCGTGACGCCGGCCTTATGCGCGGCGGCGACGATCTCGCGGCCCTCTGCCACCGTGGAGGCGATCGGCTTTTCGACCAGCACATGGATGTTCTTGGCGATGCAGGCGAGCGCGACCTCGTGATGCAGATGGGTCGGTGCCGCGATGGTGACGGCATCGACGCCTTCGGCGAACAGCTGGTCGAGCGTCTCGAAGCTTTCGCAATTGGCGAGCTCCGTGGCCCGCGCACGATGTGCCGGCGAGGGATCGACGACGCCGACGAGGCTGACGCCGGGCAGGCCGCTGAGCACGCGCGCATGGTTGCTGCCCATCACGCCGGCGCCAATGACACCGACGCGCAAGCCGGCCTTTGCCGGTGCAGATCCCCTGGAAGTCATCTGAGCAAACCCCGATTCAACGCAAATCCCCGGGCCGCTTCTAGCACGGACGCCACATTTGTGGCGAATGCCGCCCTGGCGGGCCGGACACGATTTGATTCAAAAAGTTACACGTTCCCCGGGCCTTAGGCCGAAAAAGATACCGCTTCTCGGCCCGGGTCGCGTGATTCGGAGTTTGCTGGTTACGACCTTTGATAGTCGTCTTCAATCCGGATGATGTCGTCTTCCCCCAGATAGCTTCCAGTCTGGACCTCGATCAGCTCCAGCTGGATCTTGCCGGGATTCTCCATCCGGTGGACGGCGCCCATGGGGATGTAGATCGACTCGTTCTCGTGCACCGTCTTCACGGTCTCGTTGACGGTCACCTGCGCCGTGCCGCGGACCACGATCCAGTGCTCGGCACGATGATGGTGCTTTTGCAGCGACAGCCGCCCGCCCGGCTTCACCACGATGCGCTTGACCTGGTGGCGCTCGCCATTGTCGACGGATTGATAGCTGCCCCAGGGCCGGTGCACCTTGAGATGCTCTTCGGTGACTTTCGGCGCGACCGACTTCAATTTCGTCACCAGGCGCTTCAGCCCGTTGGCATCCTTCTGCCGCGAGACCAGCACCGCGTCCGCGGTCGCGACGACGACGAGATCGTCGACGCCTTCGAGCGCGACCAGCGCGGAATCCGTGGTGACGTTGCAATTGCGGGAATCCTCGAACACGGCGGTGCCGTGCGCGGCATTGCCCTGCGCGTCCTTCTCCGACAGCTCCCACACCGCATGCCAGGAGCCGACGTCGGACCAGCCGCACGACACCGGCACGACCGCGGCGCGCGAGGTCTTCTCCATCACCGCATAGTCGATCGAGATCGCCTTGGCCGCGCCGAACGCCTCGGGCTCCAGCGTGACGAAGCCGAGATCGCGGCCGGCATTGTTGACGGCATTGGTGACGGCCTCGACGCTTGCCGCATCGACCCTGCGATATTCGTCGAGCAGCACGCTCGCCGGGAACATGAAGTTGCCGCTGTTCCAGAGATAGCCCGAATTGACGTAGTCGGAGGCCTTCACCGCGTCCGGCTTCTCGACGAAGCGCGCAACCGCCTGCACCTCGCCCGCGATCACGTCGCCCGGATTGATGTAGCCATATTCCGTTGCCGGCCGTTCCGGCTTGACGCCGAAGGTGACGATGCGCCCGGCATTCGCGGCGGTGAGGCCCTCGCGACAGGCGGCGACGAAGGCAGCATTATTCTGCACGACGTGATCGGCGGCGAGCGCGAGCACGATCGCCTCGCTGGCGCGGTTCTGCGCGAACACCGCGCCGGCCGCGATGGCAGGGCCGGAATCGCGCCGCATCGGCTCGAGGATCACGTCGGCCTCAATGCCGATCTCGGCGAGCTGCTCCAGCACCATGAAGCGGTAGGAGGCGTTGGTGATGACGATCGGCCGGTCGAACAAAGAGGGATCGGACACGCGCAGCAGCGTGTCCTGGAACGTCGAGCGCGTGCCGAACAGCGGCAGGAACTGCTTGGGCCGAACCTCGCGCGAAGCGGGCCACAGCCGCGTGCCGGCACCGCCGCACATGATCAGGGGGATTATGCGTTTGTCCATCGTGATCTCAAACCTTGAAATGGTCCCGATACCAGGTGACGAAGTTATGAACCCCATGCTCGATCGGCGTTGACGGTGCAAAGCCGGTGTCGCGCGAGAGATCCTCGACATCCGCGAACGTTTCCAGCACATCTCCCGGCTGCATCGGCAGCAATTCTTTGATCGCCGTCCGGCCCAGCTCCCGCTCCAGAAGACCGACGACGTGCATCAGTTCCTCCGGATGATGATTGCCGACATTGTAGAGCTTTGACGGCGCATTTGCGGCAGCCGGATCGTCCGCAGGCACGAGATCGATCAGCTTGGACACGACGCGCGTCACATCGTCGATATAGGTGAAATCGCGGCGCATTTTGCCATGGTTGAAGAGCCGGATCGGCTTGCCGGCCATGATGGCGCTCGCGAACAGAAACATGGCCATGTCGGGGCGGCCCCATGGCCCGTAGATGGTGAAGAACCGCAGCCCCGTGACCGGCAGGCGATAAAGATGGCTGTAGGACTGCGCCATCACCTCGTTCGCCTTTTTGGTCGCGGCGTAGAAGCTGACCGGATGGTCGGTGCGGTCCGCAACCGCAAATGGCAGTTTTGTGTTGGCGCCGTAAACGGAGGATGACGAGGCGTAGACCAGATGACCGCAGCCATTGTTGCGGCAGCCCTCCAGCACGTTGAGAAAGCCGACGAGATTGGAATCGGCGTAGGTCTGCGGCTGCTCGATCGAGTAGCGCACGCCGGCCTGCGCGGCCAGATGCACGACTTTGGCAAAACGATGCTGCGCGAACAGCGCCGCCATGGTCTCGCGGTCGGCGAGATCGGCCTCGACGAACGAGAAACGCGGTTGGTCCCGGAGCAGAGCAAGGCGCGCTTTCTTCAGCGCCGGATCGTAATAGCTGTTGAGATTGTCGAGCCCGACGACGGCGCGACCTTCGCCCAGGAGCTGCCGGGCGACGTGGAAGCCGATGAAGCCGGCCGCACCCGTGACCAAAATCGCCCGATCCGTCATCCTGTTCCCTGGGTGATCCCTCGCCCGATCCTGTCTAGCCGCCACCTCGACGGGGTCGCAATAGGCTCCCCGCTCCTTCACGCGGTCTCCTCATGGCGTCCTTAACGACGGCTCCTCGACGAGAGCTATTGCAAGATCGGCGCCAAAACCATACCAAAGCGGCCGAATTCGGCGCCTCGCGTCGGGTTGCCTCCAATCTTAGCAAACCCTGTTCATGCGGACGAGATGCGCCGAATCCTGTTGTCGACGGCCAAGATCCTGATTTCCGCGGCGCTGCTCTATCTGGCGCTGCGCAAGGTCGACCTATCCGAGCTGTTTTCCCGATTCACCCTGACCAGCCTGTTCTGGCTCGGTGTCGCGATCGCGGTCACGTTCCTGCAGATCTTCGTCGGCGTGCTGCGCTGGCGCGAGATCAGCGCCGCCTGCGGCGCGCCGCTCGAGCTCGGCCGCGCCATGCGATACAACGTGATCGGCTCGTTCTTCAACCAGACGCTGCCGTCGGCGATCGGCGGCGATGCGGTGCGCCTGTGGCTGGTCGCCCGCGCCGGCGCCGGCTGGCGCACGGCGACCTACTCGATCTTCGTCGACCGCGCCATCGGCCTGGTCGCGCTCGCGATCTTGATCGTCGCCAGCCTGCCCTGGAGCTACACCCTCATCACCGATCCGCACGGTCGCTCGGCGCTGCTGCTCATCGACCTCCTGGCGCTCGCCGGCGGCCTCGGCTTCCTGATCTTCGGCGCGCTGAAATGGCGCTGGCTGAAGACCTGGTGGGCAACGCATCACATCCACGCCTGCGCCGTCATCGCCAATCGCGTGATCTTCAGCGGCACCCGCGGCCCCGTCGTCGCGATCCTGTCGGTCCTCGTTCACGTGCTCGCCGTCGTCATCGCCTGGTGCGTCGTGCAGTCGATTGGGGCCCCGGTTCGCTTCAGCGACGTCTTTCTGCTCGTGCCGCCGGTGATGCTGATCACGATGATGCCGATCTCGATCGCCGGCTGGGGCGTGCGTGAGGCCACGATGAGCCTTGCGTTCGGCTTCGCGGGACTTTCCGCCAACGAGGGCGTCAACGTCTCGCTGCTGTTCGGCGCCGTGTTCTTCCTGGTCGGGGCAGTCGGCGGCCTGGTCTGGATCCTCAGCGCCGAGAAAGCCGCGCAGGGGTCGGCCCCGATCGGAGTGCCGGAGTGAATTCGGCTGCCGATGCGCTCGCCGGCGCGGCCCTGCTGCTTGCCGTTGCGGCGGCCGCGCTGATCTCGGCGCTCGTGACCTGGACCAGCCGCCCCCTGCTGCAGCGCTACGCGCTGGCGCGGCCGAATGCGCGGTCCTCCCATCGCGTCCCGACCCCGCAGGGCGCCGGCATCGCGGTGATCGCCGCGACGCTGATCGTTGCCTCGCTGTGGGGGGTCTCCGCCAATGTCGCGATCCCGCCGGCGCTGGTCGCTGCGACAATCGTGATCGCGCTGGTCGGCTTCGTCGACGACATCGTATCGCTGCCCGTGCTGGTGCGCCTGGTGCTGCAGGCCGCCTGCGTCGGCGCCGTGGTGTTCACCGCCCCCGACACCGCGCGCATCGTGCCGGCGCTGCCGCTCGCGCTGGAGCGCGGCCTCATCGTCCTTGCCGGCGTCTGGTTCGTGAACCTCGTCAACTTCATGGACGGGCTCGACCTGATGACGGTGGCGGAAGTCGTTCCGGTCACCGCTGCGCTGCTGCTGCTGGGAATGCTCGGGGATCTCCCATGGCCGGCCGTGCTGATCGCCACCGCGCTGTGCGGCGCCATGCTCGGCTTTGCGCCGTTCAACCGTCCTGTCGCAAAAGTCTTCCTGGGCGATGTCGGCAGCCTGCCGATCGGCCTCCTGCTCGGCTGGTGCCTGCTCGAGCTCGCCTGGCACGGACAAGCGGCTGCGGCGCTGCTGCTGCCGGCCTACTACCTCGCCGATGCCACCATCACGCTGTTTCGGCGCATCGCGCGCCGCGAGCCGTTCTGGTCGGCGCACCGTTCGCATTTCTATCAGCGCGCGACCGACAACGGTTTCTCGGTGTCCCGGGTGAGCGGCGAAGTCTTCCTGCTTAACCTCGTGCTCGCAGGGCTGGCGATCCTCGCCGTTCGCGCCGCGACGGTGGTCGTCACGCTGCCCGCGCTGATTGCCGGCGCGATCGCGGTCGCCCTCCTGCTGCGCCGCTTCTCCCGCCCTCAGGCGTCCTGAGCCGACACGGCGAGCCGCAGCCCCTCATCGAGCGAAACCTCCGGCCGCCAGCCGGTCGCGAGCGCCTTCGAGACGTCGAGCTCGAGCGAGCCGATCAGGCTGTCATGCATGTCCTGCCGGCCGATCATTCGGAAAAGCGCGCTGAGCAAGCCCGGCGGCAAGCCGAATAGTCGTGGGCTCTTGCCGGACGCCTTCGCCAGACGCGCGATGAATTCGGGCGTCGAGAACTGCTCACTGTCGGCGAGCAGGAATATCTCGAAATGGCCGGCCGCATCTGGATGAGTGAGCCGATGCAGGATGAAGGACGACAGGTTCTGCACGGCAAGGAAGGCGCGGCGATTGCGGATCGCGGCGAACGGCAACGGCACCCCAAGGTTCATCGCGCGCGTCAACAGAGCGAAACTTCCCTTGGCGCTCGCGCCATAGACCATGGGCGGCCTGATCACAGAGATCTTCATGTCGCTCTCGCCCGCGAGCGTCCTCAGGCCTGCCTCGGCCGCCGCCTTGGACGTTCCGTAGAGGCCGCGCGGCGTCGGGACGTCGTTCTCGCTGAACGGGGCCCTGCCCTCGTTGCTGCGGCCATGCACCAGCACGGTGCTGATGAAGATGAAATGGCGCACGCCCTCCCTCGCCGCGCAGCGCGCCAGGTGCACCGTGCCGGCGGTGTTGACGTCCTGGTAGAGCTGGGCTGCATGCTCCTCGCGCCTGTGATGCACGCGCGCGGCAAGGTGGACGACCGCCTCCACCCCCTCGAGCGCGGCCCGCCAATCGGTGTCGGGGCCGATCGATTCGATCACGACCTCGCCGTCGATGCCCTGACGCTTGCGGACGACGGGGCGGACCGACCATCCCTTGCGCACCAGCGCCTGCCCGAGGTGACGGCCGATGAAGCCGCTCGCTCCCGTCACCAGCACGACCGGTTTGCGTTCGCTCATCGTCGCTCCCCGAGCGCTGGATTGCGCAACAATGGTCAGGCCGCCGTGGATCCAAATTCCGGCACGGCATCCTTCAGGATGGTCCTGATGGTGGCGCGATCGTCGCGCGCGATCGCCTGCTCAAGCGCCGCATTCCATTTGCGCAGCGTCTGCATCGGCGGCTCGTTCGGCTGCGCGGCCATGATGCCGGGCACGCCGATCTCGCGGGTCGGCTCCTCCGAGGCAAAAAGGATCTCGTGCAGGCGCTCGCCCGGCCGCATGCCGGTGAACACGATCTCGATGTCGTAGCCCGGCTGCAGCCCGGACAGGCGGATCATGCGCTCGGCGAGATCGACGATCTTCACCGGCTGGCCCATGTTGAGCACGTAGACCGAGACGTCGGGACGCTGCGTCCCAAGCGCATGCGTCGCCGCGGTGATGACGAGATCGCAGGCCTCGCGGATGGTCATGAAGTAACGGACCATGTCGGGATGAGTTACCGTCACCGGCCCGCCGGCCTCGATCTGGGCCTTGAACTTCGGCACCACCGACCCGTTCGAGGCCAGCACGTTGCCAAACCGGACCGAGATCAGCCGCATCGGCGGCTTGCTGCCGCTCGCTCCGGCTGCGAGGTCGCGATCGAGCGCCTGGCAGTACATTTCGGCAAAGCGCTTGGTGAGGCCGAGCATCGACACCGGCTCGATTGCCTTGTCCGTAGAGATCATCACCATCGCCTCGGCGCCGGCGGCAACGGCGGCGTCCGCGACGTTGATGGAACCGAAGATGTTGGTTTTGACGCCCTCACTCCAATCGCGCTCGAGGATCGGCACGTGCTTGAGCGCCGCGGCATGGAAGACGATGTCGGGCTTGAACTCGGCCATCAGGCGCATGACGCGCTCGCGGTCGCGAATGTCGGCAATCCGGCCTTCGATCTGTGCTGTGGCACCACGCGCGGCCAGCGCCTCGGTGACCGCGTAGAGAGCCGGCTCGGAATTTTCCACGATCAAGAGACGTGCCGCGCCGAAGGCGACCACACGCTCGCAGATCTCGGATCCGATCGAGCCGCCGCCGCCGGTGACGATCACGGCCTTGCTCCTGATCAAGGCCTCCAGGCGCGCATAGTCGATCTTCTCGCTCGGACGCAGCAGGAGGTCCTCGACCGCAACCGCCGTGAGCCTTGGCGTATCGCCGCTCTCCAGCGAGGGCATCCGGCTCACGATCACACCCAGTTTGCGCGCCCGCATCAGGATCGATTCCGGATGCGACTCCGGCTCGAAAGCCGATGGTGTCATGATGAGGCGCGCGATGGGCTTGTCGCGCTTGGCGAAATCCGAGATCACATCCTCGACGTCGTCGATGCCGCCCAGCACCGGCACGTTGCGAATGAGCTGGCCCCGATCGGCAGGCGATGGTGACAAGACGCCGATCGGCCAGATGCGCTTGATCGCTCCGCTCTCGATGCCGCGCAGCAGCACTTCGGCATCCGCGGCGCGGCCGATCAGCAGCGTCGGCGCGGCCTCCCCGCCCCTCGCGTGACGCCGCACCCGCGTATAGCGGAAGTAGCGGTACGCCATGCGCAGCGCGCTGAGGAAGAAGATCTCGAGAAACCAGTAGAGGACGATCGTCACCTTGCCGAGAAAGAAGGCGCCCCGAACGTTGGGGGCAACGAGGATGTAGTCGAGCACGAGCAGCGCAACCGTGAGCACGGTCGCCGCGCGAATGATGTTCAGCGCGTCAGGCAGCGAGATGAAACGCCATTTCGTCGTGGTCAGATTGCAGAGGAAGAACACGACCACGCTGAAGGCGAGGAAGTAGGGCAGGATCTGGAACAGCAGCGGCAATCGAGCGTAGAAATCGTCGCCACCCTCGAATCGCAGATAGAAGGCGGCAAAAAGCGCCGCCGTGGTCGCCAGCAGGTCGTGGAGCGCGATCAGGAAATTGCGCGAGGTGAGATGCGAAAGTCGCGTCATCCGCCGACCGATGAAAACCCAGTTAAATGCAACTTGACCGCGCTGATAGCCCATCTCGACAAGACTTGCCAGCCGCGTGGCCCCTCAGGAACCGGCTTCCCTCATCTTCGCCCCGAGCTGTTGTTCCCGGATCACCATTCCGCCGGCGACGCCGACGCCAATGACGTACATCCAGCCCTCGTGGAAGTCGAACAGATGCGAGTTGAACAGCGAGGTAAAGACATTCTGCACCACGACTAGGAGTCCGATCCAATTGGCAATCCCGTCGCCGCGAAACAACCGCAGATGCAATATCCAAATCGCGTAGAGAATGGCGACACCGATCGCGCCCCATTGCACCGCAACGTTCAGCGTCTGGTTGTGCGGGTTGCCGATCACCTCGGCTGACGCCCGCCCCTGACCGGCGGGCGTCGCGACGCGTTCGAACAACCCGCGGGTCGAACCGGTGCCGTGCCCCAGGATCGGCGCCTCCGCGAAGAAGCCGAGCGACTTCCGCCAGAACTCGAGCCGCATGCCCATGGAGGTTGCCTCGCCCCGTTCCACATAGCCGGTGTAATCGGTGGTAAACCTCTCGGCGGTGTGGCGCAATTGCGGCGAGGCCTGCCAGGCGAGAACGGCGCCGACGAGCAGCGCGCCGGAGATGATCGCGATGCTGCGCCATTTGAGGTGAAGCAGTGCAAACACGCCGAACATGATCGGAATGGTGACGAGCGCGGTGCGCGACACCACCACGAAGGTCATATTGATGAAGAAGCTAAGCGCCAGCGCCGTCAGCAACGCGGCGAACCAGTATCGCTTCTCGCGCAACAGCATCACGATCGGATAGGCGAGCGCCACCGCGCAAAGCGCGAATTCCTGGCTCTGGTCAATGTAGTTCTTGACGAAGATGCCGCGCTCGGGCGGATCGGTCTTGAGCGCGAGGTTCGGGTAGAAGGCGACCAGCCAGGACATCACCGACAGCAAGGCGCAGGACACCAGGAAAGCGATGAATATCCAGTGGCCACGCGGCGAGCGCTCGAAATGATAGAGCAGGACCGGCAGCACGAGCAGCTTGACGGTCGGATTGACCGCGTAGAAGCGCGCACCCCAGGCCGCGTCCGACCATAGCGTCCCCAGCAGCGCGAGAACGACCAGCGCGATCGGCGCAATGCAGATCGGACGCTTCAAGGACTGCAGGAAGTCGCGTAGATCGAGGAACGGCACCATGCAGATCAGCATCAGCGCGTTGAAGATCCCCGCAAGCGATGTCGACCAGGGCAGCGAGGCCGCAGTCAGGATCGCAAACAGATCGACTGTTTCACGCCAGGCCGCCGGACTGCGCAGGCGCCGCCGCAACATCTGGCCGGGGGTCTCGCGTGCGAGCGCCGTCACTTGCCCCCTCCCCGGGCGCGATGAACCAGCGCCGTCGTGCTGAAGCCCTGGAGAATGTCGACCAGCACGACCGCCCCGCCCGCGGCCTCGACCACCTCATGGCCGACGACCTGTTCGCGTGTGTAATCGCCGCCCTTCACCAGCACGCCGGGGTTGATCCTGGTGATCAGGTCGATCGGCGTGTCCTCAGTGAAGATGACGACGAGATCGACGGCCTCCAGTGCGGCGAGCACCTCGGCACGCGCGCGCTCGTCCTGGACCGGACGATCGGCACCTTTCAGCCGCCGCACCGAGGCGTCGCTGTTGAGCCCCACGATCAGGCGGTCGCAGGCGGCGCGCGCCGCGGTCAGCACCTTGACGTGGCCGGGATGAAGGATGTCGAAACAGCCGTTGGTGAAGCCGACGCGCAGGCCCTGCCTTTTCCATTCGGCGAGCTGCGCGTCGAGTCCGGCCGGGTCGAGCACGATCTTCTCTTCGGCCGCGAGCGTGGCATGCGGCAGGATCTTGCGTCGCAGCTCGGCCGCGCTGACGCTGGCGGTGCCCTGCTTGCCGACCGCGACGGCGGCGGCGGCGTTGGCCATGCGCAGTGCCGTGTCCCAGTCCGCGCCGGCCGCGAGCGACACCGCAACCGCAGCGGCGACGGTGTCACCGGCGCCCGAGACGTCGCGCACCTTCACCGGGACGGCCGGCACGTGGACGGCGCCGCCATTCCGCGGCACCAAGGTCATGCCGTGCTCGCCCTGGGTGACCAGGATCGCCTCGCAGTCGGCGAGCCGCATCACGTCCTCGCTGACCTCGACGATGCTCTGCACCGTGTCGGCGCGGCTGCGGGTCGCTTCCGAGAATTCCTTGCGGTTGGGCGTGAGCAGCGTCGCGCCGCGATAGATCGCCCAGTTCAGGCTCTTGGGATCGACGATGACGGGCTTGCCGAGTTTGCGCGCGGCATCGATGGTGTGGCGGATCACGCGCGCCGTCAGCACGCCCTTGGCATAATCGGACAGCAGCACGATATCGGCGCGCGCGATCTGCGGCAGGATCGCGTCGATCAACTTCGTTTCGATCTCGTCGGACGCAGCCAGCGCCTGCTCCCAATCCGCGCGCAGCATGTGCGTGGAAAAATGTTCGGAGACGAAGCGGACTTTTCGCGTGGTCGGCCGCGAGGCGTCGCGCACCAGCACGCTCTCGATGCCGGCTTGATCATTGAGCGCGGCCTCGAGCCGCGTGCCGGCGTCGTCGTCGCCGACGAGGCCGACGAAGATGCAGCGCGCGCCGAGCGAAGCGACGTTGCGCGCGACGTTGCCGGCGCCGCCGACGTGGATCTCGCTGCGCTGGGCGGCGATGACGGGCGCCGGCGCTTCCGGCGAGATCCGCGACACCTCGCCGTAGACGAACTCGTCCAGCATGATGTCGCCGATGCACAGCACCGTACGGCCTGAGATGGCTTGCGCGAGGGCATCGAAATCGAGAATGGGCGTCGGCATGGTCGAAAGGCCTCAGCGAAAGCGGTCGGGCCGGTCGAGATAATCCCCGACATAGGCCTTCACCGCGTCCTCGAGCGTCGTGAAGCCGCCGTTATAGCCGGCGCGGAGCAGACGATCGACCTCGCTCTGGGTGAAATACTGGTAGCTGTCCCGGATCTGCTCGGGCATGTCGATGTATTCGATGTTGGGCCTGGTGCCGAGCGCCGCATAGGCAGCCAGCATGAGGTCCTTGAAGCTGCGCGCCTTGCCGGTGCCGACGTTGAACAGGCCGGACGCCGACGGCGTCGCGAGCAGCCAAAGGACCACGCGCACGACATCGTCGACATAGATGAAATCGCGACGCTGATCGCCGTCCTCGATGCCCTCGCGATGCGACTTGAACAGCTGCACGACGCGGCCTGCCCTGACGTCGTCGAAGCGCCGCGCCAGCACGCTCATCATCGAGCCTTTGTGATATTCGTTCGGCCCGAACACGTTGAAGAATTTCAGGCCGGCCCATTGCGGCGGGAGCCGATCGCCGCGCGCCACACGTTCGGCGACAGCGAGATCGAACAGGTGCTTGCTCCAGCCGTAGAGATTCATAGGCCGCAACTTCTTCAGCGCCGGCAGCGAGGAATCGTCGTCGAAGCCTTCCGTGCCGTCGCCATAGGTCGCCGCCGAGGACGCGTAGATGAACGGCACGGCATTCATCGTGCACCAGTCCAGCAGGCGCATCGACAGGCGGAAATTGGTCTCGACGACGAGATCACCGTCGGTCGCCGTGGTCGCGGAAATCGCCCCGAGATGGATCATGGCCTCCAGCTTGCGGCCCTTCAGCCAGTCCATCAGCTCGGTCGGGGGAACGATATCCACAAGCTGCCGCTTGGCGAGATTGCGCCATTTGCCTTCGGTTCCGAGGAGATCGCAGATCACGACGTCGCTGCGACCGGCCTCGTTCAGCGCGGCCACGACATTCGATCCGATAAAACCGGCCCCGCCGGTCACCAGCAACATTCCACCTACCTGCCCGATTTTAGGTGCCCGATCCTGCCCTAGCGCATGATCCGCCAAAGTGTAAGCTGTTTTGGGATTGCTCTTCTGCCGCCTTTACCTGCCGGCCCGGAGCGGCTAACCGAGCCGCCATATCGGCACGTGTTCGGCCCTCATAACGAATGAATATTGATTCGCAACTTGGTAGTGATGCAGATCGGAGCGACACACGCCCGATCCTGATCGTCCCCTACATGTGGATCGGCGATTTCGTGCGGAATCACACCGTCGTGCGGGTCCTGAAGGAGCGCTGGCCGAACCGGCCGGTCGATCTCCTCACCACCTCCCTGTGCGCCCCGCTGGTGGACTACATGCCCGGGGTGCGCGCCGGCATCGTTTGGGATATGCCGCGCAGCCGGCTGGCCGTCGCACGCCAGTTCGGCTTGGCAGGGCTGCTGCGGAAACAGAATTACGGCACTGCCCTGGTGCTGCCCCGGACCTGGAAAGCGGCCATCGCGCCGGCACTCGCCGGTATTCCTGAACGGATCGGCTTCGTCGGCGAGTTCCGGTTCGGCCTGCTCAACCGCTGGCGCTGGGGTGAGAAGAAGCTGCCCCGCTTCATCGACAAGAACGCCGCCCTCGCCCAGCCCGACGGCGCGCCCCTGCCCGCGGAATGGCCGGTACCGCAACTGCGCGTCCCGGCCGAGGAGATCGCCCGGTGGCGCGAGGCCAATGGTCTCGGTGCCGGCGCCGCGGTGGCACTCGCCCCGGGCTCGGTCGGCGTCTCCAAGCGCTGGACCTCTTATCCCGAAGCCGCCCGCCTGCTGGTCGAGCGCGGCCTCGAGGTCTGGGTGGTCGGCGGTCCCGCCGAAAAGGAGCTCGCCCAGGAGATCGTCGCCGCCGGCGGCCCGGGCGTCCGCGATCTCACCGGCTCGGACTTGCGCAACGGCATCCTCGCCATGGCCGCCGCCGGCGTTGCCATCTCCAACGATTCCGGCCTGATGCACATCGCAGCCGCCCTGGGCACGCCGACCATGGGCATCTTCGGTCCCACCAGCCCCTATCTCTGGGCCCCGCTGAACGGCCTCGCCGCGACACTGGTGCAGGACAAGGAAAAGCTGTCCTGCCAGCCCTGCCAGAGCACGGTCTGCAAGGTGAACGACCACCGCTGCATGCGGAATATTGCGGCAAGCGAGGTGGTGGGGATTGCGGAGAGGGTGCTGGGGGAAGCGGGAAGCGGGTGACGAACTGAGGCGATCGTGGCTCGGGCCGATGATGACATCCTGCCACTGTTTTGCCCGACGAGTCAAAATTCGTTCGAAAAATCCGCAATCTCTCGAACTCTCCGCCAACTCCTTGATTTTGCTGACCCGGGCTACTGTGCATGGGGTTGTTTTCGCGGTTTTGTTTGCGACAGGCGAAAACGGCCTCAGAGCAGCGGCCGATAGACCGCGCCGATCCGCGCCGCCTCGGCATCGAGGCTGAACTTCTCGAGCACCCGCGCCCGCCCGCGCTCGCCCATCGCGGTCGCCACGGCCACATCACGCATCAGCGGCTCGAGCGCCGCAGCGAGCGCGTCGGCATCTCCCGTCGGGATCAGCACGCCGGTGACACCATCCTCAACGACGAGCTCCGCCGCGCCGGCGCGCGCGGCCACGAGCGCGCTGCCCGCCGCCATCGCCTCGATCAGCGTCAGCCCAAAGCCTTCGTTGCGCGAGGTGAAGGCGTAGATGGTCAGGCGCTGATACCAGCGCTGCACTGCTTCGATCGGCAGCTCGCCGGTGATGACGACGCGCGATTGCAGGTTTGCTGCTTCGATGCGCTTCTTCAGGTCGTTGGCAAAGGGCGTCTGCTCGGCCGTGACCTGCCCGACGATGACAGCAGTGAAATCCGGATAACGCGGCAGCAGACGGCACATCGCATCGACGAACAGATCGGTGCCCTTCTGCGCACGGACGCGACCGAAGCAGCCGATGGCGTAACGGCCGGGCAGCGCGGCTTCCGCGAAAGCCGCAGCGCGATCGGCGGACGGCGCGTAGACGTCGGTGTCGACGCCGTGCGGGATCACCGTCGCCTTCACCTTCAGGAACGAGGCCGAGAGATCTGACGTTGCGATGATCGCGTCCATGCGCCGGATCAGCCAGCGCGTGATCCAGCTATGGTGCCGCTGCGCCGCCGAGGTGAACACGAGCTTGAGCGGCCAGCCGAGCGCGCGCAAGCCAACGCCCGCGATCATCTCGTTGTTGCGGCGCGCATGCCAGATCACAGACCGCTTGCGGCGCCAGAGCTTGAGGAGATCTCCGATGCTCAGGCGCGCGATCCCCGCCGGCGCGTCCGAGCCGAACCAGGCGGCGCGGTACAGCTTTGCCAGCCGCGGCGCCACCATCCGGTTGGTCGCGGTGACCCCGGAATAGCGCCTGTGCAGATTTGGCACGATCAATTCGAGATCGCCGGGGAAACCCGCCACGTCACACTCCATTTCGCAAAGTCCCTATACGCAACATTAAGCATAGTGACCAGTTCAGCTGTGCCGATACCCCCTCTTCACCACGCAAGCGCTAGCCTTGCGCGTTGATGGAAGACGGGTGAGATCATGACTGTGCTAGTCACCGGCGGCGCCGGCTATATCGGAAGTCACACGGTCCTGGCGCTGGCGGAAGCCGGCGAGGACGTCGTCGTGATCGACGATCTCTCCACGGGTTTCTCGGCCTACCTGCCCGAAGGCGTGCCGCTGTTCATTGGAGACGCCGGCGACGAGAACCTGCTCGAAGGCGTGATCGCCCAGCACGACATCGAGAGCATCATCCATTTCGCAGGCTCGGTCGTCGTGCCGGATTCGATGCGCGATCCGCTCGGCTATTACCGCAACAACTTCACCACCGCGCGCAACCTGCTCAACGTCGCGGTCAAGCGCGGCATTGGCCGTTTCATCTTTTCCTCGACCGCTGCGGTCTACGGCAATCCGGATCAGGTGCCGGTGCCCGAGCATGCGCCGACGCGGCCGCTGTCGCCTTACGGCTCCTCGAAGCTGATGACCGAGATCATGCTGCACGACGTCGCTGCCGCCTACGGCATGCAATACGTGACCTTGCGTTACTTCAATGTCGCCGGCGCCGATCCCCAGGCGCGCATTGGGCTAGCCACCGTCGGCGCCACGCACCTGCTCAAGATCGCGGTGGAAGCCGCCACCGGCCAGCGCGCCAAGATCGACGTGTTCGGCACCGACTATCCGACCCCGGACGGCAGCTGCATCCGCGACTTCATCCACGTCACGGACCTGTCGCAGGCCCATCGCTCGGCACTCGCTTATCTGCGCAATGGCGGCGCCTCGTCCACGCTCAATTGCGGCTATGGCCGCGGCTATTCGGTGCTGGAGACCATCGACGCGGTGCGCCGGGTTTCGGGCCGCAGCTTCGCCGTGCAATACGCCCCGCGCCGACCTGGCGACATCATGACCATGGTCGCCGACACCAGCCGCATCCGCAGCCTGCTCGACTGGCGGCCGCAATACGACGACCTCGAGACCATCGCAGCCCATGCGCTGGCCTGGGAGGACAAGTTGTTCCGCGAGCGCCACGGCGAGCTCCGCCACGCCGCCTCCGCCTAGAATCATCCCAAGCGCAAGCCCTTAATTGGGCTTGAAAAACCCGGCTTGAGCGGGCACAGAGGCCCATCGATCCCTGACGCGCGGGCAGGCTTTTGTCCTGCGCCGTCAATGGACACCGGATGGCCCAGTTTCCAAAGAAAATCACCGACGATCCCTACGCGGCAGCGGTCCTGATTCGCCGCCTGATCACGGAACAGGGAATCATCTACTGGCGGCGCTACCTCGTGGCCTTCGCGCTGATGGCGCTGGCGGCCGGTGCGACCGCAGGCGCGACCTACGTGCTCGGCCAGGTCATCAACCAGGCCTATGTCGACAAGAACATCCCGGGCATCGCGATGTTTTCGGGGATCACGGTCGTTCTGCTCTTCATCAAAGGCGTGGCGACCTACGGCCACATGGTGATCCTGACCAAGATCAGCAACGCCATCCTCGCCACCAACCAGCGCCAGCTGTTCGCCAAGCTGATGCGCGAGAGCGTCGGCTTCTTTTCCGAGCGGCACTCCTCCGAATTCCTCGCGCGGCTGACCGCCGGCGCCAAGTCGATCACGGACGTGCTCAACATGCTGGTCAACGCCGTCGGGCGCGACCTCCTGATGCTGCTCGCCATGATCGGCGTGATGGTGTGGCAGGATCCGCTGATGTCGTTCATCGGCCTCGTCGCAGTGCCCCCGGCGATGCTGGTGCTGCGCAAGCTGGTCAAGCGCATCAAGGGCCTCGCCTTCAACCAGTTCACCGGCACCGCCGACATCATGGAGACGATGCAGGAATCGCTGCAGGGCATCCGCACCGTCAAGGCGTTCACGCTCGAAGAGACCATGCAGAAGCGCATCGACGAGAACATCGCGGTCGTTGAGCGCAACGCCAACAAGATGGCCCGCGTCGCCAACCGCTCCAACCCGCTGATGGAGATGCTGGGCGGCTTCGCCGTCGCGGGCTGCCTGATGTATGGCGGCTATGCCGTGGTCGCGCTGAACGCCACGCCCGGCGCGTTCTTCTCCTTCATGACCGCATTCCTGATGGCGACCGAGCCGGCCAAGCGGCTGGCCCGGCTCAACATCGATCTCAACAGCCAGCTCGTCGGCGCCCGTATGCTGCTCGAGGTCGTCGACAGCCCCGCGAGCGAGCAGTCCGACGATGACAAGCCGGCGCTGAAGCTGACAGATGCCCGTATCGAGCTGCGCGATGTCAGTTTCTCCTATCGCTCGGGCGAGACGGTGCTCAACCGGATGAGCTTCGTCGCGGAGCCCGGCAAGGTGACTGCGCTGGTCGGCCCCTCCGGCGGCGGCAAGTCGACCGTGCTGGGCCTGCTCCTGCGCTTCTACGAGGTGACGCAGGGCGACATCGTGATCGACGGCCAGCCGATCTCGTCGGTCTCGCGCAAATCGCTGCGCGCCCAGACCGCCTATGTCGGCCAGGACGTCTATCTGTTCCGCGACACCATCCGCAACAACATCGCCTTCGGCAAGCCGGACGCCAGCGAGGACGAGATCGTCGAGGCGGCGAAGGCGGCCTGCGCGCACGACTTCATCACGGGCTTTCCGCTCGGCTACGACACGCCCGTCGGCGAGCACGGCACCCAGCTCTCGGGCGGACAGCGCCAGCGCATTGCGGTCGCGCGCGCGCTGCTCAAGAACGCGCCGATCATCCTCCTGGACGAAGCCACTGCCGCGCTCGATTCCGAATCCGAGCGGCAGGTGCAGGAGGCGATCGAGCATCTCTGCCAGAACCGCACCACCATCGTGATCGCGCACCGCCTGCACACCATCAAGCACGCAGACAGCATCCTGGTGGTCGAAGGCGGCGAGATCGTCGAGCAGGGCCGCCATGACGAGCTGCTCCGTCGCGGCGGCCGCTATGCCTCGTTCTTCCGCCTGCAGCATCACGACGCCGGCACTCTGGCGCCGATCAGCGCAACCGCATAGAGTTCGTTCCACCTCAAGAGCAGCGAGACCCGCATGAACGCCGCCTCCTACGTCATCCCGCTTCCGCCCCAGGCTTCGCTTCCCGTCGTCGGCGAGAGCGGCCGTTATCCGGTACGCCGCATCTGGTGCGTCGGCCGCAACTATCTCGAGCACATCCGCGAGATGGGCAATGACGAGCGCGCCCCGCCGTTCTTCTTCGCCAAGCATGCCGACATGCTGGTGCCCGACGGCGCCACCATTCCCTATCCGCCTCTGACCAAGGATCTGCATCACGAGGTCGAGCTGGTCGTCGCGATGAAGAGCGGTGGACTGAACATTCCCGCCGACAAGGCTCTGGACCACGTCTACGGCTACGCCGTCGGCATCGACCTCACCCGGCGCGATCTCCAGATCGCCTCGCGCAAGAAGGAGCGCCCGTGGGAGATCGGCAAGTCGTTCGACTATTCGGCGCCCTGCTCCGCGCTGCAGCCGGCCTCGAAGATCGGCCATCCCTCCAAGGGCAAGATCTGGCTGACGGTCAACGGCAAGGAAGCGCAGAAGGGCGACCTCACCGAGTTGATCTGGAACGTGCCCGAGATCATCTGGCAGCTCTCCCAGCAGGTGAAGCTCGCCGCCGGCGACATCATCATGACCGGCACGCCCGCCGGCGTGTCGCAGCTCCAGCCTGGCGACAAGCTCGAATGCGGCGTCGACGGCATCGGCACGCTGAAGGTCAGCATCGGCCAGCCGGAATAAGGCTCGCTGCAGCTCGAACTCAAAAGGCCCCGGAATGGGGCCTTTTGCATGTCGATCGTGCACGCGGTCGAGCTACCAGGCCTTTACCGGCCGATTGGCGTGGCTCGCCTGCGGCACACCGCGATTGAGCGACATGTGCGAATGCACGCACAGCCAGCCATCGCCGTTCCTCGAAAACACCATCGTCGCGCGGCCTGGGCGCGCGAACGTGCTGCCATCGGGATGATAGCCCGTGCTCGTCCACGGCGCGACGACGGTTGCCATCATACCGTCCGGTGATGCCAGAACGGAGGTCTGATCGAGGACGAAACGGAAGTCGGTCGTCTTCGGCCAGACATTGTCCCATTGGGTTTTGACCCATTGATCGAGGCCGGGGATGACGTCGCTATGGGTGCCGAAGGCGAGCACGTCCGGATCGAAGAGCGGCCGCGCCGAGGCGTAATCGACCTCTCGGACATAACCCGCGAAGGTGTCCAGCCATCGGCGGAAGAACTGCGTGATCTCAGTATTCGCGGTCGGCAAAGAGGCCATCACCTGCTCCACATTCTGCAACTCAATCACGGCGATCTTTGTTGCCATGGGCCGGACGATCCAGCAAGATTTGTGCTCCGGGATCACTCGATCGCGACAGGTGTCACGTCACAGCCGGGTTCGATGCTTCGACATCGGCCGGCTCCATTTGGTGGGAGCCAGATTCATGAACCGCGTCCTTCTGCTTGCAGCCTCCCTCCTCCTCACGGGCAGCACAGCCGGCGCGCAGTCCAGTCAACCCTATGCCGGCCTTGAGAAGCGCCCCATCAAGGCGCTGTCACAGCAACAGATCGACGATCTCCGCGCCGGACGCGGTATGGGCCTGGCTCTCGCTGCGGAGCTCAATGGATATCCCGGTCCCAGCCACGTCCTCGAGCTCAGTGATCGTCTCGGCCTGACCGCCGATCAGCGCGCCGAGGTTCAACGGCTGTTCGATGCCATGAAACAGGAAGCCGTTCCGCTGGGTAACAAGCTCGTCGAGCAAGAGAGAGCGCTGGAAGACCTCTTCTCTTCCCGTAGGGTCACATCGGAAGCGCTCAAGACCAGCATTGGCGCCATTGCCGAAACTCAGGGGCAGCTCCGCGAGAGCCACCTCAAATACCACCTATCAACCGCTGCCGTGCTCGATAAAAGCCAGATGCAGCGATATGCAGAGTTACGAGGCTATCAGCGTCCCGACGGCTCCGCAGGGCACAAGCACAAGCACCATCACTAGACAATGCCGACCGAGATCAGACGATCGCGCTAGGGCGGATCGAGATGAGGCAACGGCCGACCAAGCTTCGCTGATCCGCCCCGCGCATTTGCCTCAATTCAGTGCCGAATACACGATCAGGCCGAGGATCAAGGCCGTCAGCGAGTATTTGAGCGTGTAGTAGACGTTGCGGTTCCACTCCTTCACCTTGCGGCTGGCGAGGTGGATCTCGTAGAGCTTGCCGAACACCTTGTTGAGCACGCCGACGTGCTCACCGTCGACATTCTGGGTCGCCGACGCCTTGACGATGTGATGGCTGACCCAGCGGTTGATCGCGGTCATGAAGCCGTACTTCATCGGGCGCTCGACATCGCAGAACAGGATGATGCGGTTGACGTCGGTCGCATTCTCGGCGCTGTGGATGAAGGTCTCGTCGAACATGAAGGCCTCGCCATCACGCCAGACGCATTCGACGCCATCGACGAGGATCCGGCACTTGTTCGAGTTCGGCGTGACCAGGCCGAGGTGATAGCGCAGAGACCCGGCGAAGGGATCACGGTGAGCGCCGAGCTTGCCACCGGGCGGCAGCATCGCGAACATCGCGCCATGCACGCTCGGGATCGATTTGAGTAGCTCCACCGTCTTCGGGCACAGCGTGTTCGCCGACGGCAGGAAGTCGTCGTACCATTTCAGGTAGAACCGCTTCCAGCCGCTCTTGAAGAACGAGTAGAAGCCCCAATCGTTGTTCTTCGCCGCCGCGCGGATAAAACCTTCATCGAACAGGCGCACAGCTTCGTCGCGGATGGTCTCCCAGTTCTCGCGGAGGGGCTTCAGCTCCGGAAACTGATCGACCGAGATCACCGGCTTGTTCGGCACCGCCGAGCCCGCATACATCAGCACATTGTAAGGTGCGAGATAGGTCGAGTGATCGCCGAGCTGGCGCGCGAAGCGCAGCCGCTGCTTGCCGCGGAAGTGGACGTAAATCGTCGAAGCCGCAAGCACGTACAAAATGACGAGCTGCGGCGCAAAAAGCTGTTTCAACATTTCCCCAATCCCCAAGTGACCCAGCCGGGGTGTCGTGTAGCCCGACCCGGCCGGAGCGGCAAGATATTCACCGCTGGGTTGCAATCACGCCGGGGAGAGCAAGGGGATGGACTGGGGTCCAAACCGGCCGAAACGAGCCGAATCAAGCCCGCGACAGCGCCTGCAGGCCCTTGAAGGTCAGGCGCTTGGGGTCGGTGACGCCGGCGAGATAGAGGCGGCGGATGAAGGCGATGACGGCGTCGCGGTCGCAATCGGTCAGCGCGACGACGGCGTCGACCGCTATTCTCTGGGCTTCCATTGGGCTCACCTCGGCCTTGCGAGTAACCCCGGCCGAGACAGGGTAGGACTCATCCGTTAAATCGGCGTTAACCGTTCAGGAACCATCGCCGATTCAGCCGCCCCGCCGTATACGCGAAAACGCGCATTGCGGGGGCATGAAGCGGCTCAACGCGCCTTGGTGCTCTGCTTCAGCAGCGCAAACTGCTTCTTCAGCCGGGGCACGGCGAAGTCGGTGAAGGCGCGCACCTTGGGCACCGAAAGCCGGCCCTGCGGGCAGATCAGATGCGCCGGCATCTCCGGATCCTCGTCGTCCGCCAGCACGATCTCGAGCTCGCGGCGCGAGACCTGCTCGGCCACTTGGTACGAATACATCCGCGCCACGCCGCGCCCGGCCACAGTGGAGGCCACTGCCGCATAGGTGCTGTTGACGACGAGCCGCGGGGTGAACTGCACGGTGCGCGGCGCCGATGAGCCCGGCTGCGGCGCAAAGGTCCAGGAATTGGGCAGATGCGCCATCGCGACGATCTGGTGTTTGGCGAGATCGCCCGGCTCGGTGATGCGCGGATGTTGTTTCAGGTAGCGGGGAGCTGCCACCACGACGCGGCTGATCCCGCCGACCCGCATCGCCACCATCGCCGAATCCGCCAGCGGACCGATGCGAAGCGCGATATCGACGCCTTCCTCGATCAGATTGACCGCACGGTCGAACAGCAGGAGTTTTGCCGATACGGTCGGATAGGCGTCGAGAAACGCGTCGAGGATCGGCCGCAGTACCATCTCGCCGGAGACCACCGGAGCGGTGATCGTGAGCAGACCACGCGGAGCCGTGCGCGGTCCGGCCGCGATGTCCTCGGCCTCCTCCAGATCGGTGAGCACGCGGCGGCAGATCGCGACATAACGCTCGCCTTCCTCGCTCAGCTTGATCGAGCGTGTCGTCCGGTGCAGCAGCTCGGCGCCGACCCGCTGCTCCAGAAAGGCGATGGCGCGGCTCACCGCAGCCGGCGATCGGCCGAGCTTGCGTCCTGCGGCAGCCAAGCTGCCCTCGTCCACCGCAAGGACAAACACCTTCATCGCGTCCAGACGATCCATGCGCTCGCCGCAGCCCCCTGAGATTTCGGCTGAAAGCTAGGCGTTTGCGCCGGCTGCGACAACCTCCGCAAGGATCGATCCGGCATTCGTTCGCGTCGCGAAAGAGTGTCTGCCGGGCAGCGGATATTCGCAAGCAAGCTGCCGCAGCGTACCTCAACGCCCAAGCCAGCCGCCGCTGGCGCAGGTTTTCAAGCCAACAACAGGAGCCCGTCATGGGTATCGAGCAGAAGGTCGCCATCATCACCGGTGCATCGCAGGGTATCGGCGCCGCCCTGGTCCAGGGTTTTCGCGATCGCAACTATCGCGTCGTCGCAACGGCGCGCTCCATCAAGCCGTCGGGTGACGACGACGTCCTCGCCGTTGCAGGCGACATCGCCGAGCGGTCCACCGCAGAGCGCGTGGTGTCGCAAGCGATCGCCCGCTTCGGCCGAGTCGACACGCTGGTCAACAACGCGGGCATCTTCGTCGCAAAACCGTTTACCCAGTACACGGCCGAGGACTATGCCGCAGTTATGGGCACCAATGTCGCGGGCTTCTTCAACATCACGCAGCTCGCCATCGCCGAAATGGAGAAGCAGGGGTCTGGCCACGTCGTCCAGATCACGACGACGCTGGTCGATCAGGCCAATTCGAATGTGCCCTCGGTGCTGGCCTCGCTGAGCAAGGGCGGGCTGAACGCCGCGACCAAGTCGCTCGCGATCGAATACGCCAGGCGCGGCATCCGCGTGAATGCGGTGTCGCCCGGCATCATCAAGTCGCCGATGCATCCGGTCGCGACGCACGCGCAGCTCGACGCGCTGCACCCGGTCGGCCACATGGGCGAGATGTCTGACATCGTCGATGCTGTGCTCTATCTCGAGGGCGCCTCCTTTGTCACCGGCGAGATCCTGCATGTCGACGGCGGCCAGAGCGCCGGCCACTGAGCGGAGGAGAACGACAATGCCCATCGTCACCATTCAAGTGACCCGCGAGGGAACGGCGCCGGGTGCAGCGTCGCTCACGGCGGAGGAGAAGGCCGCACTGATCAAGGGCTCGAGCGAGCTGCTGCGCGACGTGCTCGGCAAGCCGCTCGAGTCCACCTTCGTCGTGATCGAGGAGGTCGACACCGACAATTGGGGCTGGGGCGGCGTGCCCGTGCAGGAATTCCGCCGCCGCCGCGCCACGCAGACAGGATGATCTGCACGCCGTCGAGCGCAAGAGGATGACATGACCTCGGCACGATCGTCGGCCCGCTCGTCGCCGACCATCTCGGCGACCGCTCGGGTTTTGGTCCCGCCCTTCGCGCAGGCGAGCTGCATCACCTGGCACTGGGCTTTGTCATGCTTTGAGCAAGCGACCTCAGCAACTCGGTTTGCTTCAGGACCAACTCACATTGCTTTCGCGCATGCGTGCCCGACAGCTCAACCAACTCTGCCAGAGTCTTTGCACGCCCTAGCTCCCGCGCATACTCCAAGGTCGCGCCCGCATTGACCTTCATCAGTTCGAGCACGACGGTGCGACACTCGGCTGCCGTCCCAATCGCGTCGATGAGATCGCTTTCCACGACGACGGTTTCATTGGCCTCTGATGTCACACTGGCCAGCCGTGATTTTGCGAGGTCGTTGGCGAAGTTAAGCGTAGCGCTCATGCCGTCCAAAGCGCAGGCTTGATATCCCTTAGCCATGTCCACGATGAGATCAGTGCCGCTCGAAGGTTCAGGTCTTGCAACGATGACGCTGGCCGCTTCTTGTACCGGAACAGTCATCGGAGCAGGCGCTTCTTGCGCAATCTGCGGCGCATCTTGGGGGAAGACGGCGACTGAGCCCTGCGGCATGGCCAAGCCCTCGTCGACCGCACGGCTCACTTCCTCCGCCAGTTCCAGCAGCGAGCGACGCCCGGTGCGTGCAACGTCAGCAGGCAGCTTTGAGCGCGCCTTTCCCATAATCATCCGACTCCTCGGCCAAGTGCGCCGCGATCCAACCCCACAAACTTACAATTTCGTCCGAAGCTTTGCCCGCCGGTGCGAACTCCGTCACGCCCAACCCTGCTCCGAGTGCATCCTGGTGATCGTTACGCTGCGCAATAAACGGGAGTGCAAGCACGCCGAGCGAGCTTAGCGATGTGGCAGCTTCGCTCAGCCGGCACCCTCGCGTCGGTGTCTGATTGAGGATAAAGGCAAATCGGCGGTTGAGTCTGCGAATGGCGATCAGTGTAGGAATTGCGGCTTCGATATCGGCCGGGCTCGGGCGCGCCGGGATGAGACAGAGATCGGCGCAGGCGATGACGCGCATCGCCAGGCTGTTGGTCGTGGCAGCTGTGTCGACGATGGCAAGCCAGACGCCTTCGGCCTTCAGCCGCGCGATCAACGGTTCGAGCTCGGCAGGATCGGCAACGCGCTCGACGCGGGGATAGGGATGATCGCGGCGCTCTTTCCATTTCGAGATCGTACCTTGCGCGTCCGCCTCAATGAGAGCGACGCGCTCAGCTCGCTGCATTGCTGCCACCGCCAGGCCAACGGACAGCGTACTCTTGCCGCTTCCGCCTTTTTGCGTGACCAGGGCAAGGACGTGCATGTCCCGCGCTCCCCTTGAAACGGCAACGACGCGGAACTTAGACGTTGTCGGAAATAAACTTCTTGCAGCGCAGAAATACTACCGCAAGTCGTGATTCGTCTCAAGCGAACGCGAGGCTATCCCGGCATCCTACGTAGCAAGATCAGGAATACTGCATCACGCCATCGTCGATCCGACCGAAGCGCAACGAGACGATGTCAAGCGCGTAGTTCTGGTGGAGCCGCCAGGGCCGCTTCGAGCCCTGCTTCGGCATCTTGGCAATCGAGCGCTGCACGTAGCCCGAGGTGAAATCGAGCGAAGGCTGCGCGGTGATGGTGGGATCATCGTTGTGCGGCATGCACTGGCGGAAATTGTGCCGGTCCATGTAATTGATGAGGCGGCAGACATATTCGCAGGTTAGGTCGCATTTCAGCGTCCAGGACGCGTTGGTGTAGCCGAAGGCCGAGGCCATGTTCGGCACGTCGGCATACATCATGCCCTTGTAGGTCAGCGTGTTGGCGAAATCGACGGAGCGGCCGTCGACGCTGACCTCGAGGCCACCGGCGACCTGGAGCACCAGCCCGGTCGCCGTCACGATGATGTCGGCCGCCAGCTCGCGGCCGTCCTTCAGACGGATGCCATCATGCGTGAAGGTCTCGATCTCGCTGGTGACGACGCTGGCGCGCTGCTCGCGGATCGCCTTGAAGAGGTCGCCATCGGGCACGAGGCACAGCCGCTGGTCCCAGGGATTGTAGCGCGGCGTGAAGTGGGTCGCGACGTCGTAGTCCGGGCCGAGCGCGATTCTCACGCCCTTGAGGATCAGATCCTTCACCTTCGCCGGCCTGCGCCGGCTGAGCTGGAAGAAGAACATCCCCCACATCACGTTGCGCCAGCGGATCAGGTGATAGGCGAACTTCGCCGGCAGGTTGCGGCGCAGCTTGTTGGCGACGGGATCCTGCGCCGGCCGCGACACCACATAGGTCGGCGAGCGCTGCAGCATGGTGACCTGCTCCGCCTGCTTGGCGAGCTCCGGCACCAGCGTTACCGCTGTCGCGCCCGAGCCGATCACGACGACACGCTTGCCCGCGTAGTCGATGTCCTCGGTCCATTTCTGCGGATGCACGATGCGGCCGGCGAAATCAGCGGCGCCCTTGAACTCCGGCGTATAGCCCGCTTCGTATTTGTAATAGCCTGAGCACATGAATAGAAAGTTGCAGGTGAAGCGCACCAGCTCGGTCGCGCCCTCGCCCGTGATGCGCTCGGCCTCGACGGTCCAGCGCGCATCCGGCGTCGACCACGCCGCGCGCTTGACGCGGTGGTGGAAGCGGATGTGCTTGTCGATGCCGTTCTCGCTAGCAGTCTCGCGCACGTAGTTCAGGATCTGCGGCCCGTCGGCGATCGCCTTCGGATCGGTCCACGGCTTGAACGAATAGCCGAGGGTGAACATGTCGCTGTCAGAGCGGATGCCGGGATAGCGGAAGAGGTCCCAGGTGCCGCCGATGCAATCGCGTCCCTCGAGGATGACGTAGCTCTTGGCCGGACACTTGGTCTGCAGATGATAGCCGGCGCCGATGCCTGATAGCCCGGCGCCGACGATCAGCACGTCGAAATGTTCTTGTTGCATGGTTTCCTCCGCCGGGGCGGATTGTCCGCCTGCCGCTGCTGGCCGTCAATCGGCAATCAACGTACCGCAACTGCAAAGCGAGTTGAATTCCATGCCCCGAAACAACAAAGCCCCGGATCGCTCCGGGGCTTTGCGTCGATGGTTGGTCGAACCGGTGGCTCAGTAGCGGTAGTGGTCCGATTTGTACGGGCCTTCCTGCTTCACGCCGATATAGTCGGCCTGGTCCTTGCGGAGCTCGGTGAGCTTGACGCCGATCTTGGAGAGGTGCAGGCGGGCGACCTTCTCGTCGAGCGTCTTGGGCAGCACGTAGACCTTCTTCTCGTACTTGCCGTCCTTGTTGTTGGCGAACAGCTCGATCTGCGCCAGCGTCTGGTTGGTGAAGGACGCCGACATCACGAAGGACGGATGGCCCATCGCGTTGCCGAGGTTCACGAGGCGGCCCTCCGACAGCAGGATGATGCGGTGCTTGTCAGGGAACTCGATCTCGTCGACCTGCGGCTTGATGTTGGTCCACTTCAGATTGCGCAGAGACGCGATCTGGATCTCGTTGTCAAAGTGGCCGATGTTGCAGACGATGGCGCGATCCTTCATCGCGCGCATGTGCTCGATGGTGATGATGTCCTTGTTGCCGGTGGCGGTGACGAAGATGTCGGCCCGCGGCGCGGCGTCTTCCATGGTCACGACCTCGTAGCCTTCCATCGCCGCCTGCAGCGCGCAGATCGGATCAACCTCGGAGACCATGACGCGGCAGCCGGCCTGGCGCAGCGAGGCGGCCGAGCCCTTGCCGACGTCGCCGAAGCCGGCGACCATCGCTACCTTGCCCGACAGCATCACGTCGGTGCCGCGGCGGATGCCGTCGACCAGCGATTCACGGCAGCCATAGAGGTTGTCGAACTTCGACTTGGTGACGCTGTCGTTGACGTTGATGGCCGGCCACAGCAGCGTGCCTGCCTTCTGCATGTCATAGAGACGATGCACGCCCGTCGTGGTCTCCTCGGAAACGCCCTTGATGCTGTTGGCGATCCCGGCGAAGTAGCCCTTCGGCTTTTCCTTGAGCTGCTTCTTCAGAAGCGCGAAGAATACTTCCTCTTCCTCGGAGCCGGGCTTGTCGAGGAAGGCGGTGTCGCCGTTCTCCGCGCGCAGACCGAGATGGACATACATGGTGGCGTCACCGCCGTCATCGAGGATCATGTTCGGGTGACCGCCGCCGTGCCAGTCGAACAGCTTCGCGGTGTAGTCCCAGTACTCGGTCAGCGTCTCGCCCTTGACGGCGAAGACGGGAATGCCGGCGGCGGCGATCGCAGCGGCAGCGTGATCCTGCGTCGAATAGATGTTGCAGGAGACCCAGCGGATGTCGGCGCCGAGCGCGGCGAGCGTCTCGATCAACACGCCGGTCTGGATCGTCATGTGCAGCGAGCCGGCGATGCGCGCGCCCTTCAGCGGCTGCTTCGGGCCGTACTCCTCGCGGGTGGCCATCAGGCCAGGCATCTCGGTCTCGGCCAGCGAGAGCTCCTTGCGGCCGAAATCGGCGAGCGAAATGTCCTTGACGATGTAATCGGTGAAGCCGGGCTTCGCGTTCATGGCGAGTGTCCTGTTGTTGAACTCGTCATTCCGGGGCACTTCCAAGAGGCGAACCCGGAATCTCGACGTGATAGATGAGGATCCCGGGTTCGCTCGCGTACGCGCCCCGGGATGTCGCGTTTATTAGAGCGCGCGCTTGAGCTGCTCGACGAGGTCGGTCTTCTCCCAGGAGAAGCCGCCCTCGTTGTCGGGCGTGCGGCCGAAATGGCCGTAAGCCGAGGTGCGCGCGTAGATCGGCCGGTTGAGATCGAGATGAGTGCGGATGCCGCGCGGGGTGAGGTCCATCGCCTTGGCGGCGGCCTTCTCGAGCTGGTCTTCCGAAACCTTACCGGTGCCGTGGGTGTCAATGTAGATCGACAGCGGGCGCGCCACGCCGATGGCGTAGGCGAGCTGCAGGGTGCAGCGGTCGGCAAGACCGGCGGCGACGATGTTCTTGGCGACGTAGCGCGCAGCATAGGCCGCGGAGCGGTCGACCTTGGTCGGATCCTTGCCGGAGAACGCGCCGCCGCCGTGCGGGGCCGCACCGCCATAGGTGTCGACGATGATCTTGCGGCCGGTCAGGCCGGAATCGCCGTCGGGACCGCCGATGTAGAACTTGCCGGTGGGGTTGATGTGCCAGATCGTCTTCGCGGTGATCCAGTCCTTCGGCAGCGCCTCGCGCACATAGGGCTCGACGATCTCGCGAACCTGGTTCGAGCTGAGGTCGGGAACCAGATGCTGGTGCGACACGACGATCTCGCGCACGCCGACCGGCTTGCCGTTCTCGTACTGCACGGTGACCTGGCTCTTGGAGTCCGGACCCAGCACCTTCTCCTTGCCGGAGTGGCGGGCTTCCGAGATCAGGCGCAGGATCTTGTGGGCGTAGAAGATCGGCGCCGGCATCAGATCGGGCGTCTCGTTGGTGGCGTAGCCGAACATGATGCCCTGGTCGCCCGCGCCTTCTTCCTTGACCTCGCCCGGCTGCAGCGCATCGACGCCCTGGGCGATGTCGGCCGATTGCGGATGCAGGAGGATCTCGATGTCGCAGGTCTTCCAGTGGAAGCCTTCCTGCTCGTAGCCGATGTCCTTGATCGCGCCGCGCACGACGCTCTCGATCTGCTCGTTGGTCACCGACTTCGGGCCGCGGGTCTCGCCGGCGATCACCACCTTGTTGGTGGTCGCGAGCGTCTCGCAGGCGGCGCGGATTTGCCAGGGGTCGATGCCCGCCTTAGGCCCTTCACGGTAGAACAGGTCGACGATCTCATCGGAGATCCGGTCACAGACCTTGTCCGGATGGCCCTCGGACACGGACTCGCTGGTGAAGAGATAGGACGCGCGCATCAGTAACCCCTTGTTCCGCCGCTAGCCGGCGGGCGTTTGCGATGTTTACTTGTGATGATGTCAATCACGCCGGCGCGAGATGACGTAGGATTCGTCGAGAAACCAGAGCCCGTTGTACTTCCGCAGCACATCCCTGGCGGCATCCAGAGTGCGGCCGTTTTGAGTCATTTCTGTCAATCGGTCGTCCTCAATCTGAGCGACATACACCGCCGCATTCCACGCTGCAAAGGCCGTCGAGGTTCCGATGGTGCCGGTGACCTCGTTGGGCAGAGCTTCCATATCATACCTGAAGATCGAACGATTGTCCGCGTATGCATTAAAATTTAAGTCGCGGCCCACCGATCCAAGTTCATACTTAACGGCACGCAGTAGCTCATGACGGCTGACTGAGAAAGGATTTTCTCCCGGCCAGATCGCCTGGATCATTTCCATGCCCGGATCCTGCCCATGGGAGTGGATACCGATCAGCCTGCCGCCCGGCCGCAGCGCCCGCGCCAGAGGTGCAATGATCCGCTTGGCCCGGAAATTGACCGATGACAGGGCCCGATAGGGCTGGGATGCGATGACGAGGTCGAAATTGGCCTCAGTCTGGCCTGGCCGCGGAATGGTCGAATCGAGCAGGAACCGGTGATCCTCGCGATAGAGCACGAGGACCACCGGCCGCTCGTAGAGCGGCATGGCCGTGCGTGGGCTGATCGCCGCGCGCCAGTTCTGCTCCAAAAACGGCCTCAGCTCCGCGATCTGCTGCTCGAATTCGCCCGATGAAGCGCCGCGGAGCGGCACCTCGTGCCAGACGGTGGCGGCCGCCGCGGCAGGCGATGCCGGGGTCAGCCAGGGCGCCTCCGCGTAGAACATGTTGGTGAACACGAACACCGATGCCGGGTGCTCGAAAATGCGGTCCGGCACCTTCTCCAGCGTCAGGCGCAAATCCTCCAGGCTGAGCTCCTTGCCCGCGACGTAGAACGGCATGTGCGGAAAGCGCTGGTGCGTGGCGCGCAGCACCCGCGCCAGCACCGTGCCGTCGCCGACGCCGGCGTCGAACAGACGCAGCGCCGGCGGGCGCGGATGGATGGAGCTCAGCTCCAAGGCAACCCTGTCTGCGATCACCCGCTTTTCGCTGCAGGTGTGGACGAACAGCAGATATTTCTGGCGGTTCTCGAAGAAGCGGAAATTGCCGCGTGGATCGCGCTTCTCGGGCGGCACCTGAAGTCCCCGCGGCGGCGGCACGCCGCCGGCCATCGATGCCGCCATATAGGCCTGGATCCGCTCCAGCGTGTCGATGGTGATGCGCTTTCCCTCGCGCAGGCGGTGCACCAGCTTCCCATCGTTCACCGCGCGCCGGCCGAACGTCGATTCCGCCATGTCCGCCTTGCGGCAGAAGTCGGTGATCTGGCTCAGGATTTCGTCGTTCTTCATGAGTGGGAAATCGGTGGGCAGACGGATTGGGACCAATCTCCTAGCAAAATCTGCCCACTGAGGGAATAGCGGATCCAAGCGCCTCCTTCACAGTTTGCTCCGGCCGCGAGCCGCGCCCCACTCTGGCCCCGCCGAGCAACAACTGGCGCTTCTCCTCTGATCGCCTCCTTACCGTGCGCGCCTGCCCGGTCGCCCTGCTCGCCGCGCTCCTGTGGTCCGCCCGCGGTCGCGTAGGCACGCGCAATCAGCTCGAGCCGAGCTGCACGGCGGACACGACGCCGCAGACAAGATGATCAATGCCTGCGAAGGAATCATCGCGTGGGAGGTGCAGGGGCACGGCCCGCCGAGCGGCACGAGCTCAATCGCGGCAAGGCCAGGCGCGGCAAGGTGATCTCGACCCCGAAGAACAAGCATGTGCCCATGGTCGAACTCCTCTCTGTGGGGGTCTATCTGGCGGAGAAGTGACTCGTGCCCGGACGCAGCGCAGCGCTTCTCAGCGGTGCTCTGCAGAGCTGAGGCCTATAGCTCCGCGCAGCAAGTCGAGCAGCATGGGTCCCGGCTCTGCGCAGCAACGCTGGAGCGTTGCTGCGCGTCCGGGACACGGGTGAGCCTTAACGGCGGAGCCTTACTGCCCCCACACTTCCTTCGCGATCTCGACCGCGAGGCTGAGCTTGGCCCACTGCTCCTCCTCGGAGAGGATGTTGCCCTCTTCCGTCGAGGCAAAGCCACATTGCGGCGACAGCGCGAGCTGCTCCAAGGGCGCGAACTTGGCGGCTTCTTCCAGGCGGCGCTTGATGTCGTCCTTCTTCTCGAGCTCGCCGAACTTCGAGGTGATGACGCCGACCACGACGACCTTGTTGCCCTTGGGCAGGAAGCGCAGCGGCTCGAAACCGCCGGCGCGGTCGCTGTCGTACTCCAGGAAGTAGCCGTCGTAATTGGTGCCGGCGAGCATGGTCTCGGCCACCGGCTCGTAGCCACCCGAGGAAATCCAGGTCGAGCGGAAATTACCGCGGCAGACGTGGGTCGTCACCACCATGTCGGCCGGCTTCTCCGCCAGCGCGTAGTTGATGATGCGCGCATAGATCTGTTGCAGCCCATCCGGATTATCGCCGCGCTCGCGTGCCTTCTGCAATTCGTCCTGCGAGCAGAGATAGGCCCAGACGGTGTCGTCGAACTGGAGATAGCGGCAGCCGGCGTCGTAGAACGCCTTCACGGCCTTGCGGTAGGTCTTGCCGAGATCTTCGTAGAAGGCGTCGAGATCGGGATAGACGTCCTTGGAGATCGACTTGCGTCCGCCGCGGAAGTGGAGCACTGCCGGCGAAGGGATCGTCATCTTGGCGGTGACGTGAGCCTGGTCGGCGACCTTCTTCAGGAAGCGGAAGTGGTCCAGCATCGGGTGGCTGTCTGGAAAGTCGAGCTTGCCGATGACGCGGACCGCATCGTGACGGGTCTGCACGCCCGTGAACTGGATGCCGGTGTCGGGATGGAATAGCTCGCAGCCGGTGAGCTTGGCCAGGAAGTCGAAATGCCACCAGGAGCGGCGGAATTCGCCGTCGGTCGCGAGCTTCAGCCCGATCGAGGCCTGCTTGTGCACGACCTTCTCGATCTCCATGTCCTCGATCTTGCGCAGATCGTCGGCCGAGATCTCGCCCTTCTCCAGCCGGCTACGGGCTTCCTTGATCTTGAGCGGACGCAGGAGGCTGCCGACCTCGTCGGCGCGGAAGGGGGCTGTGGTTCGCTGCATGTGTTACTCCCTGGACATCTTAGTGGGCCGCCGCCCCGGCGACGCCGAGATGGCGCTCCAGGACAGAGGGGTCGGTCTTCAGCGCGGCGCTCGGAGCGTCGTGGACGATCGTTCCGCGCTCCAATATCACAACGCGATCGGCGAGCCCCAGAATCTTTTGGGCATTCTGCTCTACGATGATCGAGCAGATACCTCCGGACCGGGTGATGGTCCCGATCGCCTTCAAGAGTTCCTCGACGATGATGGGCGCAAGGCCCTCCATCGGCTCGTCCAGCAGCAGGACTTTCGGATTGAGGGTAAGTGCGCGACCGATCGCCAGCATCTGCTGCTCGCCGCCGGAGAGCTGGTTGCCGAAATTGCTCCGCCGCTCCTTCAGCCGCGGGAACATCTCGTACACCTTCTCGACCGTCCAGGGACCGGGCTGCGCTACGGCGGTCATGTTCTCTTCCACCGTCAGCGAGCGGAAGATGTTGCGCTCCTGCGGCACCCAGCCGATGCCGGCGCGCGCCCGCTGGTCGGGCCGCATCGCCGTGACATCGGTGCCGGCCAGCGCAATGGAGCCTGCGAAGCAGCGCGTGACGCCGACGATGGAGTTGATCAGCGTGGTCTTGCCGGTGCCGTTGCGCCCGAGCAGCGCCAGCACCTGTCCTTCGGCGAGACGGAGCGTCATCTTCGGCAGCACCACCGCCTCGCCGTAGCCGGCGCGAAGCGAATCGATCGCGAGCAGGTCAGACATCGACCGCCTCCTCGCCGAGATAGACCGCCTTCACCTGCGGATCGCGCGCGACCTCTTCGGGCGGGCCTTCGGTCAGCAGCGCGCCCGAGACTAGCACCGAGATGCGATCAGCAAAGGAGAACACGAGGTCCATGTCGTGCTCGATCAGGAGCACGGTGACGTCCCGCGGCAGGCTGCCCACGACGGCGAGAATGTCGTGGCGCTCGCTCTCGGGCACGCCGGCGGCGGGCTCGTCGAGCAGCAGCACGCGCGGCTTGGCCGCAATGGCCACCGCGATCTCGAGCAGGCGCTGCTTGCCGTAGGGCAGCGTCACGGTCTCTTCGTTCATGACGTCGAGCAGATGGAAGCGGGAGAGCAGATCGGCGGTCTCGCCATTGACGTCACTGCGCGTGCCCATCCGTCGCCACCAGTCGCCGCCATGGCCGAGGCGCTCGGAGACCGCGAGCCCGATGGTCTCCAGGGGAGTCAGGTCCGGGTAGAGCTGGTTGATCTGGAACGTGCGCGACAGTCCGCGCAGCACGCGCTTGTGCACCGGCAGATCGGTGATGTCCTGACCTTCGAGCAGGATGCGGCCTGCGTTCGGCTTCAGCACGCCGGTGAGCTGGTTGATGACCGTGGTCTTGCCGGCACCGTTCGGGCCGATCAGCGCGTGGCGGGCGCCCTGCTCGACCTTCAAAGACAGATCGCGGGTGACGCGCAGGCCGCCGAACTGCTTCTCGAGATTTTGGGTTTCGAGCGCGATTGTCATGAATCGCTCTCCGGCACGGCAACGATCGCCTTGCGCCCCGCAATCCGCCTGATGATCAGGTTCGGCACATACAGCACCCAGCGATGCAGGCGCTGGCGGCCGACCAGCACGATCACGACCAGCACGAGGCCGATCCAGAACTGCCAGTATTGCGGCGTGATGGTCGAGAACAATTCCTGGAGCAGGCGGAAGATCACCGCGCCGACCAGCCCGCCGTAGAGATAGCCGGTACCGCCGATCACCAGCACCAGCATCAGGTCCGCGGAGCGCTCGAAGGCGAACACGTCGAGCGAGGCGATCGCGGTCGTCTGGGTGAACAGCGCGCCCGCAATGCCGGCATAGAACGCAGCCAGCGTATAGATCGCGACCAGGCGGCGGTTGACCGGAATGCCAATGGCTGCGGCGCGGAGAGGATTGTTCTTGATGGCGCGCAGCGACAGGCCGAACGGGGAATTCACGACGCGGCGGGCCAACAGGAACAGCAGGAACAACACGGCGAGCGAATAGAAGAAGCCGGCCTTGCCGAACATGTCGAACGGGATCTCGCCGAAGATCGGCTGCATCTCGATGCCCTGCAGGCCGTCGGTCCCACCGGTGATATTGGAGAAGCGCTCGGCGAGCGCTTCCAGCAGCAACGCAATGCCGAGCGTCACCATCAGGCGCGTCAGGTCGACGCCGCGGATCACCAGAAAGCTGGTGGCAAAGCCGAGCACCATGGCGGCAAGGCCGGCGACGATCAGCGCCAGCACGGGCTCCTTGACGATGCCGTGCAGCGCCAGCAGCCCCGCGGCATAGGCGCCGACGCCGAAGAAGGCGGCATGGCCCAGCGAAACGATGCCGGCATAGCCGAGGATGAGATCGAGCGACATCGCGAACAGCGCGAGGCGCAGGATGTCAGTCATGATCAGATAGCGCGACGGAAATGCGAAGCCGCAGGCCAGCACGATCAGCCAGAAGGCGATTTCGCCGTAGTGCCAGCGCGCCTGGCGCTGGGCATGGTAGCCGACGTCGGAAGCAGCGCTCATCGGTGAACTCAACGCGCGGCCGTTCGGCCGAACAGGCCGTTCGGGCGCCAGATCAGGATCACGATCATGATGGTGTAGATCACGAAGGGGCCCATCTTCGGCACGTAATATTTGCCGGCGACGTCGCCGATGCCGAGCAGCAGCGAGGCGAGGAACGGGCCCGTTATCGAGGAGGAGCCGCCGACGGTGACCACGATCAGGAAGTAGATCATGAACTTCAGCGGGAAATACGGATCGAGGCCGAGGATCTCGGCGCTGAGCGCGCCGCCGAGGCCGGCGAGCCCGCAACCGAAGGCAAAGGTGAAAGCGAACACCTGCGGCACGTTGATGCCGAGACCGCTCGCGGCGCGGGGGTCATCGACCGCCGCCCGCAGGCGGCTGCCGAAACGCGTCTTCGCCAGAACCATTTGAAGCGCGATGGTCAGCAGGCCGCAGATCACGATGATCATCAGCCGGTAGCGGCCGATGCCGACGCCGAACAGATCGAACTGGCCTTGGAGCGCGGCGGGCAAATTGATGAAGACCCGCGAGGATCCCTGGATGTAATCGACGGCTGCCACCGACATGAAGGTCAGGCCGATCGTGAACAGCACCTGGTCGAGATGGCTGCGGGCGTAGAGATGACGGTACAGCGTCCGTTCGAGCGCGATGCCGATTGCAGCCGAGGAGACGAAAGCGAGCGGCAAAGCGGCGAAGAACGGCCAACCCATCCGGTTGACCAGCACCATGCAGATATAGCCCCCCGCCATCGCGAAGGCGCCGTGGGCGAGATTGACGAAGTTCATCAGGCCCAGCGTGACCGCGAGCCCGCAGGCGAGCACGAACAGCAGCATGCCGTAAGCGACGCCATCGAACAGGTTGGTGAGGATTGCGGTCATCAGCAGTCGAGGGTCATCTCAAGTGTGGCCAAGGGCCGTGCTGCACTCCCTCTCCCGCTTGCGGGAGAGGGTTGGGGAGAGGGTCTTTCCACTTGGAGGATTCCCGACGACGAGAGAACCCTCACCCGGCGCTCCGCGTCGACCTCTCCCGCAGGGCAGGCGGGAGAGGTGAGGAGAGCCCCGGGATGACGCGCTTTCGCGCGTCACTTCTTGGTCTTGCCGAGATCTTTGACAGCCTCGAAGGTCGCGAACTCGACATTGTAGAGTTCGCCATCCACTTTCTCGACCTTGCGGATGTAGATGTTCTGCACGATGTCGCGGGTCTCGGGGTCGATCGAGATCGGACCGCGCGGGCTCTCCCACTTCTGGCCCTTCATGGCCTCGATCAGCTTGTCGCCGTTGGTGTCGCCACCTGTCTTCTTCAGCGCCTCGTAGATCAGGTGGATGCCGTCATAGCCGCCCACGGCCATGAAGCCCGGACGGTTGCCGAAGGCCTTCTTGTAGGCCGCGACGAAATCCTTGTTCATCTGCGAGGGGTGCGCCGCGGAATAGAGATGCGCGGTGACCGTGCCGAGCACGGCGTCGCCCATGTTGTTGAGCAGATCGTCGTCGGTGACGTCGCCCGGCCCGATCACCTTGATGCCGGCCTTGTCGAGGCCACGCTCGGCATATTGCTTCATGAAGTTGCCGCCCTGGCCCGCCGGCACGAACACGAAGATCGCGTCCGGCTTTGCGTCCTTCATGCGCTGCAGGAACGGAGCGAAGTCGGGGTTCTGCAGCGGCACCTTGACTTCTTCGACCACCTCACCGCCGCCGGCCGTGAAATGCTGCTTGAAGAAATTGAGGGCGTCATTGCCCGGCGCGTAGTCCGAGGTCAGCGTCGCGACCTTCTTGATGCCGTTCTTCACCGCCCAATCGCCGATGATGGTCGAGGACTGCGCCAGCGTGAAGCTGGTGCGCACGATATAGGGCGAACGTTCGGTGATAATGGAGGTGCCGGCCGCCATCACGACTTCAGGAATCTTGGCCTGGGTAGCCAGCGGCGCGGCGGCGAGCGCGGCCGGCGTCACGCCGAAGCCGGCGATGAAGTTGACCTTGTCGTTGACGATCAGCTCCTGCGCGGCAGTCTTGGTCTTATCCGGGATCGCCGCGTCGTCCTTGACGATGATTTCGATCTTCTTGCCGGCGACGGTGTCGCCCTTCTGCTGCATGTAGAGCTTGATCGCGTTCTCGATCTGCTTGCCGGTCGAGGCCTGGCCGCCGGTCATCGGCAGGATCAGCCCGATCTTGACCGTGTCTTGCGCCTTGGCAGGCGCGACGGCCGCGAGGCCCGCGATCGCAACGACCGCTGCGGTGCGTAAAAAAATCCTGCGTTCGAACATCAGATGTCCCTCCCCTTCATTCCTCACCTCTTGTGTGGCGGACCGAGTACCCGGTCCTTGCCGCGCTTCACTCACGGACAAGCCATGCCGTGCGGCCACATGGCGTCCTCTGTAACCCCGTTGTCAATCGAACGTTGGGCGACCATTCGGCGCAAGCCGCGCAATCTGCCTCAACAACGGCGGAGAGCTATTTGTACGATTGTACAAATGAAATGGTCCTGTCAACGAAAAAGCCCTGTGACACTGGGCCGGAGGGCGATGGCTTTGCCACCCTACGAGGGCCGCACCACACCGGGGATGGAGGATTCAGTCTCTCATTTGCAGAATCCGGACATCTTAAGTGCGTCCGTGGCATGCCCCGTCCTACGATCCGTCCAATGACAAATACCCGGTGTATACCGTACCAACAGCGGCGACCTCATCAAGTACAAAATATGCCTATTATAATACCTTCTCTGTATACAGCTTTGCCCTCCCTCGAATAGGCCAATTTTACCTATTGAGAGATATGGTTGCCGCTAACGCCTATGGCGCTCCACCATCCGCGCCCCGTCGGGGGCACGACCAGAGATATTCATGCGTTCTCGCTCGCTTTCGATCGCCGCCGCACTCGCCCTGCTCAATCTCGCAGGCTGCGGGACGGTCAACGAGAAGCTCTCCGCCGGGATGGGCGACTACGTCCCGCAATGGGCCGGCGGCCTGCCCGCTGATGCGCCGCCGCGGCCCGGCACGCCGCAATACGATGCCTACATGAAGGAGCGCGAGCGCAAGCGGCTGATGCCGGCGACCGATCGCGAGAAGGAAGAACAGGCCCAGAAGGGCGCGACGGGGACGACGTCGGCTGGCGCGGGGCGCTGAGGAAGCGAATGGCGAACAGGGAGTAGCGAATAGGGCGCGCTCCCCCTCCACTCACCATTCGTCCCCCATTCGCTAATCCACGAACACCACGGTCTTGCGGCCGTTGAGGATGACGCGGTCGTCGAGATGGTAGCGGATGGCCCGGGCCAACACGCGGCGCTCGATGTCACGGCCTTTGCGGACCAGATCTTCCGGCGTGTCGCGATGGCTGATGCGCTCGACGTCCTGGTCGATGATCGGGCCCTCGTCGAGGTCGCGCGTGACGTAATGCGCGGTGGCGCCGATCAGCTTGACCCCGCGCTCATGGGCCTGGTGATAGGGCTTGGCACCCTTGAAGCCCGGCAGGAATGAGTGGTGGATGTTGATGCAGCGCCCCGACAGCTTTGCCGAGAGATCGTCGGACAGGATCTGCATGTAACGGGCGAGCACCACCAGATCGGTCTTCGTCTTGCCGACGAGGTCCATGATCTGTGTCTCCTGCTCGCGCTTGGTCTCCTTGGTGACGGGCAAATGGTGGAAGGGGATGCCGCCGAAATCGAGCCCGGCATAGACCTCGCGCGGGTGATTGGAGACGATCGCGGTCGGAATCATCGGCAATTCGCCGGTTCGCCAGCGATAGAGGATGTCGACCAGGCAGTGATCGGACTTCGACACCAGCAGCATCACCTTGCGATGCGCAGCGCGGTCGCGCATCTGCCATTCCATGCCGAAACGCTCGGCGATCGCGGCGAAGCCGGTCTGCAGTGCCGCGAGTTCCACGGCAAGATCGGCCGCTGTGAACACCACCCGCATGAAGAACTTCTTGGTCTCGACGTCGTCGAACTGCTGGGCGTCGAGGATGTTCTGTCCGTTATGAGCGAGAAACGTCGAGACCGCCGAGACGATGCCTGGGCGATCCGGACAGGACAGGGTCAGGACGTATTGATGGTCGGGCAAGGCTCGGCTCTTGATGAAGGTTTGTGCAGCGGAACGATCCAGCGGATTGCGCCCTGCTCTAGCACCGACCCGCCCTTGCGCCAATCCCAACCGCGGAGTCAGGATGAACGGACAATTGCGAATTCTCAACGGAGCATACCCATGGCCGACCGCTTGAACGGCTACCGCATCCTGATCCTGGAAACGCGCGAGGAGGCGCAGTTTTCCAAGCTTCTGGCCGAGCAAGGCGCCGAGGTCGTGCAATGCCCGATGTTCACCATCCATGATGCGCCGGACCCGGCTCCAGTCGAGGCCTGGATTCGCCGTGCCATCGACAAGCCCTTTGACGATCTCGTGCTGATGACCGGCGAAGGCCTGCGCCGCATCATGAAGCTCGCCCGCGCCCGCGGGCTCGACGCTGCCCTTGTCGCGGCGCTCGCCCAGGCGCGCAAGTTCACCCGAGGCCCGAAGCCGGGCAAGGCGCTGCGCGAGATCGGCCTCGAGACGCAGCAGACCACGGAGAAGCCGACCACCGAAGGCGTGATCGAGATGCTGGCCAGACTCGACCTGAAGGGGCGGCGCCTCGGTCTGCAGCTCTATCCCGACAAGGATCATAGCGCGCTGACCGGCGCGCTGGCCGCGCAAGGCGCCGACGTCGATACGGTGCTGCCCTACGTCTACGATTCCAAGGCTGCCGATGCCAACATCGTCGCCGCCATTGACGACATGGCAGAGGGACGCATCGACTCGATCGCCCTGACCAATCTCGGCCAGGTCCGCCGGCTGATCGAGGTTGCCAAGGCGCGCGGCAGCGAGACGAAGCTGCGCGCAGGTCTCGAACGCACGCTGATCGCATCGGTCGGCCCGGCCGTTTCCGGCGAGCTAGCAGCGCATGGCTTGCGCGCGGACGTCTCGCCCGCCGACGAAGCCTATTTCATGCGTCCTCTGATCTCGGCCATGGCAAGTGCGTTGGCCGACAGGAAAGCGGCCAGCGCGGCGAGGTAAGAGCCGAGCGCGGGGGCGGCCTGCGGCGACTGCGATTGACACCGGCATCGCCAGCGTTAGGTTGCGCCACAGCAAGAAGAAACAACAAGGTTAAGGAAATCGCCGTGACACGCGTCATCGCGTCGTGAGCGCCACTGCACGACCTTCGGCGCTCGCGCCATTCCGCATCCGCAACTACCGCTTCCAGTGGCCGTCCGATCTGCTCACCTCCTGGGCCTTCGAGGTCGAGACGCTGGTGCTCGGCTGGTACGTCATCGTCGAGACCGGCTCGGTGCTGCTGCTCACGCTGCTGGCTTCACTCCAGTTCGTCGGAACATTGGTCGCGCCCGTGTTCGGCATGATCGGCGACCGGATCGGCCATCGCGATCTCCTGGTCGTCATGCGCCTTGCCTATACGGCGCTGTCGTCGACCATCATGGTCCTCGCGCTGAGCGGTCATCTGTCGCCGCTGAGCGTCATGATCATCGTCACGATCATGGGCTTGATCCGCCCCTCCGATCTCGGCGTTCGCGGCGCGCTGCTCGCCGATATCATGCCGGCCGAGCAGCTGGTGGGCGCCATCAGTGTTGCGCGCACGACCCAGGACAGCGCGCGCATTGCCGGAGCGTTGACGGGGGCCGGGCTGTTCGCCGTGCTCGGTATCGGCCTCGTTTATGTGGCGATCGCCTGCCTTTACTTCACGGCAGCGCTTCTCATGCTCTGCCTGACCCAGCCGAAAAGGACCGTCGCCACGAGCGATCTTCCCGCAAGCAGCCACACCGTTTCGCGGCTGCTTGGCGACCTCAAAGAGGGGATCGTCTATGCCTGGAACGGGCCGGCAATGCGCGCGGCGCTGTGCGTCGCTTTTCTGGCGAATCTCACCGCATTTCCTTTCACGGGCGGATTGTTGCCCTACATCGCGCGGGAGATCTTTCACACTGATCAGACCGGCCTCGGATATCTCTCGGCGAGCTTCGCCGTCGGCTCGCTAATCGGCTCCATCACGCTCAGCCTGGTCAGTGGCGTACGCATTGCCCGGCTCCTGATCGGCGCAACGCTGGCCTGGTACGCAATGCTGCTGGTGTTCGTCGAGGTCAGGACGATGCCGGTGGCGATGGCCTGCCTCGTCCTCGCCGGTATCGCCCAGAGCATGTCGATGATCTCGGCTGCCGTCATCCTGATGCGCACCGCGAGCGCACATCTGCGCGGCCGTGTCATGGGCGTGCGCATGATGGTGATCTATGGCTTGCCGATCGGACTGCTCGCGGCCGGCAGCCTGATCGACGTCATCGGCTATTCCGCGACGGGCTCGCTCTATGCCGGCGCAGGATTCGTCGCGATGCTGGCAATCGCGATCCGCTGGCGCGCCGATCTGTGGCCGGCGCACGCGCCGGCCAATGCGCGATGACGGCGTCCCCGTAACGACGTCAGACCTCCACCGGCGGCGATCTCAGAGGAAGCAACGCCGCCACCCGCGAATCGCGCAAATAGAGACCGCCCCAGGCAAGACCAGCAAGATAGACGCCGAACAGCATATGGCTGAAGAGCGGGTTGCCGACCCGCAAGTGAACAGCCACCGTGCCGCCCATATAGGCGGTCAGCAGGATCGCACCGAGCACGGCCGTTCGCGGGAGGCCGTAGAGCGCGGTGCAGGCCAGCGCCACCACGCCCAGCGCGCGGGCCAGATCGGCCGACGGGGGATAGCCGAGCTCGGCGGTCGCGTTGATCACGACGTCCAGCGGGACGAGCTTCATCCCGGCATCAAACAGCATGAAGGCAATCACGAGCCCGCTCATGACGGAGCCGGCCACATGTCTCGACTTGGACATCGTCATCACCTACGACGCCTTCCCCTTGAGAAGCGCGACGATGGCCATCGCATGGCCATGGCCAAGGCCGAACTCGTCCTTGAGCGCGGCCACGATGGCACCCGCTTTCACGCCGGCGGCCAATCCCGCCCCGGTCGAAAAACCCCGGTCCTTGCCCCATTTGCGAAACTGGTCCGGGCTCTTGCCGGTCTTGGCCTGGATATTGTCGAGATAGGCCTTAAAACTCACCGCAGCGCTCCTCCGATGTTTGCTCCACCAGCGCGGCCGGAGCGATCCAGGCATATTGCGATCAGGACGTAGTCGTCTTGTATGAAAACGACAATTGCGGCCGCTCGCGCGAGAGGCGCGCAGGCGTCATGCCGATCAGTTGCCTGACCGAGCGGGTAAGATGGGCCTGATCGAAATAGCCAGCGCCCGATGTCGCGTCCAGAACGGAGCTGCCGCTCACCAGCAAGGCCGCGGCGCGACGCGCCCGCTCGATCTGCTGATGGCTGCTGAACGTCATGCCCGTAACGCGGCGAAAGTGGCGCTGAACCGAACGCCGGCTCATCCAGTCGACGTCGCCGTCGATCGCAGCATCGGTCGCGTGGCTGCGTGCGATGACACCCGCGCGCGCCATGCGAGCGACGAGACTTTCCGCATCGTCATAGCCTGGAATGTCCCAGCTCAGACCCGAAAACAGAAAACGGCCGTTGGGCAGCACCGGCAACTGCATGTTTTGATGGTCGATCAGTGCGCTCGTCGGTATCTCCGGCAGGTAGGTTCCCAGCCGAAACCGGATCGCGAGCCATTCGCCGCTCGCGGGACATTCGACGAGTGTCCCGCGGGTGACCGGCCCTCGGAGCGTCACCGCCAGAAGCTCCGGGAGCCTGGTGACCACAAGCTCGATATTTCCCTCGGCCATCGACAGGAACGAGCCGCCACGCCGGCTCCGGCTGCGCCATACCCGCTCGACGTAAGGCGAGTCCGACGCGCGATGGTCGAACTCTATGAGCACGGAAGCACCGGGAATGCGCAGATCATCGCTCCTCCCCGTAGCTCCCGAGCCGCGCGATATCGAGGATCGTGACCCCGCCATATTCCAGCCGCAGCAGCCCCTCCTTCTCCAGCCGGTTCAGCGCGCGGTTGGCGTTCTGGCGGGACATGCCGGAGAGCGCGCCGATCTCCTCCTGGGTGATCTCCAGATGCGCGGTCGATTCCGGATAGAGGATCGGGTTGAACAGCGAGGCGATGCTGCGGGCGAGGCGCGCGGTGGCATCGAGCGTGCGGTTGACCTCGAGCATGCCGATGAACTGGCCCAGCCGCTCGTTGAGCTGGCGCACCAGGAAGCGGTTGAAGCCGACGCTGTTCTCGAACAGCCACATGAAGGCGCTGCGTTCCATCAGCGCGATGCGGCTGTCGCGCAGCGCGACCACGTCGTAGCGGCGCGGCTCGTTCTTGAGCACGCTGCCCTCGCCGAACCAGGCCCCTGCCGTCAGCCCGGCAAGGCTGGTCTCCTTGCCGTCGCGCGAGACCCCGCCCATGCGGGCAAGGCCGCGCACCATGCCGGCCCAATAGGCAAAGATATCACCGCGCATGAACACGCTCTCGCCGGTGCCGTAGGACCGTTCCGTAATTCCGGCGCGCGCGACCTCGATCTCGGCTGGTGTGAGCTCACGCGACCAGGCGGCAATGCGCTTCAGATGATCCTCTGAAATCATGATCTCGAAGCCAGCCGCACCGTTCAGTCACCCCATGCTCCTGTTGCACTGCAACAGAATCGCTTCAGCCATCCATCCGACGAAAGATGAAGACCCGCTCGGCCCGACAACTTTGTCGCAGAATTGTCAGGCCGGAGACATTTCAAAATAGCGCTTTCCCCTATTGAGGACCACCTCGGGCGATGCGGCTTTTGATCCCTCACGGGAACGAAGGTGGCGCCGGTCCGGTCGAGACCAATAGCTGCATGGTCTGGCCGGCACGACCGTACTAGGATCGCCTGACAGGAACGGAAGAGCGCCAATCAAGCGCCATCACCGGGAGGGATTCGTTTGGTGGCTACCAGTCTCGAAGTGCGCGGCGTGTCCTTACGATTCGGCGGCGTCCGCGCGCTGACCGACGTCAGCTTCGCCATCAGGGAAGGCGAGCTGTTCTCGATCATCGGCCCCAACGGCGCCGGCAAGACCTCGATCGTGAACTGTATTTCCGGTCGCTATAAGCCGACCGAAGGCCAGCTGTTCTATCAGGACCGCGACATCACCGGCTTGACGCCGAATGCCCGCGCCTCGCTCGGCGTCGGCCGCACCTTCCAGAATCTCGCGCTATTCCACCACATGAGCGTGCTCGACAACATCATGGTCGGCCGCCATCACCTCTTGAAGAACAATTTCCTCACGGGCTCGCTGTACTGGCTCACCGGCGCGCGCAAGGAGGAGCTCGAGCACCGTCGCAAGGTGGAAGAGATCATCGACTTTCTCGATCTGCAGCCGGTGCGCAAGGCCACCGCCGGCACCCTCCCCTACGGCCTGCGCAAGCGCGTGGAGCTCGCCCGCGCTATGGCGCTGGAGCCGCGCCTGATCCTCCTCGACGAACCGATGGCCGGCATGAATTTCGAGGAGAAGGAAGACATGGCCCGCTACATCGTCGATCTCAACGAGGAGTTCGGGATGACGGTGGTGATGATCGAGCACGACATGGGCGTGGTGATGGATATCTCGCATCGCGTCATGGTGCTGGATTTCGGCAAGAAGATCGCCGAGGGCGATCCGGCGACAGTGCTCGCCGATCCGCACGTCAGGCGTGCCTATCTCGGCGAAGAGGACGAGGTGCTTGTCGATCCCGATGATGCCTCTCCGGCGCAGGAGAGCGCGGCATGATGGATTATGCGGGCCGCGTCGCGCAGGCCGACACCTATCCGAAGATGCTCCGGCTCAATGCCAGGGAGCACGGCAACGAGATCGCAATGCGCGAGAAGGATCTCGGGCTCTGGCGCATCTTCACCTGGAACGACTATCAGGCCCGCGTGCGCGATTTCGCGCTCGGCCTCATCGAGCTCGGCCTGGGCCGCGGTGATGTCATCGCCATCATCGGCGACAACCGGCCCGACTGGGTCGCGGCAGAAGTTGCGACGCATGCCATTGGCGGCCTCAGCCTCGGGCTCTATCGCGACGTCCTGGACGAGGAAGCTTCCTATCTCCTCAACTACGGCGAGGCGCAGCTGGTCTTTGCCGAGGACGAGGAGCAGGTCGACAAGCTGCTCATCCTTGCAGAGCGCGTGCCGAAGCTGAAGCACATCATCTATTCCGATCCGCGTGGGATGCGGAAATACGACGACCCGCGCCTGATGCCGGCGGAGAAGTTCGCCGAGCTCGGCCGCGCGCGGGGAGCACGCGAGCCGGAACTCTACGACAGATTGGTCGATGCCACCGAGGGCGAGGACGTCGCGATTCTCTGCACGACGTCGGGCACCACCTCGCATCCGAAGCTCGCGATGCTCGCCGCCGGACGCGTGCTCGGCCATTGCGCCACCTATCTCGCCTTCGACCCCAAGGGTCCCGATGACGAATACGTGTCGGTGCTGCCGCTGCCCTGGATCATGGAACAGGTCTACGTGCTCGGCAAAGGTCTGCTCTGCCGGATGAAGATCAACTTCGTCGAAGAGCCGGACACGATGATGAACGATCTGCGCGAGATCGCACCGACCTTCGTTCTGTTCGCGCCCCGCGTCTGGGAATCGATTGCCGCCGACGTCCGTGCCAAGGTGATGGACGCAACGCCCTTCAAGCAGCGCCTGTTCGACATCGGCATGAAGTCGGGCCTTGCCGCGCTCGAACAGGGCAAGCGCTCGGGCTTTGCCGACGCGATCCTGTTCCGCGCACTGCGCGATCGCCTCGGCTTCACCCGGTTGCGCTCGGCCGCGACCGGCGGTGCGGCGCTCGGGCCTGACACCTTCAAGTTCTTCCAGGCCATGGGCGTGCCGCTGCGCACGCTCTACGGTCAGACCGAGCTGCTCGGGGCCTACACGCTGCATCCCGAGGGCAAGGTCGATCCTGATACCACCGGCGTACCGATGGCCGACAATGTCGAGATCCGTATCGACAATGCCGACGTCCACGGCGTCGGCGAGATCGTCGTGCGGCACCCCAACATGTTCCTCGGCTACTACAAGAACCCCGAGGCCAGCGTCGCCGACATCAAGGACGGCTGGATGTGCTCGGGCGACGCCGGCTATTTCAACGCCAACCACCAGCTCGTCGTGATCGACCGCATCAAGGATCTCGCCGAGACCTCCCGCGGCGAGCGCTTCTCGCCGCAATTCATCGAGAACAAGCTGAAATTCTCGCCCTATATCGCCGAAGCTGTGGTGCTTGGGGCCGGCCGCGACGCGCTCGCGGCAATGATCTGCATCCGCTACTCCATCATCTCGAAATGGGCGGAAAAGAACCGCCTCTCCTTCACGACCTACAGCGACCTCGCCTCACGGCCGGAGGTCTACGCGCTGCTGCAGAAGGAGGTCGAGACCGTCAACGCCACGCTGCCGCCGGCCCAGCGCATCTCGCGCTTCCTGCTGCTCTACAAGGAGCTCGACGCCGACGACGGCGAGCTCACCCGGACGCGAAAGGTGCGCCGCGGCGTCATCAACGAGAAATACGCCGGCATCATCGACGCCATCTACCGCGGCGATTCCGACATCCCCGTCGACACCGTGATCCGCTTCCAGGACGGCACCACGCAGCGGGTGCGAACGACGCTGCGGGTGGTGGACCTCGGCGGGCACGGGCACATGGCGGAGGCTGCGGAGTGATACAGATCCTCGTCATGCGCGGGCTTGACCCGCACATCCATCCTCTTCCGAACAGTCTTCCTTCCTCATCGATGGATTGCCGGGTCAAGCCCGGCAATGACGGGCTGAGTCACCCAACATGAACACCGCCTTCCTCATCCAGCTCCTGGTCAACGGCCTCGTGGTCGGCACGCTCTATGGCGTAGTCGCGATGTCGTTCGTGCTGATCTACAAGGCGACGCAGGTCGTCAACTTCGCGCAAGGTGAATTGCTGCTGGTCGGCGCCTGGGTGTGCTGGGCCTTGCTGGCGAAATACCAGGTGCCGTTCTGGATCGGCATGCCGATCACGCTGGTGTTCATGTTCGTGTTCGGCGTCGCGGTGCAGGTGCTGATCCTGCGGCCGATGATCGGCGAGCCCATCATCTCGGTGATCATGGTGACGATCGGCCTCTCCACCGTGCTGCAGGCGACGCTGAAATGGATGTTCGGCGTCAATCCGCAGCCGTTCCCGCGCGTGTTCGAGAGCCAGTCGGTCGACCTGTTCGGACTGCAGATCCAGACCGTCTACGTCATGAGCCTCGTGGTGTCGGTCGCGATGATGATCGGCATGGCCTGGTTCTTCCGCGCGTCGAAGTACGGCCTTGCGATGCGCGCCACCGCGTTCAACCAGCAGGTGGCGCAGTCGCTCGGCATTTCCGTCAAGAGCGTGTTCGCGATGGCCTGGGCGATCTCGGCGACCGTCTCGGCGGTCGCCGGCGTCGTCGTCGCCGTCGTCAATGGCGTGTCCTCGGGCCTTGCTGCCTACGGCATCAAGGTGTTTCCGGCGGCGATCCTCGGCGGGCTCGATTCCGTCGGCGGCGCGGTGCTCGGCGGCATCATCATCGGGCTTTTGGAGAACGTCGCCCAATATGTCGACAGCGAGTATCTGCACTGGGGCAATCTCTACGAGATCGCGCCGTTCTACGTTCTCATCATCGTGCTGATGATCAAGCCCTACGGCCTGTTCGGCACCCACGACATCGAGCGGATCTGATCCATGGCCGGCCCTGCCCTCATTCCCGCTGGTGATTTCCGCACCACTTACGCCGCGGACACCACGATCTTCCCGACCACCACCAGCCGCAACTTCGCGTTTCTGGGCGTCGCGCTGCTCTGCCTCGCGCCGCAACTCTTCAGCGGCTACTGGCTCAGCATTTTGATCCAGATCGGCATCTTCTCGATCGCGGCGCTCGGCCTCAATATCCTGGTCGGCTTCACCGGCCAGATCTCGATCGGACACGCGGCCTTCTTCCTGCTCGGCGCCTTCACCTCGGCCTACATCTCCAATAATGCGCCGATCCCGGTGTTCTTCGCGATCCCGCTCGCGGGACTCGTGACGGCGCTGGTTGGATTGATCTTCGGCATCCCCGCGGCGCGGCTGAAGGGACTCTACCTCGTCATTGCAACGCTGGCCGCTCAATACATCCTGCTCGACTTCTTCTCGCGCGCCGAGTGGTTCTCCGGCGGCTCGGTGCCGGCGAGCGCCGAGCCGTTCTCGATCTTCGGCTACACGCTGCGGGGCGACAGGCAATATTTCTACGTCGTGCTGGCCTATGTGCTCTTGAGCTACATCCTCGTCACCAACCTGATGCGCACGCGCGATGGCCGCGCGCTGGTGGCGATCCGCGACCATTATCTCTCCGCCGAGATCATGGGCATCAACCTCACCAGGTACCGCACGCTGTCGTTCGGTCTCGCCGCCTTCTTCGCCGGCATCGCGGGCGCGCTCTACGCGCACTATCAGCTCGTGGTCTCCCAGGAAGGCTTCGGCATCGAGCGCTCAATACTGTTCCTGGCCATGATCATCATCGGCGGCACCGGCTCGATCATGGGCACGCTGATGGGCACCGCCTTCGTGGTGCTGCTGCCCGAGGCGATGGAGTTCATCAGCCATCATTTGAAGGGCGGCGCGATCGACAAGGCGCTCTCGCTCAACACCAACATCACCTTTCTGCGCGAGATCGCGATCGGGGTGATCATCATCGCATTCCTGATGTTCGAGCCCGATGGGCTCGCGCATCGCTGGCGACAGATCAAGGCGTATTGGAAACTCTACCCGTTCTCGCATTGAGCACGGCTACTTCACTTAAACGATAACAGGAGGAACCAACCCATGAAGACCAAATCGCTTTTAAGCACCGCGTCGCTCGCGTTTGCGATCGCTGGTTTTGCGGCCAGTGCGCAGGCCCAGATCGCCGTCGGCCATCTCGCTGACTACTCCGGTGCGACGTCGGACGTTGGCACGCCCTACGGCCAGGCCGTCGCCGACACCTTTGCCTGGATCAACAAGAACGGCGGTATCGGCGGCAAGCAGGTCAACCTCGATACCAACGACTACGGCTATCAGGTGCCGCGCGCGATCGCGCTCTACAAGAAGTGGTCGGCGCCGGACGGCAAGGTTGCAACGATCATGGGCTGGGGTACCGCCGATACCGAAGCGCTGACCGGCTTTGTCGCGCAGGACAAGATTCCCTATATCTCCGCCTCCTACGCGGCGGCGCTGACCGATCCGGAAGGCGTGAGCGGCAAGGCCAAACCCGCGCCCTACAACTTCTTCTACGGCCCGAGCTATTCGGACGCGATGCGGGCATTGGTGACCTGGGCGGCGGAAGACTGGAAGGCCAAGGGCAAGAGCGGTAAGCCGAAATTCGTCCATATGGGCGGCAATCATCCGTACCCGAACGCGCCGAAGGCCGCCGGCGAGGCGATCGCCAATGAGCTCGGCTTCGAAGTGCTGCCGCCGATCGTGTTCGCGCTGACGCCCGGCGATTACTCCGCGCAATGCCTCAGCCTGAAGAGCTCCGGCGCCAACTATGCCTATCTCGGCAACACCGCAGCCTCGAACATCTCCGTGCTCAAGGCCTGCAAGACCGCCGGCGTGGACGTGCAGTTCCTCGGCAATGTCTGGGGCATGGACGAGAACGCCGCCAAGACCGCGGCTGACGCCGCCGACGGCGTCGTCTTCCCGCTACGCACGGCCGTAACCTGGGGCGGCAACGCGCCAGGCATGAAGACGGTGATGGAAATCTCGAAAATATCGGATGCAAGCGGCAAGGCCTATCGCCCGGTGCACTATATCGCAGGCGTCTGTAGCGCTCTCTACGCCAGGGAAGCGCTCGACTGGGCCGCCAAGAACGGAGGTGCCACCGGTGAGAACGTCGCCAAGGGCTTCTACCAGAAGAAGGACTGGGTGCCGGCCGGCATGGACGGCGTCTGCAATCCCTCGACCTGGACCAACAAGGACCATCGCGGCACCCTCAAGGTCGATCTCTATCGCACCAAGGTCTCCGGTTCGACCAATGCCGACCTGAACGACCTGATGGCCAACGGCACGATCAAGCTCGAGAAGGTCAAGACCGTCGAGCTGCCGCGCAAGCCGGAATGGCTGGGGTGGTGAGCCCGGCTTTCACCACGCGAACACTGTCATCCCTCGCGTTGTGCGCAATTGCGCACCCGGGCGGGGGATCCAGTACGCTGCGGCTTCTCGATGAATCTCAGGCGCCTCTGGACTACTGGTCGCCCGGTCAAGCCGGGCGATGACAGCGGAGTTTTGAAGCATGACCGACACCCTCGAAGCATCCCGCGCCAAGCCAACCGCCGTGGAGTCCGCTCCCCTCCTCGCCGTGCGCAACATCGAGGTCGTCTATGACGATGTGATCCTGGTGCTGCGCGGCCTCAGCCTCGACGTGCCCAAGGGCGCGATCGTGGCGCTGCTCGGGGCCAACGGCGCCGGCAAGTCCACGACGCTCAAGGCGATCTCGGGGCTGCTCAAGACCGAGGACGGCGAGGTGACGCGCGGCGAGATCCTGTTCGAGGGCGAGCGGATCAACGGCATCGATCCCGACAAGATCGTCCGCCGCGGCATCTTCCAGGTGATGGAGGGCCGGCGCATCGTCGCCGACATGACCTCGCTCGAGAATCTCAAGCTCGGCGCCTTCACGCGCCGGGACCGCGAGGTCGACGCCGACCTCGACATGGTCTTCGGCTATTTCCCGCGCTTGAAGGAACGCACCGGCCTTGCTGGTTATCTCTCCGGCGGAGAGCAGCAGATGCTCGCAATCGGCCGCGCGCTGATGGCGCGCCCGAAGATGATCCTGATGGACGAGCCTTCGATGGGCCTGTCGCCGCTGCTGGTGAAAGAGGTGTTCTCGATCATCCAGAAGATCAACCGCGATCTCGGCGTCACCATCCTCCTGGTCGAGCAGAATGCACGCGCTGCGCTCTCCGTGGCGAGCCACGGCTACATCATGGAGCAGGGCAAGGTCGTGCTCGACGGCAGCGCCGACGCATTGCGCGACAACGAGGACGTCAAGGAATTCTACCTCGGCGGCGCCGGCGACCAGCGCAAGAGCTTCAAGAACCTCAAGAGCTTCAAGCGGCGCAAGCGCTGGCTGTGATCCACAAGGAGCCTAGCCGAGCACCTGCTCGGCTTCCGTGACCGCGCAGAGAACATGATAGAACGACGACGCAGGAATGGTGTCGATCAGCGATTTGCCGTCGCGATCGAACTGGTCGTACCAGCCGCCCTTGACGGGATGGCTGAGATAATGCCGTTCGAGCCGCACCAGCGCCGCGCGCGCCTCGTCCGCCGCACCCGCCTCGCCGGATTCGGCCTGCGCGATCCACGCCTTCGCGATCTCGGTTTGCGGCCACAGCCGGCGCGTGCTGCGGCGGATGCTGCCGCTTGCATCGCCCTCGTCGACGAGGCAGCCCGTCGCCTCGTCACGATAGCGCAGCGAGGTCTCCAGCAATTCCGCACGCCGCTGGCTGGTCGGGCATCCCGTGATGCGTTCAAAATTCTTCAGCAGCCAGACCCATTCCGCCTGGTGACCCGGCTCGACGCTGACCGGCTCGATCTTCGACCAGTCCTCCTCGAAATATTCCGACAATACGTGCCTCTGCTTGTCGTAGAGGTTGGCGAGGAACAATGCGAAGAATTCTCCGGCACGGTTCTGGAACGACAGATCGTGGGTCGCCTCGAAGCACGCGATCATCGCCTCGAACAGATGCATATGCGGGTTCTGCCGGCGCGGCAGCGAGACCGGAAGGCCTTCGTGAACGCCGCCATGCGGCGAGCGCAGGTGGCCGTCGAGGAAGGCGAGCAGCGCATCGATCTCGGCGCGGACCTGCGCATCCTGGTCGAGCGCATAGACGCTGGCGAGCGCAAACAGGATGAAGGCGTGGTCATAGGCATCACGCCGGGCATCCAGCACCGATCCGTCCGGCGTCAGCCGGTGCACATAGCCGGGCCGGCCATCGGGCGCCTTCGCTTTGGCCAGCAGGTGCTCCAGCCCCTTCAGCGCAATCGCGCGCCCCTCGGGATACCAGCCCATCTGTGCCGCCTTGGCGTAGCACCAGATCTGGCGGGCCTGCACGAACACGCGCCGGGGCGCGGCGGCATCCGCCGCACCGTCGCGGTGCAGCCGGTCGATGAAGCCGCCTGCGGCGTGATCCCAGCCGACCGTCGACCACAGCGGCAGCGCCTCGTCGATCATACGGCGCTTCAGGCGCGCAACGACGTTCGACGCCTCGTCCGCCGCAATGATTCCTTCGTCCGCCATCGGGTCCCTTTCAAGCCTCGCCACTGGCGGTCTGATAGCCATGCCGGTGGCGGCGCGCAACGGATGCCAACACGGAAAGAACAGCCATGACCGCCCATTACGACGCCCGCGAGACGCGTGAGCAAGCCGCGCGCGAGGCCGACCTGTTCGCCCGCCTCCCGGAGGTGCTGCGAGCCGCGATGGCCGCCCCGGCCTATGCCGAGCGGCTGAAAGGCTTCGATCCCGCCGCCGTGACCTCCAGGGCGGCTCTGGCGGATTTGCCGGTGTTGCGCAAGTCGGAACTGCCCGCCCTGCACAAGGCCTCCGCGCCCTTCGGAGGCTTCGTGGCGGCGGCGCCTGGCTCGTTCGCCCGCCTGTTCACCTCCCCCGGTCCGATCTTCGAGGCGGAAGGGCGACAAGCCGATCCCTGGCGCGGCGCAAGGGCGCTGTTCGCAGCCGGGTTCCGCCCCGACGACATCGTCCTCAATACCTTCAGCTACCATCTCACCCCCGGTGGGTTCATCTTCGATGCGTCGGCGCGCGCGCTCGGCTGCGCGGTGATCCCGGCCGGCCCCGGCAACACAGAACAGCAGTTCGAGCTGATCGAGGCCTACCGGCCGGTCGGCTACAGCGGCACGCCGGACTTCTTGAAGATTCTGCTCGATGCCGCGGCAAGCTCGGGGCGTGACGTTTCCTCGATCAAGCGCGCGCTGGTCTCGGGCGCAGCGTTTCCGCCCTCGCTCCAGGCCGAGATCAAGGGGCGCGGCATCGATGCCTACCAGGCCTTCGGCACCGCCGATCTCGGCCTCATCGCCTTCGAGACCGAGGCCCGCGAAGGCATGGTCGTGAACGAGGACCTGATCCTGGAGATCGTCAAGCCCGGCACTGGCGATCCGGTCGCACCAGGTGACGTCGGCGAGATTGTCGTGACTTCGCTCGACCCGCACCATCCCTGGATCCGGCTCGCGCTCGGCGACCTCACCGCGGCCCTGCCCGGCACGAGCCCGTGCGGGCGCACCAACATGCGCATCAAGGGCTGGATGGGCCGCGCCGACCAGACCACCAAGATCAAGGGCATGTTCGTCCGTCCCGAGCAGATCGCCGAGATCGGCAAGCGCCACGCGGGGCTCGGAAGAGTTCGCCTCATCGTCACGCGCCAAGGCGAGACCGACGCCATGACGTTGAGAGCGGAAGCCGCGGCCGCTAACGACTCGCTCCGTGACGAGATCGCGGCCAGCTTGCGCGCCGTGACGAAGCTCGGCGGAGCCGTCGAGCTGGTCAGTCCCGGCACGCTGCCGAATGACGGCAAGATCATTGCGGACGAGCGTTGACGCCCCAAACTCATTCCCAGCGAACAGGGAATTCTGCAGGGAAAATCATTCCAGCGTGCCGGACCGCGACGCGTGAAAGAAGTGGGAACAGCCTTAAAATCCTGAGCATCTCGGCAGCGAAGCGACAAGACTGGAACAGGGAACTTTCCCGTGCAAAACAGGAAAAGGACCCCGCCTGAAACAGGGCGCGACCGCAAATTTATCCGGGCAAGCATGGCGTTCAAGTTTTGAAATTCCCGAGCCGGTTCAAGCCAATTCCGTTTTAGGCGGGGGACGGCGCCAGGTCCGGTTGGAAAACCAACCGCTTGCCTATCCCGATAATTGATGAGGTGATCCGGTTGTCGCTGGATCGGCCCTCCCCTGACAGGCGCGACGCGTGATGCTTCGGTCTTGGGACGATTCCCCCTGCGTCTCATCGCATCCGACCAGCGCCCCATCCTTCTGTTACAGAGCCAATATTCCGGTTCTTTAGGGGCACAATTTTGAGCCGGAACCGTCATGTCCATCGAAAGATCGAATTTCCCTAAACTACGCCTCCAGTACATCCCTGTGCGGAACTCCAAGAAAAACGTACGCAATCCTCGCCGCCATCCGCAACATCAGCTCGATCAACTTGCCAAGAGCGTAAATACCCTTGGGGTTTACAAACCGATCAGCGTCGATGAAGACCTCAAGGTTATCTATGGCAACGCGGTCGTTATGGTCGCCGAACGACTGGGCATCACGGAATTACCGGCAGTCGTGATCAAGCCCGTTGAGCCGCCGCACTTTTGCCGGCGCAAAACACTCCAACAAATCGGCCAACATCGGCTGGCCTACCGGCATGAATGTGCTGTTGATGTCGACGTGGCCAAGATGAAGTTCGAGGTGCTGGCCGCGCGCGCCGCCTCGCACAGCCTGACGCTGCGCGACCGGCTGGTCGGATATCTGCCGCGCTATGCCGGCCTTGCGTCGCGTTTCGCGCCGCTGGCAAATTTGCGCAACGGCAGCCCGCTTGTTGCGGAAGCTGTTCGAGTGCTTTGCCTTCATCAGCGCACGCCGGGCGCTCCCCCGGCGCGCTCGCCATGGGCATGGGCTCGCGCGCTTTGCTCCAGCGCGCGCAGGAGCAGGCCAATTTAATCCATGCCGTGAACACGATCGCCAAGGGCGCGCTGGTGCCTGTCCCCGGCGGCGTGCTGATCATGGACTGCGCGACCTTGCTCGGCGCGGTCGGCGTCTCCGGCGATCTGGTGCGGTATGTCGAAAGATTCTCGATCGCAAACAGGAGGCAGATGCAGCTTAACCTGCCGACATCACACCCGTCCATGGAGAGCATCCAAGGAGAATTCATGAAGCGGTATGGTCAGTATCGCGAATACAGCTCTGACATCCTGGATCTGGTACCCGGGAGAAGCTACAGCGGTCCGTTTATTTCAATTCTTTCTCGGTCGTACACGAACCGAAGTGGCGGCATTTCGTCCCATTGGAAAGATAGGACACCATAACGCAATTATCGTCACGGCCACGATCGAGGGCGAGAAATACCAGGACCAGTGGATCGAGCAGGAAGTCAGGCTGAAATATTATCTCAAGGCTGAGAGCCACCGTGGACGGAAAAGATATAATGAAAACTCACCCGGAAACCGATCGATAAAGGATTTCCCAGAATTGCCAATTCTGGTCTTCGTAAAGAAGCAGGATCGCCCAAGCCTGTATTCATATCATGGCATCTTCAAAAGCACCCGCGTGGTCACAGAACCGGACGGGGCTAAGTGGTTCGATCTGATCAGGCACTAGGTTGTTACTGTCACGGTAGACTCTCGTACACCGCTATGCCGTTTCAGAATTCGCCTGACGCTCGAATTTGCTGACCGTCTCCCAGAGGCGGTCCTCCTCGTACCAGCCGACAACATTGTTGTGCAAACGGTGCGCGGCGACGAGATCCTCGCTGCTACCATCCTCCTGTACCTTGATAACGAGAAGCATCACATGATTGTCGTCCTTCCCCTCGGCGGTAAAGGCCCTTATCGACAGCTTGTAGCCGTCCTTCTGAAGGGCGGAAACGATGTCATAGAGCCGCACCTTCGGCATCAGCTGATCTCCCCGGCTACGTACGTACTATGAGTACTTCCCGCCCCTCGGAATTCGATTTCCGTGTCGGCTATCTCGGTCCGGAAGGATACTGTTCGGCCCCGATTCATGAAGGCTTCAGCCCTTGATCCCTTTCGATTTCGTCGAGCGCTTCCGGATCGCCCATCAGCGGCAACGTCGCAAGATACGACTTGATCATGTTCAGCCGGACCGGCGCGAAACCGAGCACGTCGACTCCGATGTCGCACGACTGCACATTCCCGGGCAGGCGCCCGTGGCTGTGGCCATACAACATCAGGGCTCCCTTACCAATGCGCGGCCAAGTACGCATCGAATAGTGGCACAGACCGACATTCTGAGAGTCAATCGATACATACGCAATGTCACGCACGCTCTCCCATGGCAGCGCAAGCGTTGCCGCGTTGTCGTGGTTGCCTTTCACCAGATGCTTGTGCCCGTTCAAACTCGCGAACAGCTTCGACAACTTGGCGGCATCGTATCGGTGCGCGAAATCACCGAGGTGAATCACGGTGTCCTCCGACCGCACAGTCGCGTTCCAGCTCTCGACCATCGCTGCATCCATTTCATGGACATCGGAGAATGGTCGGCCGCACATCCTGATAACGGCGCCGTGTCCGAAGTGAGTGTCAGCGATGAGAAAAGTGGACATGAGCTATCACTTGCCGTCCGTCTTGCGCTTGCGCGGCGGGAAGCGCAGCGTGATCGGAGACAGCGGCTGCACCTTGCGGACGCCGGAAATGAGTTCGCCGCCCCCGTACATGTGCTCGCGAACAGCAGCATCGCCTGCTCTCTCCATCGCCACGATCTCGAGCACTGTCAGGCCAGCGAGCCAGACGCGAACGTCGCGCGGCACCCTCTTGGGCGGCTCAAGCTGGCGCCATTCGGTCACGCAGTCGCGCGCCCAGCTCCAGACAACAATGGATATTCGAGTGCGATCCGCTTCGAGCTCTTTCTTTTGAATTGCCTGGTGCTTTCGCTGTTCGGCGAGCCAGGTTTCCCATATCTCCCGTTGATCGACTTGCACCTGCGGCGCGGGGGTGTCCCGAAAGAGGCGGCGAAGAAATGCAAGCATGTCACACCCCAAATGAAGGTTTTAGCGTCGGTTCGACTTCAACAACAAGGTCGGGGATGAAATCCGGGTTCTCGCGTGCGCGCGGCCCTGCTGCGTATCCTCTCGGGTTGCAGATCACGCGCGTGTTGCCAACAACGTAGTCGCGGTTGCGATGAATATGCCCGTGGCACCATAGGGCCGGTGCGTTCTCGCCCTCCATGAGCTGCTCCAGCGAGCACGCGTACAGCCAATCGTGCGCGTGAATACCAGGCTCGAGGCTCTGGCGGGATGGAGCCATATGAGTCAGGCAGACCGTCTCTCCAGCGAAAGGCGTCGAGAGCTCGCGCTCCAAGAATGCACGGCTCTCTCGGTGAAGTGCGAGCATTTGCGACGGCGTGAAGCGGTGCCTGCTCGATCCTCCTCCGAACCGGATTTCGCGGAAGTCATTATGGTACGAGTTGTCCCAAAAGCGACCTCCGGCTGGGCTCCATCCCTTTTGGCTCTGCGACATCGCATCGCGAACCGTGATGCCCGGCGGCAGGATCGAAAAGTCAGACCAGAGAGTGGCCCCGAGAAATCGCACGTCTTCGACGATCGCGACTTCGTTGTCCAGGAATGTGATTCCGAACCGGTCCGCCATCTCGCGCCCGCGCTCCTTCTGCTGCTGATAGAAGGTGTGCTCTTCACCGCTTCCCTGGAGCCCGCGGTAGAAGCAATGATTACCGCACACATAGATCAGCGGTCGAGAGAACGTCCTGGCGACCCACTCCATGCCGCTGGTCATGGGGTTCGCAACGTCCCCCAATATCACAGTAACGTCGCAATCGACGTCCGGGACATTTCGCCAGGCATTGTGTTCGTGGGTGACATGGAGGTCGGAGAGAACGCGGATGCGCATCAGACGAGGACCTCCCGCCGATCGGGTCTTAAGTTTGTCACGTCGAGATCCATGGCGACTAGGTTCTGCACGAGGTCTTTCCTTCCCGAGCGCATTTACGATGTGTAAAGATTTGACCGTACACCATTAAGTGTCGCGTTTCCAGCAAATTGGAGGGCCGCATTGTCAGATATCAGCACCGACCCGTACACCTACATCACCGGCACCGCTGCACTTACTTCGATATTCTCAACCGCAGCGATGGGCGCGACGCATGACCGGGTTAATCGCTCGGTCGCCCTCGCCCGGCTGGCCAAAGCAAAGCACTTGCGCTTGCAAGCCACATGGCGCTGGCACGGCGAGCGACGCAAGCTGGAGCTCGATCTTGCCATCGCCCAATGCGATGCGGCGATCGCTCGATGGCACCTCAAAAAGTTGAAGCAGGCCCGAACTCTGCGGAGCTGAATGACTTCTCCGACCCGGCGAGCTGAGGGCGGTCATCCAGGCTTGGGATGCTCGGCACGCCGGGGATTGGGATGGACCAGTACAGATGGCTGTAAGCCGCAGCTTTTCCTGCCTGCACCAATGAATCTCGCTGGTGGTCCAATAAACAAGCGAGCCAGGGAAGCAGTTCCGGCCGAACATCGGGAAGCGGTATTGTGACATCGGCGCAGCAGGCGTCCGCAGCCCACCTTAGAATGCGATTGATTTCCAGCTCGCGGGCTTGGCGCAGCTCTTCAGCAACCGCAAAGGGATCGAAGCTCGGGTCAGGGTGAAATAACTCGTCAGAACCGGCATCCCCAATGGTGTGGTCGCTGAGCAGCGGCTCATAGGCCGCCGGGAAGAAAATGCCGAGGATTGCGTGCACGGGCGCCAACATCAGCGCCACACACCCGTTGGCGGTCCAAACGATCGCGCGGACCGCCGCGGCCAAGATAGATCGAAGCATGCGAAGAACCCCTCTGTTGCTGTAACTTGAGCGTGCTTTTTAAACACCAACAATGTCGTTGGGTGTCCGACAAGCCGCAAGGGACAATTCTATCGAATGTGTGCGCTGCCGGAGGCTACCTAAGCCGGCCGAAACTCGGCAATCGCAGAGCTGTGCTGACCAGAAGTTTAGATCCGTCGGGGTGCGTCGCGGCAATGATCAGTTGAGTTAAGTAGCCGCGTTTGAGGCGCACACGTGCGTTCATACTCGTGCGCGTTAAATTCTCGCCGCCCCCCATTACGTGGTGCAAAAAGGAACAGATGTTGGTGTGAGAAGGAACGTCTATTCGCACACCAAATTTGGCCCGCTCTCGTAGAGGGCTCTGTGATGATGTCTTCGTTGTATCGTCGAGTTGGCGCTCCGCAAGCGCTTGGAGTTGCAGGCAAATGCGCGAGCGCACCGTATAATGCCCGCATTATGCCTGTGCGATCGCCTCCTTATGTTCGACGGCTCTGGATGTTGATTGAAAGCGCGGACTCAGAGCGCGCTCTCAATGAATGATCGGATGCCAGTTCCTACCAGTCCGGCTGCGGCGAGGGGCCCTACCAACGAGTGCGGCGATCATGGATAGGACAGAATAAGCTCGGGATGCGTTCGAAACATCCGGCTGTTTCAGTAGGCTCCCGGGCTGGAAGCAAAATGACCGAAATCTGTTGGGACACGCTGAGATTCACGGTTTATCGCGCGGGCTCACCTTCTTCCAAGCACCGGCCCAAGCCTCGGATGCCAGCCAGCTGAGCTAAGCGAGACTCCTGGGCTCCGGGAGTCCCTATTCCCGAACTCCGGAGCTTCCCGGACCCCTACCTTCCGTGGACCTTCCGTCCCATGGGACCATGCGGACGTCCGGAGGTCCCATGGCACCAAGACAGAATAAGCCCGGCATGCGTTTGAAACATCCGGCTGTTTAAGTAGGCTCCCGGGCTGGAAGCAAAATGACCGAAATCTGTTGGGACACGCTGAGATTCACGGTTTATCGCGCGGGCTCACCTCTTCCAAGCTCGGGCCCAAGCCTCGGATGCCAGCCAGCTGAGCTAAGCGACCTCGGACTCCTGCGCTCCGGAAGTCTCCACTCCCGAACTCCGGAGCTTCCCGGACCCCTACCTTCCGTGAAGCTTCCGTCCCATGGGACGTCCGGAGTCCAACATTCTCTGGGATTCCGGGGAAAGCCCGCCGACGGTGTTGTCTCTCGCTGTGCTCCAACCGATGTTCGATGGGCTCACATGGGGTGAGTTGCGTATACGGTAATGAAGCGTCGAAATCTGGACAGTCGCTCAAAGACAGCGGGGCAAGCCCGCGCTGGTCAGGAAGGCAGAGCGAGCCTGGACTCACATTCCTTTGGTCTGTTTGGCGCGGTGCATATTCGATGAACGAGCACTTCAATTTTGCCGCGGTCAAAGCGGCGGCGATGGGACAGCTATCCAGCCTCGTCATCGAGATGCTTCCGAATGGTCGACGGGAGGGCGATGAATGGGTAGCAATAAATCCGACGCGTTCAGACGAACACGTCGGCTCATTCAAGGTGAACCTCAAGACCGGCCTGTGGAAGGACTTCGCCGTCGACGAACGCGGAGGAGATGTGATCAGCCTCTACGCCTACCTGCATGGCGTCTCGCAACTCGAAGCCATGCGGGAAGTGGCCAGGAAATTGGGCGTGATGGCGCATACGACTGGACGGAAATCGCGACCGGAAGATATTCCGATCATACCGGTCCCCACCGGGGCGCCGACGCCCAACTTTGAACACCCGCGCTACGGCCAGCCTACATCCACATGGACTTATCTCGATGCCAGTGGAAACACACTCGGTTTCGTGGCCCGTTTCGACGTCAAAGATGGCAAACAAGTTTTGCCGCTCACATTTTGCCGGTTGAAGTCTGGCAGGAATGGCTGGAGCTGGAAATCTTTTCGCGCACCCAGACCTTTGTACGGCCTTCGTGAGCTCGCCGAACGTCCCGACGCAGGCGTACTGATGGTCGAGGGCGAGAAAACGGCCGATGCGGCGCGCGTCCTGTTTCCGGACGCGACTGTCGTGACGTGGCCGGGCGGCGCGAGCGCGGTCAGGAAAGTCGACTGGAGCCCCTTGCAGGGGCGCCGCGTCGTGATCTGGCCTGACAACGATCAGCCCGGAATCGCTGCCGGTGAAGCCATTCTGGGCGAGTTGCGAAAAATCGGCGCCGCCGATGTTCGGGTGATCAAAGTCCCAGAAGGCCTGGATAAGGGTTGGGATCTCGCCGATCCCGTTCCCGAAGGCATCGATCTCCAGTCCATTTTCGACAGCAGGGGCGAGGAGGCGAGAGCGGGTGCTGCCAAGCTGCCGACCGGCTTCTATCTCAGTCCTCGCGGAATCGAGTGGCTCGATCCCACGGACGATGAAGGCCGTCCCGTTTGGATCAGCGCGCCAATCGAAGTCCTGGCTGAAACCCGTGATGTTGACGGACAATCCTGGGGCGTACTGCTTCGGTGGCGCGACAATGATGGTGCTGAGCATACCTACGCGCTGCCCCGGTCAACCCTTGCAGGCGACGGTGTCGATGCACGACGCATTCTGATCGACGGCGGCTACACGATTTCCGAGTCCCCGAAGGCGCGCAGCAAATTCAACTCCTTCCTGCTGCGAGTCCGATCTGACAACCGTGCTCGAGCCGTCCCCCATATAGGATGGCATAATGACGTGTTCGTTTTGCCCGACCAATGTTTTGGCAGCAGCGGCGGTGAGACGTACCTGCATCAGTCATCATTCGCACGGGAGAATCCCTTCCGTCAGGCCGGCTCTCTAGCGGAATGGCAGCAGAATGTGGCACGGCTCGCCGCTGGAAACAGCAGATTGATGTTTGCGATCTCCGCGGCATTGGCCGCCGCCCTCCTCCATCCGCTTTCTGCTGAACCCGGCGGATTCCATTTCCGAGGGCCCTCTTCGATCGGCAAGACCAGCGCACTTTTGGTCGGGGCCAGCCTTTGGGGCGGCGGTCCGAACGGGTACACCAAGACCTGGAGAGCCACAGCGAACGGATTGGAGGGCGTTGCAGCTGCTCACACGGATACCCTGTTGACACTGGATGAGATGTCTCAGGTGAGTTCACGGGAAGCCGGTGAAGCCGCGTACCTGCTCGCGAACGGCCAGGGCAAGCAGCGAAGCGGCAAGGACGGCTCGGCCCGTCGCCAAGTCCGGTTCCGGACATTGTTCTTGTCATCCGGCGAGATCTCGCTCGCCGATAAGCTCGCTGAAGATGGTCATGGAAGAAAGCCCGCCGCTGGTCAGCAGGTTCGGATCGTGGATATCGAGGCGGACGCTGGAGCCAATCTCGGACTCTTCGAGGACCTCCATGAATTTGACTCGCCGGAAGCTTTCGCGCGCCATCTGCGTTCCACGACGTCGAACTTCTATGGTTGCGCCGCTCGCGCGTTCTTGGAGGTGGTGACCGGCGACCTCGACAATATCAGAGACGCCGTGCGGGAACATATGAAGGGATTCACTGAGCACTACGTGCCGAAATCGGCGGACGGTCAGGTCGAACGAGTAGCTCAGCGGTTTGCTCTCGTCGCCGCCGCCGGCGAAATCGCCGCTGTTTCAGGCATCGTTCCCTGGCCCGCGGGGGAAGCCAGCTCGGCTGCGGCGCGGTGCTTCGGGGACTGGATGACGGGACGGGGCGGAATCGGAGATGCCGAGACGGCCACCGCTCTCAAGCAGATTCGCAAGATTCTCTTGGGTGAAATCGGCCGCTTCGTACCGGCGTGGGATAAGGGCACGGACAGCGCCCGCCTCACGCAACGCGACATATTGGGGTACCGAAAGCAAACACAAAGCGGTGGCTGGGACTTCTACTGCACCGTCCCGGCTTGGGACACCGTGCTCTGTCTTCAACTGGATGCGAAGCGTACAGCTGAGGCGCTGGCTAAACGGGGCTTTCTGCTCCTGCCAAACGACGGTCGGCTCAACAAAGTCGTGTCGGTGCCTGGATTCGGCAAAGTCCGAGTCTACCACATCCTCTCGCATCTGGTGGAGGACGACGGAGATGCCTGACAAGTTGGATTGGAAAAAGCGACTGACGCGCGCGCTCGCGACCTCCGTCGAGAAAGCCGGTAACAATGGTTCCGGTGGTGGCGCCAGGCGATTGGCGAACGGATCCAACCATTTATTGGTAACCAGCAGGAATACCTCCGTAACCGCTATGAAGGCTGTGGTTACCAACCCAGCTACTGTAACCGTCGGCAACCAGCAAGGTGCGGCGCTGCTCGCGATAGACGGTTACCCCAAAACCCTTGAGAATCGCAGATTTATGCCGACTGTAACCGCGGCAACCACCGTAACCATAGACGCCGAGCATGATGCAGCCGAGCGCGCTGCCATTGCAGAATTTGACGGTGGCATTCCGCGGAAGTGGGCCGACGGGATCGCTCGGCTCGAACCGCGACCCGTAGCAGGTTTCTCAGAGGGTCGATGGCTACAGATTCTGAATGACGCGGGACGCTTCCTGGATGCGTGGGGAGCGGAGGCAGCCAAGCTGTCATGGAGCCTCACTGATCTCTTCGGTTACTCACGCGTGCCATGCAACAGCTACAGCCCTGCCGGGCTCATCTTTGTTATCGGGGGAGGTCAAGTGACGGCAATCAACAATACGTGCGCCACGATCTGGAAGTGCGGATCGTACCTCACCTACCATCGCCCTTCACCTCCCCTGGTCAGTATTTGGGATCTCAAGGCAGCAAATGAATAGCGCGCCACGACTCGTCCACCTCATTGCGAATACTCACGAGTTTAGAAAATGAGCCTGAAGGACTTTTCTACTGAAAAACGACATCAGCTAGACAAGATCTGGCTGCCGGCTGAGTGCATGTTTCAGTCTGCCTTCGTGTGCGCACTACTGGACTTGGAGGCGCACGCCGAACAGAGAATTGAGAGCCCGCCTGCGCTGACAGAGGCAATCAATTCTATTCAGAAGGCGCGCGGCATGTGCCCTTTTGGCGACTGGGAACCTTTTGTGCACCTCCGGAGAACTCCCTTCCGGAAGCCTACCTGGAGCGCGCTGCGCCTCTGGCGTCTCGTTCATGAACATAGTGCCGACGTGTTGGAGTCGCGAAATTTCGATTGCGTCTTTTACGACGAATATTCACTTCTCGAGGAGCTGGGCTCACGTCGCGTTTGGTGGCGCGTGTGTGAGGAGGTGACCAAGGCGGTCGCACGCTCGATCCCCCTCATCGCCCCCCCTACCTGGGCTTGGCCATCCAATGAGCAAATCTATGAGACTGTCAGGCGCGTGGCCGTAGAGCGGGACTACCTCGATTTCGAGCCAGATGTTGAGGCCGTATCGAGAGTCTATCAATTCGGGAAATTGGGATCACGAGGCACGTCTTCGGCTCTCTAACTGCGAATCCGATACTTCCCAGGAGCGTAATACACTTGCGATGGCTGTCATTTGGCATGCCAAAAATTGGAACGCTTATTGACATCCTGGTGCAGTTCGAGGCCGGGACGGCGAAGAGAGATGAGGTGCCGCTTCACATACCAACATCCGCCGCGAGACAGAAGATCATGGATCCAGATTTTCTCATGTAATCGATCTCCTGATCGGAGAACCTTGGCCGCTCGCGCTGCGGCCCACGCGGTCCCATCGAATGCTGAGGACGGCAACTGCCAGCGCCACCTCGCACGCCGCGACGACGCCGACAGGCTCACGCCTGCGCACATCGAGCAGCCCGCCGCGGCCGGCTTGCTTGTGATGATCGCTGATTGGGGATGCCATAGACGGTCTGAGCGAGCTCGCGCGCGGGAGCTCAACCGCTTGCCATAATCCTCGTCGCGCCGCCGGACGTTATGCGTCAAGCGCCCTCATGAACCGGCTTGAGAAAGTCAGGTCTGCCCCTCGAAAAAACCGCAGGCGTAGAAATACAGCGCCGCTGATTTGCCAATCAGCCAAGCACTGCAGCTTTTCGAGAAGGTCTTGGTATTCGAGCGGAATCTCTGGATTATTTTCCCCCATCCCTAAGTCCTTCCCGTGCTCAGCAAGATCGACGTGGCTCTCCTGGAGAGCAGCGTACACGTGTTGGCTGAGCCAACTGGCTGTTGGCACAGCCGCAGGATGAATCGCGAGCCCGTCCAGGGCAGACAGCAGCAGTCGAGTTTGACGCTCATCAAGACCGAAGTACTCTGTGCTAAGATGATTTTTTTCACTTCTTTGCCTCTTATTCCGGAGTTTATTTTGTGCCGACCGTTCGCGCTAAAGAGCTTCGGGTTATGACTTGCCAACGAGTTGCTGCCGTCTGCGAGCTTGACTGGCAGTTGCTGACCGGTCGTGCCGATGGTGTAAGTGTCCCTCTAACCGCCGCTCCTCATTAGGACTGCGAAAGAGCAGCGGTTCCGGCACTGAAGAATTGAAGGCTTGCGCATAGCACTCGGTCAATTGGATGCGTAGACCGACTATCCGACTACGCTTAACGCTTCGTGAGGGCGGCAGACAAAGCCGCTTGGGCCCAAGCCCAAAGAGCCGGCTGCTGGCACGCGGCACTTCACTTCATGCTCACGGCGTGTGCACCGGTATTGCGGAGCCAATGAGGAATGCAGGCGCTCGATCACATGACGCTGGGCCTAGAGATGCTTGTCGAGCGGATATTTAGGGCTCGCGAGGGGTTGTTGGGGATGCTGCTTCAGCAAGCTCAAGCAGTTCCGTCGCGTCGCAACCCGCTTCGAAAAACCGCCGGAAACTGCCGAGCCGTCGTCGCTCTCGCTGCCATGGTCCTATGGATGCGATAAGTGTCCACACTGCCTAAGCGGTCTTGGAGGCCCTCCGGTCAAGACCGCTTCTGTGGCCCTTCGCGTCATTTGCTGTGGCCGCACAAAGGTGGTCGGTAGACGCCGCTAGCTGCGGCCATTCTCCCGCAGCAGGCGCTGACGAAATCTCCGGCAAACCTTCAGAACCTCAGGAAGGGAATAACCCTGCTGCTGCAGATCGACCAGCGCCACACCTACAAGTCCATGCTCCTGCTTTGTCAACTTGCTCAAATCTGATCCAACCAAGGCACGAAGCAGTGCCATACCTATGAGAGCGGCCTCTGGTCGCCTCACTTGGTCATTCTGAACGCGCCACCTCGCTGTCCGAAGGCGAGCCTTCGCCTTAACGACAGCGGCAGGTTGCCGAACTCCCTTCCGGCGTACCCCGTCCACCCCAGGGCGCCACCACGTCTCCTGGCGCTCGCGGTCTATAGATTCCACTGTTTCGCGGGTTACGCTCATATGGGTATCGTCGCATCCTGGCTAGCAAGCCGGAAGACCTACTTTGCCCCCCGACGACGACTTCCCTTCTGACCAGAAGCTGTGGCTTCCTCGGGCACCTCGGTGTCTCCCTGCCGGCCTTTTTCGTTTAGGTCGGCTTCCGCCTCGACCTGCCTGCCGATCTCAAGGGGCTTCCCTGATACCGGTAACGTATCAAGGCGCCTTGCCAACCGAGGATTCCATTCTTTGCGAGGCATCCATCGACCGATGGGGTCAAGCTGCGCGCCTTCGTGGGCGTTGCAATAGTCTACTAGAATCCGCTCGACAAATTGTGAGCGCGTTATTCCATATTCTCTGCTTCTTTGGTCGAGCACGCTCATCAGGTGGGGATGAACGCGCTGCGCCAGGCGCTTGGTGCGAACATCCAGAGGGTCGCCGAACGGGCGTCCCAACTTGACGCCCCGAAGAGCCTGCTGGGGTCCCCCCTTTTTCGAACCCTTAACCACGATCGCACCCTCGGGTTTTGTTTGTGCATTTAATGGTGTACAATCTTCCGATGACTGACAAGCACCTCAAGGACTGGCAACGACTCGTTCAGGAAGATCGGGCCGACTGTACACCGCGAAATGTTGGGGATTCGCCCTCCCTGTCAACCTCGGCCAAGCCCATGCCAACTGCTCTATTACTATTCAACACTTGGCCGGCCGCGGCGTCGTGGACCTGGGCCAAGTTGAGCAAGATTGAAAAACTTCGGCTGGATGACCTGACGGTCGAGTTCTGGTCTGGCGAAAAAGAACTCTGCAAGCAAGCTTGCAGGCAGCTGGCGAACAGACTCTTTGATCTCGGCTCTGGCGAGGCGGCGCTCTGTGCCTTGATGCTCTCCGTCGATGCCGGCCAACCGAAAACATTTGACGACGTGCTCCCGCAACTCGCCTCCGGTGCCGAGCACTTGTGGCGGGATGCCCATTCGGAACGCGAACTGGCGGAAATCCGCTCCAGGCTGAGCACCTGGTCGAAGGCCGCGGAGGGACATTTCGAAGGCGATCAGCGCAGCATCTTTTGGATCGCGCACCTGCAGCTGATCGGAGCCCACCGGGTCGCGCGGCCGGCCGCGCCCGCGCCTCAACCGGAGAAATGGACCTCGGCGGACCCTGAAGAGCGTAACGTTGTTGTCATGCCCAAAGCCAAAAGTTCGAAGCTCGGTGCCGTTCATGAGGACTTTAAGGACATGGTCGACGCTAGACTTCCTCTCGTGATTGCCCACGATGTGCGAGGTGTTCGAGACGTGTTGTCGGCTGAGTATCCTCACGCCTTGAACGCCATCGATCTCGTGCTTCGCGAGTTGCGCGAAGGATATCCGGTTCGCCTCAAGCCTCTGCTGCTTGTCGGCCCTCCGGGCAATGGAAAATCCCGTCTGGTCCGCAGAATTTCTCAGTTACTCGGACTGGAAGCTTATCGGATCGATGGTTCGAGTTCGACGGATGCAGTTGCATTCGGCGGAACACCGAAAGCGTGGTCCAACACAATTCCTTGCGCGCCAATGCGCGCGATTTGCCAGTCGCGCATCGCGAACGTGATTTGTTTCGTCGATGAGATCGACAAGTCCGCCACATCCCAGCACAATGGCCGGCTAGTCCATGCCATTTTGCCACATCTCGAGCGCGAAACTGCTTGTCGTTACAGGGATAGCTCGCTAGACGCCGAGCTCGACCTAAGTTGGGTCGTACATATTGCCACGGCCAATTCAATCAAAGATCTGCCAGAGCCCCTGAAAGATAGGTACCGCATTGTCAACATTCCTTCCCCCCGGCTAGCCGACCTGCCGTTGCTGGCGGCAAATGTGATGCGCGAGCTTGCTATCGAAATCGAAGAGGAAGCATTCGTTCAGGCCCTTGCGAACGATGAGCTGGACGTCATCGCGCGTGCCTGGAGCGCATCTGGCTTCAGCCTCCGGAAGTTGCGGGCGATCCTCTCCGCGACGCTAGAACTCCGCAATCAAGCGGCAATCAGGCATTGATCCCAGGGAGTATCGGAAGCCAGCAATGGAGAAAACGAGAGCACGTAGCCTCACAGTCGACCTTAAAGTGCTGCCTCAAGGGAGACGTTCGAGTTCACGAAAGCTGACCAGACCCTTTGATCGATGCCTAGACATCGGCGCGCTCTACAGCTCCGCCGTAGGTTCCGTGCCTTCGGCCCCGACTGCTCTCGGGAACGCGCGGACTGCGGCAAGCTAACCAACTGATATTCGGTCCGAATTTGGACTGGTCCGCCCAGCCCGCGATCAAATGCGAGCACATATCTTCAGACCGCCAACAAGGGTCGTCCAGCGCAACGACCTTCTCGTACGGGCATTGCCAACGGTCGGCTAGGTGCAGGGTCCTTTACAACGGAGCTGGCTCAAAGGGCAGCAATGCGCGAATTACTTCCCATGAGATTTCCGCGTTCGCGGACCAGTCATTGGGACCTGGAGACGGTGCATATCCAGTGGACTTCCCTCCCTACGGGTCCATTCCACGAATATCGGCGACAGGGATTCCGCCGAGGTTGCACGTGTGTCAAGTGCGATGTGTCATTAGAGGTACAAAACTGGTGAGCTGGGGACATCTCGACACTCCATGGTCGAAGCCGCACAAATTCGCTACCGGGTCGACCCGGCCGACGTGCCGCCTGAGAAGGCGGCACGGCGGCTGCACCTGTCTCCGGAGCGCTTCAATGAGCTTCTGCCACGTCTGCTCGCCCGCGGCTTCCCGTCAGCAGGGCATGTACGACCTGGAGGCCATCGATACTTGGCGCCGAGCCCGCCATCGCTCACCATCATTGACACCTCATGCCGAGACGCAGCAGGCTCCCTCCTCTGGCGCCACGGGGGCGCCAACCAGCGCAGCGGAGCGGTTCCTTGCCGCGAAACGGGGGCAGACCGAGGACGGGGGGCGGCGTCGTGGCGCCGCCTGAACACATCCACGCGATCAGTAAACCCAACGGACGGAGGTACCTCTATTTCAGCAAATTCCGGTGGACCGAGCGTGAATGGCCGCGCGTGCGGATCCTCGACGAGCCATTGACTGAAGGATTTGCCCGCCGCGTTGGCCAACTGGCACGGATCGAAGCCGTCAGGTCTGAAACCGGTAGTTGGTCGTGGACATTCCGGGATGCGACGGAGCAAGCGCGCGACCTTCCCCTCCCCAACGACGCCGCCGCGTTCTGGTCCGCCGGTGACAAGGCGGAAGTGACCGGCCGGATGCTGCTGGCGGGGGATCGCAAAACCTGGCGATCGCTCATAGCCAGGTACAAGGACAACGACGCCTACGAGAAGCTCTCCAAGTCGATGCGGGACCAGTATGATCGCTACATCAGGGTCATCGAGGCCGCCTGGGGTGACGATCCCGTTCGTGCATTGCGAGCGCCAGACATCCAGCAGATCCTGGACACGGCTTACAAACGGACGCCGCAGGCAGGTCGCATTTTCCGAGCGACGCTGTCGGTGCTGTTCGAGTTCGGAATCCCTCGCGACTTTTGCGAGACCAACCCGGCCGAGCACACCGAAAAGGCTGCAAAGGGCAATCCTTGGATTCCCTGGCCGGCGGAAGCCTTTGCACTGTGGTTTGAGCACGCTCGCGTCGATATGCATCTTCCCATCTATTCCGCGCTTTTCACGGGCCAGAGGAAAGAGACCGTGCTGGGCATGCTAAGGCCGAAATCGGACGCGACTGAACTTCAAGTCTATGCCCAGAAGATCAAGTCGTGGATTCCAACACAGATTCACAGCGAGTACCGTCAGTTGATCGACGCGGTGCCTATCGACCCCGACAAGCCGCAGCTGAAGCTGCACCTGATGGCGAGCGGCCAACCTTGGTCGTATGAGGGTTGGAAGACGGCATGCAGCGAGAGTTGGAGAAGCCCGCGTTGAAAGCGTTCAAGGAAAATCGATGGGTGTTTCACGGGCTGTGGAAGAATGCAGTCTGCAATCTGCTCGAGGTCGGGTGTACGACGCAGATGGTCTCAGCAATCGTTGGCATGAGCGAACAGATGGTCAATCATTACGCCAAGGACGTTAGTAGATTTCGCTTGGCGAGGTCCGCCATCAAGTTGTTCGAAGCCGGCTGGGCTGAGCAACGCGTACACGTGTTAGGCAGCACGAAGGACATTTGAGACGTTTCACAAATCCTGCTCCTTAAGGCCCAATACTGCGTCAGAGCATCGGGACGGGTGCAGGCTTCAGATGCAACCGTTCAGTGGCCGCAAGTCCGCTCGGCGTATGATAGGATTCGCGCTTAACCAGGTTGGGCTGTTCACGACGAAAGGTCGCGAAGTCGCTTGGACCTGCCGGCTCAATCGTACTTCCGCCAAATGAAAGCACGGACATCGGACTGTCATAGGCATCTTCGGAAAGGTAGGCCGTTCCAAACGCCAGTGTTTCGGCGTCATCGAAGACAGCAACGATTGGCAGCAAGTCGCCAGGCACTTTGCCGTTCGCGGTCGTCTCACCGTTACATGCGCTCGGGGGCCGCACCACCAGCCCCTTGCCGTCGCTCATGCGACGACCGAAAACGCTCGGGATCAGTCCGACTTCGAGCGTCCGTCCACCATCCATGTAATTTGTCTGCTTGACGTTGCAGCCGACGACGATGTCGAAATTCTGAGGCTCGCCTTTGTAGGTGAGACTAACCTTCAAGCGATAATATGTACTGTTGTCGCGCTCAACCGATTTCGTGAAATTCCAGTTGCCGAGCAGCGCCGCCCGGATAGCGGGATGAGAAATGCCGACGGCGGCGAACAGCAGAGCAAGCACGGCCGCAAGAGCGATGGCATTGGTCGCTCTCATGACAGCCACCGAGCATGGAACTCGATTGGATCGAGAGCCTTCAGCAACAAAATCAAGGCGAGACATGCAACTCCAGCAACCGTAAAGCCGCGCACTCGAAGCCGCCAATTTCGGACTTCCTCTGAAGCAGTCATCGCTCTTCCTGCAGGGTACGTACGCTCTCGCGCCTAATGGCCCTGCGGCTTTCGTCTTCCATCCGGGGACGGTTGAGATGTCTCGTAAGCCGCCCTTCAGCGCCCCATCCGCGTCGCCTTGCGATCGGGGCCAACAGCAGGCAGGCCAGGTTCAAGGCAACCAGCGCGATCAGTAGATCGAGGCCGTAAAACACGAAAATGCAGGACGCGCCCCCGACGATAAGGAAGAGGAGAACGGTGGGCGGGATTTTGATGCGAAACATGCTCACCATGGTAACACAAAGCCGCCTAGGCTCGCGCCGCTATACGAACAAGGTTTGCATACCTTTAAGGGCGCGTCTGCCCGTGCCTAACGTGAGCCAAAGCGTCTGAAGATAGGTAAAAGCTTGCGATATGCGCTCAAAGAGGTTGGCCGTCGGACGATTAACAATTTTCTCCATCGCTTTAAGGTTGAGGAAATCAACGCGCGCTATTGGTTCGCCAGCGCGCTCGAGATGGCGGCGGTTGCGCCAGGGATCCCGTCGAATGTACTTGCTCACCGCTTGTCTGATTGTGTTGGCCTTGACTGCCTTGGTGGCATCTCGCCGGGCCAGGCGTCTGCCACGGACCCATCGGGGGCGGTTCGCAGCGATCTGGCCTGCTCTTTGCTCGGGAATTTGTGCGCTGGGACTACTCGCAATTTGGCGTGCCCAAGGTGTTCAGGACGTCGAGCCCTCTTTGTTGACCTGCCTCCTTATGCTTGTTGTCGCCTTCAATGCCGGGTGGTTTATCGGCCTCATGGGTGAGTGGTCGTGGCAGTGACGATAAAGGTCGTTCCATATGGACACCGTCTACGTGATCCTGCTGATCACGACGCTCGTTCTGGGGTTCGTCGCGACCGTCCTATGGGGGCCGGACTTCGAATGGCTTGGGCACGACGTTGAGGCCGCTTACATATTTAAGATGGTCGCCATCGGGCTGGCCGTGTTCTTTTTAATCGCGATCACTTTCGGCCTCATCTGAGACCTCAAAAACCCTACGACCCGGGAACGCCATGACCCCTGCTGAACACCTTGGGACAGTCTCTGCGGCCGTGCTCGCCGCCTCTGCATTCATGGTTGTCGCGCGCTCCGTGGTTCTTCGGCCGAAAGCTATCGCTAGAGGAAGCGGTTTCGATTGGATGGGTGGCTTGGTCGATTTTTATGGCGGGGTTCGTGGTCTACATTGGACTAAAACTCCCGCTAGGTATTAGCCGCGAGGCGGACGCCCTGGCCATCGGTGTCTCCGGATGCTCGTCTCTCGTTGCCATGTTGTGGTTGGCGCGGGTGGTCACCGACTGGGGACGAAGCGTGAAAATTTCGATCTTTGCTCTGTTCCTTCTTACGCTGGTGGTGGTCTCCCTCACGCTGGACTTGTCGCGGTCTCAAGTCTGAGACCCAGCGCAGTTCCGGTTCTGGCCCTTGAGCGACCTCCCGCGACGGCTGCCTATCCCTCGTCTTTTGACCCGAAGCCGACATTCGTCACATGCAGCTTGGCGAAGTGTTAGGTAACGACAACCGCGAAGACAGCCCCTGGTATCCGACAGCTCGCCTGTTCAGGCAAAACGAGGGCCGGGAGTATGGCAGCGTCATCGATCGCGTTCGTCGAGACTTGCGGAGTGTGATCGGCAACGAACTTGATCTGGCACAACAAACAGACAGTGCCCGCTTCTGACCCTAAGCGGAAGTCGTCCAAAGATTCAGGCGTCTTTTCCGGACGCACGAGATCGTGTACTCTTTAAATAGCTGTCGTCGCAGGCGGGAATGCCGAATTCCTCGCGGGACTGAACGGACAGCAGTCGTGCCATCGGCAGCATTGCACTCGAAAAACCGACTTCCTTTTTCGCCGGTCCTTCAGCATTCGCATTCCAACGCGGGTGCGCACAAGGCGCGCCCGGATGCTTTGAATCTGAAACGCGGGCCCCAGAGCGTGCCTGCGAGGGAGGAGATCTCCATGGCTGACCACCCCACTATTTCGACTGAATATGACCTGGCATCGCCGACCCTGCCGACCACGGCGGTCACTCGCCGCTCGCTCCTCGGCGGGGCCGGCATCGCAGTTGGCGCCGCCGTGCTTGCGTCTCCGCCGGGTATGTCCGGAGTAGCCCCGGCCGCGGCGCAGACCGTGGGCGTGGGCACGGAGGCGCGACCGCTCGACGCGGCGCTCAAGCGCCGCGCCTTCGAAGTCCGAGCGGCCTGCGCGAGCAATAACGAGAAAATTCCCATCGCGCCCCACCCGGCGAACGGCGATGAGGCGCGCTACACCAACAAGATCGGTTCCGATACGCGGGGCCTGCCGCACGACAAACGCGGCGAAGTGGAACAAGCTGCTTGGCAGGCTTTCTATATTGCTTGTCAGTCGGGCGATCCCGCTGATTTCGAGAAAATCCCGCTCGGCGGCACGCGCAAACTGGTCAATCCGGTAGGCACGCTGGCCGTCAGCCTGAGCGGCATGAACCCTACTCAGATTGCGCTACCGCCGGCGCCGACCCTTGCAAGTGCGGAGCGCGGCGGCGAGGCGGTCGAGGTATACTGGCAATCCCTGCTTCGTGATGTTCCGCTTACCGAGTTGCGCGACGACACCTCCAACCGCGACGTGCTTGCAGCGACCGAGGAAATCAACAAGCTTGCGGATTTCCGCGGGCCGAAGTCTGGTGGTCGGGTCACACCCGGTACGCTGTTTCGTGCCAATGCGCTTTACTTCGACCCGGCTGACCCGAAGGGCCGCTCCGTCACGCCTCCAGGCGTTCTGGACGGCCCGCTGATCTCGCAATTCCTGCTCCGGGACGTGCCCTATGCCGCACAGTGGATTAGTGCTCAAATTCGCGCCGCGTTGCCCGCGAGCGAATTCCTGACCGAATACGAAGAGTGGCTGGCGATCCAGAACGGCGCCGCGGCGAAACGCCGGTTGCAATTCGAGGCGACACCGCGATACATCACGACAGGAAGAGATCTCGCGGAGTATGTCCGCGCTGGTCCCGCACTCGGGTGGGCAGCAGCGCTGATGCTTGCAACCCCCGGCGGCGGAACGGACCAACGGTACTCCGGGATGTATCCAGTGACGGAGCCCGTATCCTACCCGTCTAGCCCCTATCGGAAATCGAAAACACAGGGCCCTGGAGGAGGCACATTCGGATTGGCCTATGTGCAGGCACTACTCACCACGGGGATCAGCAACTCCGTCCGCGCGTCCTACTGGCAGAAGTATTTCGTGCACCGGGCCGTGCGACCGGAAGCCTATGGCGGTCTGGCGCACCATCGCCTCGCCAATGGCGTGAGCGACTACCCGTTGCATGACAGCTTCCTGAAATCGGAAGCCCTCGATCGCAGTAAAGCGAAATACGGCACCTACCTCTTGTCACAAACCTATCCGGAAGCCGCGCCCCTTCACTCCACCTATCCCGGCGGTGCCACGGGCGTCGGTGCCGTTACGGCTACCATATTGAAGGCGTTTTTCGACGAGAGCCGCGTCATCATCAACCCGGTACAGCCCGATCCGGCTGACCCGACGAAGCTCATGCCCTATGACGGCCCGCCACTCACGGTTGGTGGAGAGTTGAACAAGCTCGCGGTGAATTTCGGTTTCGGACGGAATTGGGCGGGCATCCACTGGCGTTCCGACGCTTCGGCCTCAATGGCGATCGGCGAAGAAGTGGCTATCGGCATGCTGCGGGACGAGCGCATGACCCTCCGCGAACCTTTCGACGGCTTTTCCTTCACGCGCTTCGACGGCAGCCGCGTGACGATCTGACAGCAGTCGGGCGACGCCCCCCGCCGTGGGGCGCCGCCCCGGTCCTGTGCAGAGTAGTGGAAGCGTTTATGCCCGATAGCCTATTGGTGGGAGCTGAGCGCGGCGCCTGCTCAATCAACGAGGACCCAAGCCGGGGGCGACTCTCGTTCTGATCATCTTATGATGCGTGGTTGACCTGACCCGTGAACCGCAAACTTTCAATGACCGGAGCAGCCCACCAAATGCTTGCTTACCAACAATCTTAAAGACAGCGAAATTGCTCGGCATCGAGATTCCGGCATTCTTTCTCGACTGTGCCGACGCGGTGATCGAGTAGGCACAGTCCACTTCAGGAATTGGCCGATCGTGTCACATTGCATCGCCGCACCAACTCGGTAGCTTTCGGGACGAAGCCGACATCAAAGGGTGAGCAAGATCGGCCGGACCGGTCGCGTTTGACCCGAAACGCACATCGCGGCCGCACCTGGTTCCCCGGTCGCGCCGGTACTTACGGGTGGGCGGCAGCCAAATTCTCCACCGAATTTCGCTAGCCTGACGCGGAATGAGGTGCGACACTCGCGCCCGCGGTTTGTCACGCAGTAGGCCACCATGGCTGACATCCCGGCCACTCACTATGTCAAAAGTGACGACGTCCATATTGCC
>NZ_JADYVQ010000017.1:0-159402 GCF_020193895.1 Bradyrhizobium sp. NBAIM14 | reverse complement strand
CCGGTCTCGTGGGTTTTTTTTTGTATAAAAAGGAAGCGTTAATAATTCCTCACCCGCAAGGGCGGTTGAGCCCGGATATCACCTTCCAAAACCCGATGTTTTAGCGGCAGAAACCTAGCTTCGGTCCTTGCGGGCCCCTCCCCCCCTCCTATATGAGCCTCAATCATCGCAATATCGCGGATGTTTGATCTTAGGGGGTTTCGGTTCGGGTGCCTCTTGGGCCCAGCCAACCTGCCGCAAAAAGAAGGATATCAGGACCATGGGAAAGGTCATTGGGATCGACCTCGGCACCACGAATTCGTGCGTCGCCGTGATGGATGGCAAGAACGCCAAAGTCATCGAGAATTCCGAAGGCATGCGCACGACGCCTTCGATCGTCGCCGTCACGGATGACGGTGAGCGCCTCGTCGGCCAGCCGGCCAAGCGCCAGGCCGTCACCAATCCCGAGCGCACCTTCTTCGCAGTGAAGCGCCTCATCGGCCGCCGCTACGACGACCCGATGGTCGAGAAGGACAAGAAGCTCGTTCCCTACAAGATCGTGAAGGCTTCCAACGGCGACGCCTGGGTCGAGGCCGACGGCCAGACCTACTCGCCCTCGCAGGTCTCGGCTTTCATCCTGCAGAAGATGAAGGAGACCGCGGAAGCCCATCTCGGCCAGAAGGTCGAGCAGGCCGTCATCACCGTTCCTGCCTACTTCAACGACGCCCAGCGCCAGGCGACCAAGGACGCCGGCAAGATCGCGGGCCTCGAAGTGTTGCGCATCATCAACGAGCCGACCGCGGCCGCGCTCGCCTATGGCCTCGACAAGACCAAGGCCGGCACCATCGCGGTATATGACCTCGGCGGCGGTACGTTCGATATCTCCATTCTCGAAATTGGCGACGGCGTGTTCGAGGTGAAGTCGACCAACGGCGATACCTTCCTCGGCGGTGAAGACTTCGACATGCGCCTCGTGGGTTATCTCGCCGACGAGTTCCAGAAGGAGCAGGGCATCAACCTGCGCAACGACAAGCTCGCGCTGCAGCGCCTGAAGGAAGCCGCTGAAAAGGCCAAGATCGAGCTGTCCTCGACGACGCAGACCGAGATCAACCTGCCCTTCATCACCGCGGACCAGACCGGCCCGAAGCATCTGACGATGAAGCTCACCCGCGCCAAGTTCGAGGCGCTGGTCGACGACCTCATCCAGAAGACCGTCGAGCCCTGCCGCAAGGCGCTGAAGGACGCCGGCGTCACCGCCGGTGAGATCGGCGAGGTCGTGCTGGTCGGCGGCATGTCGCGCATGCCGAAGGTCCAGGAAGTCGTGAAGCAGCTGTTCGGCAAGGAGCCGCACAAGGGTGTCAACCCGGACGAAGTCGTGGCGATCGGCGCTGCGATCCAGGCCGGCGTGCTCCAGGGCGACGTCAAGGACGTGCTGCTGCTCGACGTCACCCCGCTGTCGCTGGGTATCGAGACGCTGGGCGGCGTGTTCACCCGCATCATCGACCGCAACACCACGATCCCGACCAAGAAGAGCCAGGTGTTCTCGACGGCTGAAGACAACCAGAATGCCGTCACCATCCGCGTCTTCCAGGGCGAGCGTGAAATGGCAGCCGACAACAAGATGCTTGGCCAGTTCGACCTGATGGGCATTCCGCCGGCGCCGCGCGGCATGCCGCAGATCGAGGTGACCTTCGACATCGACGCCAACGGCATCGTCAACGTCTCGGCCAAGGACAAGGCCACGGGCAAGGAGCAGCAGATCCGCATCCAGGCCTCCGGCGGTCTGTCGGAAGCCGACATCGAGAAGATGGTCAAGGACGCCGAGGCCAATGCCGAGGCGGACAAGAAGCGCCGCGAGGCCGTCACCGCCAAGAACGAGGCGGATGGCCTGGTGCATTCGACCGAGAAGGCTTTGGCCGAGCACGGCTCGAAAGTTGCCGAGAGCGAGCGCCGCGCCATCGAGGATGCCGTCAGCGACCTCAAGGAAGCGTTGAAGGGCGACGATGCCGAGGCGATCAAGGCCAAGACCCAGACGCTGGCGCAGGCTTCGATGAAGCTCGGCGAGGCCATGTACAAGCAGCAGGCCGAGGCCGACGCCAAGAAGGATGCGGCCAAGGACGACGTCGTCGACGCGGAATTCACCGAGGTCGACGACGACAAGAACAACAAGAAGTCCGCTTAAGCCCCGAGAGGGTGACGATGCGGACGGCTTGGACCCCACACACGCTACCGGCCTCCTCCCGCGCGGGGGAGGCCGTCGTGTCGGGACGGACGGGCCAGGACTCCTTTCAAGGCTCCTTCAAAGTCGGCCCCGTTACGATCGATCAATTCCCAGCCGTTATTCTCAGCGCTGCCAGGCTGCCCTCTGCCGCACAGCCGAAGGGCGCTCATACCGCCGCATGTCAGCGTTGTTCCGCGCCAACTTGAATCGCGATTGGATAGACCGAGCCCATCATGTCCACGTCCACCAAGCGCTGCTATTACGAGACCCTCGAAGTCGAACGCGACGCCGACGAAGGCAAGCTGAAATCGTCGTTCCGCAAGCTGGCGATGAAATTTCATCCCGACCGCAACCCCGGGGATGAGACCAGCGAAGTCAAGTTCAAGGAAATCAACGAGGCTTACGAGGTCCTGAAGGACAAGGACAAGCGGGCCGCGTATGACCGTTACGGCCACGCCGCGTTCGAGCAGGGCGGCGGCTTCGGCGGTGGCGCCGGTTTCGGTGCCGGCTTCGCCTCCTCTTTCTCCGACATCTTCGAGGACCTGTTCGGCATGGCCGGGCAGCGCGGCCGCGGCGGCCGCGAGCGCGGCGCCGATCTGCGCTACAACATGGAAATCACCCTTGAGGAAGCCTTTGGCGGCAAGACCGCGCAGATCGAGATTCCTGTCTCGGTCACCTGCGAGGCCTGCTCGGGCATCGGTGCCAAGGCCGGCACCAAGCCGAAGACCTGTTCGACCTGCGGCGGCGCCGGCCGCGTGCGGCAGTCGCAGGGCTTCTTCACGCTGGAGCGGACCTGCCCGGGCTGTCAGGGCCGCGGTCAGATGATCGAGGACGCCTGCCCATCCTGCTCGGGACAAGGGCGGGTCACCCGCGAGCGGACGCTCTCGGTCAACATTCCCCAAGGCGTCGAGGACGGCACACGGATCAGGCTCGCCGGCGAGGGCGAGGCTGGCGTCCGCGGCGGGCCGCCCGGCGATCTCTACATCTTCCTGTCGCTGGCCCAGCACCAGTTCTTCCAGCGTGACGGCGCGGATCTGCATTGCCGCGTGCCGATCTCGATGGTGACCGCCGCGCTCGGCGGCGAATTCGAGGTGCCGACCATCGACAAGGGCAAGACCAAGGTGAAGGTGCCCGCCGGCACCCAGTCGGGCCGCCGATTCCGCATTGCATCAAAGGGCATGCCGGTGCTGCGGTCGCGCCAGATGGGCGACATGTACGTTCAGGTCATGGTCGAGACCCCGCAGAACCTCACCAGGAAGCAGCAGGAATTGCTGGCCGAGTTCGAAAAGCTCTCCTCCGGCAATACCCAGCCGGAAGCCGAGGGTTTCTTCGCCAAGGTCAAGGATTTCTTCGGCAATCGGGCGAACTGACGCGTCTTGACCGTATCGCCTCCGGCCTATACGTCTTTATGACCATTTTCTGACACGCCGCGGTCCTGCGGTTCCGTCCGGTCCCGACATGCCATTGCCATCGTCCGCGCGTGCGTTGAAGAAGCCTCGTCTCGATGACGAGGTGCGCTTTCTCAGGTCGTGGATCGAAAAGCCCTTGCACATGGGCGCGGTGATGCCGTCCGGCAAGCTGCTGGCGCGGACCATGGCTCATTATGTCGATCCCGATTCCGACGCACCGGTGGTCGAGCTCGGACCCGGCACCGGCGCCATCACGTCCGCGCTGATCGAGCGCGGGGTCGACCAGAAACGTCTCGTTCTCGTCGAATACAATCCCGGCTTCTGCGCGCTGCTGCGCGACCGCTACCCGCAAGCCAAGGTGGTGCAGGGCGATGCCTACCGCCTGCGCGACACGCTCTGGAATGTCTTGAGCGCGCCGGCCAGCGCGGTCGTGTCCGGCCTGCCGCTCGTCACCAAACCGATGCTGACGCGGCTGCGGCTCATCCGCGATGCCTTCACCGCGCTCGCGCCCGGTGCGCCCTTCATCCAGTTCACCTATGCGGTGGTGCCGCCGATCCCGAAATCGCTGTCCGGCGTGTCCACAGAGGCCTCGGAACGGATCTGGATGAACCTTCCGCCGGCCCGCGTCTGGGTGTATCGCAAGCATTAAATCCGCCGGCTCCTCCTTGCGCGGCGGGCTCGTTTCGCCGAATGCATGAGATTGGATGCCAGCCCCCAAGATCCTGATCATTCCCGGCTCGCTGCGCACCGGCTCGCACAATGCGAAGCTGGCGGCTGTGGCTGCTTACGAATTCGTCCAGGCCGGCGTCGACGTCACCCGCATCTCGCTCGCCGATTTTCCGCTGCCGATCTATGACGGCGATCTCCAGGCCAAATCGGGCGTGCCCAAGCACGCGATCAATCTGAAGCGCATGATCGGCACGCATCACGGTGTCCTCATCGTCTCGCCCGAATACAACGCCTCGGTGCCGCCGCTCCTGAAGAACGCGATCGACTGGGTCAGCCGCGTGCACGAGCTGCACGAGGCGCGCGGAGAGGTGTTCCGCAACCGGGTCTTCGCGCTTGCCGGCGCGTCCCAGAGCCGGTTAGGTGCCGCCCGCGCGCTGCAGGCGCTGCGGCTGATCCTCTCCGCCTGCCACGCCAACGTGATTGCCAGCCAGCTCACGCTCGCCTTTGCCGACCAGGCCTATGACGACAGGGACAGGCTGAAGAACGAGAGCGATATCGCCGCGCTGAAGCAGCTGGTGACGCAGTTGATCGACGTTTCCCAACGCATGATGTGAGGTGACATGACGCCAGCCGAGATCGCCCCGAAGGACCGCCTGATCGTTGCGCTCGATCTGCCGAGCGTTGATGCCGCGGAGGCGATGATCGCGAAGCTCGGCGACAGCGTCACGTTCTACAAGATCGGCTATCAACTCGCTTATGCCGGCGGCCTGCCGCTGATCGGCAAGCTCGCTGATGCGGGCAAGAAGGTGTTCGCCGATCTCAAGATGCACGATATCGGCAACACCGTGACGCGCGGCGTGGAGAGCGTCGCCAAGCTGGGCGCGACCTTCGTCACCGTGCACGCCTATCCGCAGACCATGAAGGGCGCCGTCGAAGGCCGCGGCAGCGCCAGCCTGAAGATCCTCGCCGTGACGGTGCTGACGTCCTACGACGACGACGATTTGCATGCGGCCGGTTATCGGCTCAGCGTGTCGGAGCTGGTCGAGGCGCGTGCGCAGCAGGCGCAGGTGCTCGGTGTCGATGGCCTCGTGTCCTCGCCGGAGGAGGTGGGTAGCCTGCGCAAGATCGTCGGCCACCAGATGAGCCTCGTCACCCCCGGCATTCGTCCGGCGGGCGCCGCCAGCGGCGACCAGAAGCGCATCATGACGCCTAGCCGTGCGATCGCCGCCGGCGCGGATTATCTGGTCGTCGGGCGCCCGGTTGTGGAAGCCGCCGATCCCAAGGCGGTCGCGGACACCATCCACGCCGAGATCGCGCAAGCGCTCGGCTAACCCACTAAACAACAGGGAGAAGAACAATGGCAAAAGGCTACTGGATCGGGCGTGTCGACGTCAGCAATGACGAGGGCTATAAGCCCTACGCCATCGCCAACGGCCCGATCTTCAAGAAATGGGGCGGCCGCTTCGTCGTCCGCGCCGGCAAGTTCACCGCCGTCGAAGGCGCCAGCCGCAACCGCAACGTCGTGATCGAATTCCCTGACTACGAGACCGCGCTCGCCTGCTACAACTCGCCGGAATACCAGGCCAACATCAAGGTGCGCCAGCCGCACTCGATCGCCGACCTCATCGTCATCGAAGGCTACGACGGCCCGCAGCCGCAGGACGGCTGAAGGCTCTCGTTCTTACCCTCCCGCTCCAGGGGAGGGTAAAGGCACGCGTCGCGCGCGTGGGCCTCGGTTGCCGGAACTGCCTCCCCCCGCTACAACGGCCTCGAAGAGGATCACACCATGTCCGACATGCGCTTGATTGTTGCGGGAGCCGGCGGCCGGATGGGCCGGGCGCTGGTGCGGGCGATTGCCGAAAGCGAGGGCGCCGTGCTGGCGGGCGCGTTGGAGGCGCCGGGCTCCGAGCTGCTCGGCAAGGATGCCGGCGTGCTCGCCGGCCTGCCCGCCAACGGCATCAAGCTCTCCGCCGATCTCTGGGCGATGTGCAAGGAGGCCGACGGCATCCTCGATTTCACGGTGCCTGCGGCGACCATCGCCAACGTTGCGATCGCCGCCGAGCGCGGCCTCGTGCACGTCGTCGGCACGACCGGCCTGTCCGGCTCGGACAATGCCGTGATCAAGAGCGTCACCAATCGCGCCGTGGTGGTGCAGTCGGGCAATATGAGTCTCGGCGTCAATCTGCTCGCCGCCGTGGTCAAGCGCGTTGCCAAGGCGCTCGACCAGAGTTTTGATATCGAGATCGTCGAGACCCATCACCGCATGAAGGTCGATGCACCCTCGGGCACCGCGCTGATGCTGGGGCAGGCCGCAGCGAGCGGCCGCGGTGTTACTCTCGATGACCATTCCGAGCGTGGCCGTGACGGCATCACCGGCGCGCGCCGGCCGGGCAATATCGGCTTCGCCTCCTTGCGTGGCGGCACCGTGGCCGGCGACCACAGCGTCACCTTCCTCGGCCCGTTCGAGCGCCTGACGCTGTCGCATCAGGCCGAGGACCGCATGCTGTTCGCCCATGGTGCGCTCAAGGCGGCGCTGTGGGCGCACGGCAAGAAGCCGGGGCACTACACCATGGCCGACGTGCTCGGCCTCGACGATATCTGATCCAATCAAGCAACGGAAAGCAGTCAATGAGCGAACGCCTTCTCGTGCTCGTGCGCCACGGCCAGAGCGAATGGAATCTGAAAAACCTGTTCACGGGCTGGAAGGACCCTGACCTCACCGAGCTCGGCGTGAAGGAAGCCAAAGAAGCCGGCCGCAAGCTGAAGGCACAGGGCCTGGTGTTCGACGTCGCCTACACCTCGGTGCTGACGCGCGCGCAGCACACGCTCGATCTCATCCTCGCTGAGCTCGGCCAGGAGGGTCTGCCGACTTCGAAGGACCTCGCGCTCAACGAGCGCGACTACGGTGATCTCTCCGGTCTCAACAAGGACGACGCCCGCAAGAAATGGGGCGAGGAGCAGGTGCTGATCTGGCGCCGCTCCTACGACGTGCCGCCGCCCGGCGGCGAAAGCCTGAAGGACACGCTCGCGCGCGCGTTGCCGTACTACGTGCAGGAGATCCTGCCCGGTGTGCTCAACGGCAAGCGCACGCTGGTTGCCGCCCACGGCAACTCGCTGCGCGCGCTGATCATGGTGCTGGAGAAGCTCTCGCCCGAAGGCATTTTGAAGCGCGAGCTCGCCACCGGCGTGCCGATCATCTACCGCCTCAACGCGGATTCGACCGTGGCCTCGAAGCTGGATCTGGCGGGGTAGACTTTGCCGCAAGCGCGGTGCCGTAGGGTGGGTTAGACGGCGACTGCGCAAAGCGCAGTCGCTGGCGTAACCCACCACTTCTGTTCTGCGGAAACCAGAGAGGTGGGTTACGCTGCGCACCCACCCTACGAAATCCTACTGCATCTTGCCTACTGCAGCCCAAGCCGCCCGGCCTCCCAGCCCAGCATCGCCTGCTTGCGGGTGATGCCCCAATGATAGCCGGTGAGCGTGCCGCTCTTGCCGAGCGCGCGGTGGCAGGGCACGACGAACGAGACCGGGTTCTTGCCGACCGCAGCACCGACGGCGCGTGAAGCCTTGGGATTCCTGATGTTGCAGGCGATGTCGGAATAGGACACTGCGCGGCCCATCGGAATCTTCAAGAGCGTCTCCCACACTCGCACTTCGAAATCGGTGCCGATCAGCACCACGCGCAGCGGCTGATCCGGCCGCCACAATTTTGGATCGAAGATGCGCGCGGCGAGCGGCGCGGTGCCTTCGTGATCTTCCACATAGGTGGCGTTCGGCCATCGCCGCGTCATGTCGGCGAGCGCGATCTTCTCCTCGCCGTGATCGGCGAAGGCGAGGCCCGACAGGCCGCGATCGGTGGCGATCACGATCGCGGTGCCGAACGGCGAGGAATGGAAGCCGTAGCGCAGGGTGAGGCCGGCACCGCCGTTCTTCCATTCGCCCGGCGACATCGCTTCATGGGTGACGAAGAGGTCGTGCAGCCGGCCCGGCCCGGACAGGCCGGAGTCGAGCGCCGCGTCAAGGATGCTGGCGGAATCCCTGAGCAGGTTCTTGGCGTGGTCGAGGGTGAGTGCCTGCATGAAAGCCTTCGGCGTGATCGAAGCCCAGCGGCGGAACAGATGGTGCAGCTCATCCGGCGTGACGCCAGCGGCATCCGCCATCGCCTCGATGGTCGGTTGCGCGCGCCAGTTCGCCGAGATGAAGGCGATCGCCCGCCGCACCGAATCATAGTCGCGCAACGCGGCGTTCTGGGTGCCCGGCCTGGCCAGGCGCTGGTCATGTATCGCAAGGGTCATCATGACCGGAAATGTAGGGGAGGCGCTGGCGCGAAACCACCCGATTTCCGACTGTGCTCAGGTCGCCGGATGATAGGTCGGACCGCGCCGCGCGGCGTTGAGAGCCCCCACCAAGGCATTGTAAAAGCTGGCCTTTTCTGCCGGCCCGAGAAAGCCCGCGATGAGCAGGCGGCGGCCGCGGGAGATCAGATAAAGGTGCTCGATGCCGTATTCCTCATCGACCTCCTGGTCGAGCCGGACCCAGAGCGGATTGAAGGTCCATTCGGAAACCTGGCCACGATGGCTGACGCGCCGCACCCGCAATTCCGACGGCGTCACCACGATTTCCTCGCTGGCCCGTGCGGCGCGAAAATTGACCTTGAAGGCCCACCAGATCACGAGCACGTCGAGACCGAAGAAGCCGAACACCGGCCAGGCGCCCATCATCAGGAAAGCGAGGCCCGTGACGAAGCCGACGGCGCTCAGGAACAGCATCACGGCGAGAAAGCCGGTGCGGTTCAGCGAGCGGTGCGGCGTCAGCAGCGCGGAGAAGATCTGAGGCTCATCCTCGCTCTCGGATCGCGACCGCGCTATTTCGTTGCCTGTGCTCATCGTCCATCAGTATATCCCGATCATGGCGAAAATCACCCGCAAGCCGGTCCCGCGCAAAGCGGCGGTGCCGAAGAGAACGGCAAGACCGGTCGCGACCAAGCCGAAAGCGCCCGCGAAGAAATCACTCAAAGCCACAAAGCCGTGGACGCCGGCCGAGGTCCACGAGGTCTTCAGCCGCTTCCGCAAGGCCAATCCGGAGCCCAAGGGCGAGCTCGAGCACGTCAACCCGTTCACGCTGCTGGTCGCGGTGGTGCTGTCGGCACAGGCGACCGATGCCGGCGTCAACAAGGCGACGCGTGCGCTGTTCGAGGTTGCCGACACCCCGCAGAAGATGCTCGATCTCGGCGAGGAGCGCTTGCGCGACTACATCAAGACGATCGGCCTCTACCGCACCAAGGCCAGGAACGTGATCGCGCTGTCGGCCAAGCTGCTCAGTGAATTCGGCGGCGAGGTGCCGCGCACGCGGGCCGAGATCGAGTCGTTGCCCGGCGCAGGTCGCAAGACCGCCAACGACGTGCTCAACATGGCCTTCGGCGAGCACACGATGGCAGTCGACACCCACGTCTTCCGCGTCGGCAATCGCACGGGCCTAGCGCCCGGCAAGACGCCGCTCGAGGTCGAGCTCGGCCTCGAAAAAGTGATCCCGGCCGAGTTCATGCTGCACGCGCATCATTGGCTGATCCTGCACGGCCGTTATACGTGCCTCGCGCGCAAGCCACGCTGCGACGTCTGCCTGGTCAACGATCTCTGTCGCTGGCCGGAGAAGACGGTGTGAGGCAACGCCGCCCCGGGCCGCTATCGCACCTGCCGCGCCGGCTCGATCAGCTCGGGCCGCGGGCCTGACAGGCGCTTGTGCATGTGGACCATGAAGGCCATGCCGAAGATCGGTGTCGCCAGGTTCACGATCGGAATCGAGACGAAGGCGGCGATGAACAGGCCGGCGGTGAAGACCGTCGCGGCATTGTCGCGCCGCATCGCCTTGGCTTCCTCCGGCGGGCGGAAGCGCATCGCGGCGAGCTCGAAATATTCACGGCCAAGCAGCCAGGCGGCGGCGAGGAAGAAGATCAGGAAACCGGCGCCGGCGAACAGCACCAGCGGCAGAGCGGCGAGATAGACCAGGATGGCCACGAGCGCGGTCTTGATGCCCTCGAGCATCGCCCGGCTGAACGGCAGTGCCGCGCCCGGCCGCTCGGCCGGATAATGCTCGCGCTCGACGATGTCGGCGACGTCGTCGACGAACAGGCTCGCCACCAGCGAGGTGATCGCCGGCATCAGGAAGATGCCGCCGAACACGACGCCGAGACCCGTCGCGATCGAGACGATCCAGGAGAGAACCTCGATCGAAGAATGCCAGCCCGGCCCGAGCAGGCCTTCCAGCCACACCTCGCCGGAGGTCGCAAACCAGCTGAGCAGCCGCTGCAAGCCGATCGCCAGCACGGTGATCAGCACCAGCGCAAGCCCGATCGACCGCCACAGGATCGAGCGCATCGGCGGCGAGATCAATTGCGACAGCGCCTTAATGGCGGCATCCAGCATTGGGGACCCTCTGAGGTAGACACTGCGCGAGAGGTAGACACCGGATGCGGCTTCGGCAAGGGCGGTGGGCCGTCTCTCCTTGTCGGTGAAGGTGGCGCGATTTCTTCTTTACCCTCCCCTGGAGGGTAAGATTCAGCCTAGTCGTGTCTATGCCCGTGCTTGCGCGCCTTCGCCGGCTTGCCATCCCCGGTCGGGATCATCACCACGCGGCCGTAGCGCACGCCGCGTTCGGCGATGATGTGGTCGGCGAAATGTCTGACTTCGGAGGCAGCGCCGCGCAACGCCGTCATCTCCATGCAATTGTTGTCGTCGAGGTGAACATGCAGCGTCGCCAGCGCGAGGTCGTGGTGGCCGTGGAATTCCTGCACCAGCCGTTTCGACAGATCGCGCGCCGCGTGGTCATAGACGTAGACGAGGCCGGCGACGCATTGGCCAGTTTGCGCGGTGTCCTCGGCGCTCTGCTGCAGGCCGGCGCGCGCGAGGTCGCGGATGATCTCGGAGCGGTTCTGGTAACCGCGCGCTTCGGCCGCGGCGTCGATCTCCGCCAGGAGATCGTCCTCGATCGTGATGGTAATCCGCTGCATCAGATGCTCCCGCTTATGTCCTCTGAACCGTAGCCCGGATGGAGCGAAGCGCAATCCGGGACGGTGCAATATGCGGCAGGACCCCCGGATTTCGCTTACGCTCCATCCGGGCTACACAGCGTCCTTACAGCCGCGTCGCACGCAGCCGCAGCGCGTTGCCGACCACGCTCACCGAGGACAGCGCCATCGCCGCCGCGGCGATGATCGGGGAGAGCAGCAGACCGAACGCCGGATAGAGAACGCCGGCGGCGATCGGAATCCCGGCGGCGTTGTAGACGAAGGCGAAGAACAGGTTCTGCCGGATGTTGCTCATCGTCGCCTGCGACAGTTTTCGCGCGCGGACGATGCCGACGAGGTCGCCCTTGAGCAGCGTCACGCCGGCGCTCTCCATCGCCACGTCGGTGCCGGTGCCCATGGCGATGCCGACCTCGGCCGCCGCCAGCGCCGGGGCGTCGTTGACGCCGTCGCCGGCCATGGCGACGCTGCGGCCGGCCTTCTGCAGCTTGGTCACCACCGCGCTCTTCTGGTCGGGCAGCACTTCGGCCTCGACCTCGGCAATGCCGAGCCGGCGCGCCACGGCCTCGGCCGTGGTGCGGTTGTCTCCGGTCAGCATGATCACCTTGATGCCTTCCGCCGCGAGCGCCTTCAGCGCCTCCGGCGTCGAGGCCTTGACCGGATCTGCGATCGCAAACAGGCCGGCAAGCCGGCCGTCGACGGCCATGTTGATCACGGTGGCGCCGTCACCGCGCAGCCGCTCGGCTTCGGCGGCAAGCGAATGGGTGTCGACGCCGATCGACGACAGATATCTGGCATTGCCGAGCACGATGGTCTTGCCGTCGACCTTGCCCGTCGCGCCCTTGCCCGTCGGCGAGTCGAACTGCTCGACCTGGCCGAGGGTGAGCTGCTTTTCCTTGGCCGCGCGCACGATGGCGTCGGCCAGCGGATGCTCGCTGGCGCGCTCGACGGTGGCCGCCAGCCGGAGGATGTCTTCTTCCGCGAAGCCGGACGCCGGCGCGATCGTCACCACCTTGGGCTTGCCTTCGGTCAGCGTGCCGGTCTTGTCGACCACCAGCGTGTCGATCTTCTCCATCCGCTCCAGCGCTTCGGCGTTCTTGATCAGCACGCCGCCTTGCGCGCCGCGGCCGACGCCGACCATGATCGACATCGGGGTGGCCAAGCCCAGCGCACAGGGACAGGCGATGATCAGCACGCTGACCGCGGCGACGAGGCCGAAGGCGAGCCGCGGCTCCGGTCCGAACCAGGCCCAGGCGACAAAGGCCGCGACGGCGATGACGATCACCAGCGGCACGAACCAGCCGGAGACCTGATCGGCCAGGCGCTGGATCGGCGCGCGCGAGCGCTGCGCATCCGCGACCATCTGCACGATCTGCGACAGCAGCGTCTCGCGCCCGACCTTGTCGGCGCGCATGATGAAGCTGCCGGACTGGTTCAGCGTGCCGGCGATGACTTTTGCGCCAGCCTCCTTGGAGACCGGCATGGATTCGCCCGTCACCAGCGATTCATCGAGCGACGAGCGGCCTTCGAGGATGACGCCGTCGACCGGCACCTTCTCGCCGGGACGGACGCGCAGGCGATCGCCGGCGTGCAGCGTGTCGATCTCGACCTCGTGCTCGCTGCCGTCGGCGTCGACGCGGCGCGCGGTCTTCGGCGCGAGCTGCAGCAGCGCCTTGATCGCGCCCGAGGTCGCATCGCGGGCGCGCAGCTCGAGCACCTGGCCGAGCAGCACCAGGACGGTGATGACGGCGGCCGCCTCGAAATAGACTGCGACCGCGCCCTCATGGCCGCGGAAGGTGGCGGGGAAGATCTGCGGCGTGACCGTGCCGAGCACGCTGTAGACATAGGCAACGCCCGTACCCATCGCGATCAGCGTGAACATGTTGAGATTGCGCGTCAGCAGCGATTGCCAGCCGCGAACGAAGAACGGCCAGCCGGCCCACAGCACCACGGGCGTTGCAAAGACGAGCTGGATCCAATTCGACACGGTCGGATCGATCCAGCTGTGGGGGCCTGCGAGATGGCCGCCCATCTCCAGCGCGATCGGCGGCAGGGACAGCACGCCGCCGATCCAGAACCGCCGCGTCATGTCGGCGAGCTCGGGATTGGGGCCGGTCTCAAGGCTTGCGACCTCAGGCTCCAGCGCCATGCCGCAGATCGGGCACGTGCCCGGACCGACTTGGCGGATCTGCGGGTGCATGGGACAGGTGTAGATCGTGCCCGCGGGCATCTCCGGTTCGGGCGCCTTGTCATTGGCAAGATACTTGGCGGGATCGGCGGCGAACTTGGTGCGGCAGCCGGCGGAGCAGAAATGGAATGTCTCGCCGCGATGTGTGATGCGATGCTTCGAGGTCGCGAGATCGACCATCATGCCGCAGACGGGATCTTTGACCTTGGTTGCGGCGTCGCCGTGGTGATGGTCGTGGCCGGCATGATCGCCGTGGCCGCCGCAGCACGAGGAAGCCTCGGGTTTCGCCGCCGGCGCTGCAGCTTTCGTGGAACAGCCGCATCCGGAATGCGTTGCCGCGCTGTGACGATGCTCGTGCTCGTTGTTGTTCATTGCCATGTTCCGGCCTTTGCGCTTGCTCTTGAAACCTATACCCGGTAGGGGTATATAGACCCCATGCGCAAAGACATCAAGGCATCCGTCGGAAAACGCCTCGGCCGGATCGAGGGCCAGGTTCGTGGCCTCTCGAGAATGGTAGAGGAAGACCGCTACTGCATCGACATCGTGACGCAAATCGCGGCGGTGCGCGCCGCGTTGCGCCGGGTCGAGGAAGAGGTTTTGAAGGATCACGTCGCCCATTGCGTCGAGCACGCCATCGCGAGCGGCGACAAGGCCGACCAGCGCGCCAAGATCGCGGAGCTGATGGCGGTGATCGGACGGGCGGATCGGTAGCGCGCGCGCTCTCCACCGTCATTGCTTCGCTGCGCTCGTGGCGAAGTCTCGTAGGTGGGCAAAGCGGAGCGCGCCCACTATCGGCCACTGATCGCGGAAGAACGTGGGCACGGCGCCTCGCGCCTCTGCCCACCGTACGAGATCGTGCGAACCTAAGCCGTCTTCTCCCGCGCCCGCGCGCGATACATCGCGAGCTCGCTCAGATGCACGAAGTGCTCGGAGAACGTTGCGCTCGTTCCCGCAGGCGGCGCGCTCACTTCTTGAGCCGGAATTTCAACCGACGTCGCTTTGTCAGCCGCTTCAGGAACGAGGGGCGGCGCCACGAGCGCTTCTGGAAACACACTGAATGAGCCCGCCACCTCCTCGAGCGGCTTCTGCTTGTCTGCCCAGTGCAAGGCGGTGTAGTCGAACCCGTGCACGATGGTGGGTTTGACGACTTCGAAATAGGGCGAGATATCGAAGTCGCGGGGCATGTAGAGCGAGGAATCGCGGATGTGCAGGATCTCGCGCCGTGCGGCGCGGCTGCCGGCCTTGGTGATCTTCGGCAGGATCGGGTAGCGCACGGCGTCGAAGGCCTGCGCGATCAGGGCCGAGCAGATGATCTTGGTCGGGTCGCCCGAGCCGATCGCGATCATGCGTCGGCGCCAGCGCTGCGGTATCGGCAGCGGGAACAGATAGCGCATGAGGTCGACGATGTTCTTGGTGTCGTAGCCGAAGCCGATGCGGTTGATCGCATAGCGGCACACCGTGGTGCGATCCTCATAGGACAGCCCGACCGGACGGCAGACGCGGGTATGATAGGGGAAATATTTCGACAGCGGCGCCGAGGTGACGCCCTCGCCGATATTGGCCTCGATCAGAACATGCGGCTCGCCATTGGGCTCCTCTGCCCCATCGATCGGACCGACATAGAGCGCGGCGTGCGACCAAGTCGACTGCGTCAGGTATTTGATGATGCCGGAGATGCGGTTGTTGCCCTCGACCAGCAGCACGTCGCCGGGCTCGATGATGCCGCGCAGATGCTCGGGGTCGCTCGGCGTGAACGGCTCATAGCCCGGCACCTCCTTTGAGAGGTACGCGGCAATCACCTTGCCGACAGAATCCAGGACCGTCCCCATCTCAACCCCCCACGGCCTTTTCCGGCCGTCTTTTTCCCTTCTCTATCATGGTCGAAACGTGTTGCAATTCGGTTCATCACTCTGTGAGATCAAGCATGGTTGATTCACCATCCTGGTTGCTGCGCAACATTGGATACGGCAAGGTTCGCGGGCTGTTCACGTTCGCCGCAAGTCCCCGGAAACCATGACATGACAATCACGCGCCGCGGCTTTCTTTCGGCGTCGGCGGCCCTTGCGGCGATGCCGGTGCTGCGCGCATCGGCCGCGCCCCTGCCGCGCGAGGCTGACATCGTCGTGATTGGCGCGGGGGCGGCGGGAATTGCCGCGGCGCGGCGCATCATCGCGACGGGCCGCAAGGTCATCGTGGTGGAGGCGGCCGCGCAGGTCGGCGGCCGCTGCATCACCGACAGCACCACCTTCGACACGCCGTTCGACCGGGGCGCGCGCTGGATGTACAATCCCGACACCAACCCGATGATCCGGCTGGCGCGCAGTGCCGGGCTGGACGTGCTGCCGGCGCCCTCGGGCCAGAAGATGCGCATCGGCCGCCGCAATGCCCGCGCGGGCGAGACCGAGCAGTTCCTGGCCGCCCTAGTGCGCGCCAACCGCGCCATCGACGAGGCCGGGCGGGGCAAGCTCGACACCTCCTGCGCATCGGTGATGCCGAAGGATCTCGGCGACTGGGCCGGCGCGGCCGAGTTCATGCTGGGCGCGAGCTTTGCCGGCAAGGACCTGAAGGAGCTCTCCGCGATCGACAAGGGACGCGCGCAGGACCGCAACGCGGCGATCGCCTGCCGGCAGGGTTTGGGCACACTGATCGCTAGGCTCGCCGAGCAGGCGCCGGTGGCGCTGTCGACGCCGGCGAGCCGCATCGCCTGGAGCAATCGCGACGTCAGCATCGAGACGCAAGCCGGCAAGATCGCGGCGCGCGCCGCCATCGTCACGGTCTCGACCAATGTGCTGACATCGGGCGCGATCAAGTTCGCGCCCGACATTCCCAAGCGGACGCTGGATGCGGCATCGAAGCTCAGCCTCGGTAGCTACGATCGCATCGTGCTGCAGCTGCCGGGCAATCCGCTCGGCCTGTCGCGCGACGATATCCTGGTCGAGCAGAGCAATTCGACCCGCACGGCGCTGATGTTCGCCAATATCGGCGGCTCCTCGCTGTGCTCGATCGATGTCGGCGGCTCGTTCGGCCGCGATCTCGCCGAGCAGGGCGAGAAGGCGATGGTGGCTTTCGCCAGGGAATGGATCACGAAGCTGTTCGGCAGCGAGGCCGCTTCCGTGGTGCAGAAGACCAGCGCCACGCGCTGGAACGCCTCGCCTTACGTCATGGGCGCGATGTCGGCAGCCTCGCCGGGCGGCCAGCTGTCGCGAAGGACCCTGGCCGAGCCGATCGGCAATGTGTTCCTCGCCGGCGAAGCCACGCACGAGACGCTCTGGGGCACCGTCGACGGCGCCTGGGAAAGCGGCGAACGCGCCGCCGATGCAGCCCTGCGCAAGATCGGCGCGCTGAAGGACGAGCCGGCCGACGTGCCGACCCAGTCGACGAAGAAGCGGCGCGTGCCGAAGCAGTAAGACGATCAAGCCGCGATAAATTCCACTGTCGTCCGGACAGGCGCAGCGAAGCGGAGCGCAGATTCGGGGCCCATACTCACAGGGAGTGGTTTGGCGAAGACTCGGAGTTGCCACCTTGCCCCATAACCACTCCCCGGGGTTATGGGTCCCGGGCTCGCGCTACGCGCGCCCCGGGACGACAGCGGAGATGTTATCGCAGCACGCCATCCAGCACCGGCAATCCAAAGATCACCGCCATCGCAATCAGCGCGTAGCAGATGCCGCGAAACACCCTCTCGCTGGCGCGGCCGAACAATGAGCTGCCGAACGCAACGCCAACCGCATAGACCGGGCCGACGATCAGCGACAGCACCAGCGATTCGCGGCTGATCAGGCCGGTCGTCGCGTAGCTGACCATCGAGAAGAAATCCGAGGCGCCGAAGAACAGCACGATATTGGCGCGCGCGACCATCGGCGCGATCGGGCGGCCGAGCCAGTAGCCGACGATCGGCGGGCCGCCGGTTTGCGCGAGCCCGCTGCAGAAGCCGGAGAGGCCGCCGATGCCCACCGACAGCCAGGCATGGTCCTTGCCGCGATAGCGCCAGCCCGACAGCAGCAGAAGGAGCAGCGCCGCTACGAAGCAGGAGATGATCCAGCGCGTGGTAACGGGTTCGAGCACGCTGAGGAAATAGGTGCCGATGGGTACGCCGATCAGCGCGCCCAGCACTATCACGGCCGTGGCCTTGCGATCGGCCTTCCGCCATGCATCCGGCAGCAGCGGCGCGGCTGCGACGAAATCGATCACCAGCAGTAGCGCAGCAACGAGCCGCGGCGCCGCGATGCTGCTCGCCAGCGGCATGAAGATCAGCGCCGAACCGAAGCCGGAGAAGCCGCGCGCGGTGCCCGAAATGAAAGCGACGGCGCAGAGCGCCGCCGCAATCGTGAGGCTGACGTCCTTCGGAAGGAAGTCAGCGAACGTCATGCTCTATGACCCTCGAGCATGACGTCGTCCGAAAACCGCTTCACACTTTTCGGCGTCATGCTCGCAAGACGCCGCCGGTCTTCTTCGTGACCTCGGCCACGATCTTCGTTGCGACGGCCTCGATCTCCTGATCGGTCAGGGTTTTCTCGCGCGGCTGAAGCGTGACCGCGATCGCGATCGACTTCTTGCCGTCATCGATGCCCTTGCCTTCGTAGATATCGAAGACATTGACGCCGGTGATCAGCTTCTTGTCGACGCCTTGTGCGGCACGCACGATGTCGCCGGCCTTCGCGCTGCGGTCGACAATGAAAGCGAAGTCGCGCGTAACCGGCTGGAACGCCGAGAGCTCGATCAAGGGTTTTGCGCGCGTCGGCTTCTTCTTCGCCTCGGGGATGCGGTCGAGGATCACCTCGAACACGATCAGCGGCCCGTCGGCGCCGAGCGCCTCGAGCGCCCTGGGGTGCACTTCGCCGAAATATCCGAGCCCGTTCTGCGGTCCGATCTGGATCGTACCGGAGCGGCCCGGATGCAGCCAGCCGGGACCACCCGCCACGATCTGCAGCGCCTGCATCGGCGCGCCGGCGGCCGCCAGCACCGCCAGCGCATCGGCCTTGGCGTCGAACACGTCGGCCTGCGCCGAGCCGGTCCAGTGCCGGCCGAGCCCTTCGGACGAAGCAAGGCCGCGGCGCACGCCACTCGCCGCCATGAACTGGTCCTGCGGGCGATCGCCCTTGAACACCTGGCCGACCTCGAACAGCGCGACATCGCCGAAGCCGCGATCGGCATTGGCCTGCGCCGCCGCGATCAGGCCGGCCAGCAGGGTCGGGCGCATGTCGGAGAGATCCGAGGCGATCGGGTTGGCAACCTCGAGCTCGCGCTGTCCGCCGCCGAACAATTCGGCCGCAGGCTTGGCGATGAACGACCAGGTCACGGCTTCGACCATGCCGCGGCTCGCGAGCGCGCGCCGCGCGCGGCGGTTGCGCAGCTGCAGCGGCGTCAGCACCGGCTTGCGCGGCTCGTCGCCGCGCTCGAACGGCGTCATCGGCACCTTGTCGACGCCGAAGATGCGGACGATCTCCTCGACGATGTCGGCCTTGCCGTGCACGTCGGAGCGCCACGAGGGCACTGCGACCTTTACCACCGGGCCGGGACCCGCCATCATGAAGCCGAGATGGGTCAGGATGCGCTTCATCTCGACCTGCGGCACCTCGATGCCGGAGAGGCGCTTCACTTCCGTGACCGGGAAGTCGATCATGTGGTCGTCGGCGAATGATCTGCCGACCACGATCGTTTCGGACGGCGTGCCGCCGCACATCTCCATCACCAGCTTGGTCGCGAGCTCGATGCCGGGCACCATGAAGGCCGGATCGACGCCGCGTTCGAAGCGGTAGCGCGCGTCCGAATTGATGCCGAGCTTGCGACCGGTCTGGGCGATGTTGATCTCGTTCCACAGCGCCGATTCGATCAGCACGTCTGTGGTGTTCTCGTCGCAGCCCGATGCTTCGCCGCCCATGATGCCGGCGAGCGATTCGACGCCGTGCTCGTCCGCGATCACGCAAATGGCGGGATCGAGATTGTAGGTGCGGCCGTCGAGCGCCAGCAGGCTCTCGCCCTCGCGCGCGCGGCGCACGACGAGATTGCCCTTCACCTTCTTGGCGTCGAACACGTGCAGCGGGCGTGCGCGGTCGTAGGTCACAAAATTGGTGATGTCGACCAGCGCGTTGATCGGACGCAGGCCGATCGCGGTCAGCCGCTTCTGCAGCCATTCCGGTGACGGCCCATTCTTGACCCCGCGCACGAGACGGAGCGCAAAGCCCGGGCACAGCGTGGCATCCTCGACCGTCACCTTCACGGGACAGGGGAATTCGCCCTTGACCGGCTTGATGGTGGGATCCTTGAACTTGCCCATGTCGGCGGCGGCGAGATCGCGCGCGATGCCGTGCACGCCGGTGCAGTCCTGCCGGTTCGGCGTCAGATTGATCTCGATGACGGGATCCCCGAGGCCGGCCCATTCGGCATAGGCCGCACCAATGGGCGCGTCCGCCGGCAATTCCATGATGCCGTCATGATCATTGGAGATCTGCAGCTCGGCCGCCGAGCACAGCATGCCGCGGCTCTCGACGCCGCGGATGGTGCCGACACCGAGCGTGATATCCTTGCCGGGAATGTAGGTGCCGGGCGGCGAGAACACGCTGACGAGCCCGGCGCGCGCATTCGGCGCGCCGCACACCACCTGCACCGGCGCACCACCGTCGCCGGTGTCGACCATGCAGACGCGCAGGCGATCCGCATTCGGATGCTGCTCGGCCGAGATCACCTTCGCAATGGTGAACGGCTTCAGCGCCTTCGCCTTGTCCTCGATGTTCTCGACCTCGAGCCCGATCATGGTGAGCTTGTCGGCGAGCTTTTCCAGCGGCTCGTCAGTGTCGAGATGATCCTTCAGCCAGGAGAGGGTGAATTTCACGAGCTCAGCCCTCCGGCAAGCGTTGGCACTTCGAGCGGCTTGAAGCCATAGTGGCTCAGCCAGCGGACGTCGCTGTCGAACAGCTGGCGCAAATCGGCGATGCCGTATTTCAGCATGGCGATGCGGTCGATGCCCATGCCCCAGGCGAAGCCCTGGTACTCGTCGGGATCGATGCCGCAGGCGCGCAGCACGTTCGGATGCACCATGCCGCAGCCGAGAATCTCGAGCCAATCCTCGCCCTCGCCGAAGCGGATCTCGCCCCTGTCGCGGCGGCACTGGATATCGACTTCGAGCGAAGGCTCGGTGAACGGGAAGAACGAGGGCCGGAAGCGCATGTTGATGTGGTCGACCTCGAAGAACGCCTTGCAGAACTCGTGCAGGATCCATTTGAGATGGCCGAGATGCGAGCTCTTGTCGATGACGAGGCCCTCGACCTGGTGGAATTGCGGCGTGTGGGTCGCGTCCGAATCGATGCGATAGGTGCGGCCCGGGCAGATCACGCGGATCGGCGGCTTCTGGCTCAGCATGGTGCGCACCTGCACCGGCGAGGTGTGGGTCCGCAGCAGCATGCGCGAGCCGTCCTGCTTCGGATGGAAGAAGAACGTGTCGTGCATTTCGCGCGCCGGATGGCCTTCCGGGAAATTCAGCTTGGTGAAGTTGTAATCGTCGGTCTCGATGTCGGGGCCTTCGGCCACCGAGAATCCCATGTCGGCGAAGATGGTGGTGAGCTCGTCCCAGACCTGGCTCAGCGGATGGATGCGGCCGGCCTCAGCCGGCGCATCGCGCAGCGGCAGGGTCACGTCGACGGTCTCGGACGCCAGCCGCGCATCGAGCCCCGCCGACTTCAGCACGTCGCGCCGTACCGCGAGCGCCTGGCTGACTTCGTCCTTGGCCTGGTTGATCGCCGCGCCTTGCGTCTTGCGCTCGTCCGGCGACATCTTGCCGAGCGTGGCGAGCAGCGCCGAGATCGAGCCCTTCTTGCCGAGGGCTGCAACACGCACGGCCTCGAGCGCGGCCTCGTCGGCAGCGGCGGCGATGTCGGCGATGATCTGGGCTTGGAGCTGGGCAAGATCGGTCATGGCAATCCCTTTTGGCCAGGATGCTGAGCCGATGATCCTAGCCCGTCACGCCCGGCCAAAAGCGCGAAGCGCATCTTCGCGTTAGATTCGCCGGGCATCCACGTCGGAGAAGTGTATGCGCGAGAGATGACGGCCGGGGCGATGAACGCGCGACACGCGCCTCTGCCCGGGCCATCACAAGCTGAACGCTGCGCAAGTCGCGCAGTGGGGCGGCTTACGCCGCCAGCGCGGCTTTGGCCTTCTCGGCGATCGCTTGGAACGCGGCGGGCTCGCGGATCGCGAGATCCGACAGCACCTTGCGGTCCACGGTGATGCCCGACTTGGCAAGGCCGTCGATAAATCGGCTGTAGGTCAGGCCGAACGGACGGACCGCGGCGTTGAGGCGCTGGATCCAGAGCGCGCGGAAGGTGCGCTTGCGACGCTTGCGGTCGCGGAAGGCGTATTGCTGGGCCTTCTCCACGGCCGGCTTGGCGGCGCGGATGGTGTTCTTGCGGCGGCCATAGAAGCCCTTGGCGGCCTTGTAGACTTTCTTGTGCTTGGCGTGGGCGGTCACACCGCGTTTGACGCGAGACATGACGAAATCCTTCAGAGATGACTTTGGTTATCGGATCGCCGCGGGATGCGCGGCAGAGGTGGCAATGATCGTGGACCCGATCAGGCGTTCGGCAAGAAGTACTTCTTGACGTTGTCGCCGTCGGTCTTGAACAGCACGCGGGTGCCGCGGAGCTGACGGATCTGCTTCTTCGTCCGCTTGATCATGCCGTGACGCTTGCCGCGCTGGGCGTGCATCACTTTGCCGGTGGCAGTCACCTTGAAGCGCTTTTTAGCGCCCGATTTGGTCTTCAGCTTGGGCATTTGGCTCTCCTAATGGCCACAGAGATCCGCCCGCGAAGGCGGCTGGACCGTCAAAAATGCTCGTTAGAGCGTTGATTGTGCTCAAGTTTTGCGAACAGGCGCGAAACCCGCACGAGACACCGCCACGGCAGCCCGTAAATCAGCCGGGCGGTGAAGGCTGGGCTTATGACAGAGGAGAGGCCAATTGGCAACGATGAACCGCCGCAACCTGCCCGCCGACTATTGAACGCTGCCACCCCTCATGTCCAAGCTTTCTCGCCTGAAGCAGGTCCAAAATGGCTCATTTCCCGCAACTTCTGATTTCATTCGCCCGCCCGCGCCCTCTGGCGCTGTTCGCCGTGCTCGCCGCGGCTGCGCTGCCACAGGTGGCTGACGCCCGCGCCGGCGGCTATGACGGCATCTGGAACGTCACCTTCGCCACCACCCGCGGCAATTGCACCTCGGGCTACAGCGTTCCCTTCACCGTGACCGGCACCCGCGTCTCCTCCGCCGGCGGCGGCCGGGTCTCGGGCCGGGTCAACCGTTCCGGCGCTGTCGCCGTGCAGGTCTCGGTCGGCGCCTCCCACGCCAGTGGCGGCGGCCGGCTTGCCGGCGTGAACGGCGCCGGGTCGTGGAAGGGAATTATCTCCGGCGACCAGTGCAGCGGAACCTGGCAGGCGACGAGGACCTGACACACAAAACGGCCCGCCGGGGATCCGGACGGGCCGTTGAATTCTCGAGGTCCTAAAGCGTTGCGCGTCAGCGCGGCGCCAGCACCATTACGACCTGGCGACCTTCGAACCGCGCGTCCTGCTCGACCTTGGCGAGCTCGGCGACGTCGGTCTTGATCTTGTCGAGCAGCTTGGTGCCGATCTCCTGGTGCGCCATTTCGCGGCCGCGATAGCGCAGCGTGATCTTGACCTTGTCGCCCTCTTCGAAGAAGCGCTGCATCGCGCGCATCTTCACGTCGTAATCGTGGTCGTCGATCATCGGACGGAGCTTGATCTCCTTGATCTCGACGGTCTTCTGCCGTTTGCGGGCTTCCGCGGCTTTCTTCTGAGCGGAATACTTATACTTCCCGTAGTCCATGATCTTGCAGACGGGAGGGCTGGTATTCGGCGAAATCTCGACCAGATCCATCCCGACTTCCTGCGCCATGCGGATGGCGACGACGGTCTCGACCGTACCTTTGTTGTCACCGGTCTGGTCGATCAGCTGGATCTGCGCATTGCGGATATCATCATTGATGCGCGGCCCGTCTTTGCTGGCAGCGGGCGGAGCTTTATTAGGACGGCGAATGGGTGGTTCTCCAAAGTTGTGAAAGAAGCGGCTATTTTGAAGGAAGATGCGTTTGCCGGCAAGCAAGTCGCTGGTGCGAGGCGCGAAAAACCCTCAAATGCGAGGCATTTTGGTCACGGCCCTCGGCACGCTGACCGACATAGACACCTTGCCTCTGTTCCGCAAGCGTCCCAAAGGACCAATACCGATGCCGGTCGTACTTTCGGAACAGGTCCGGACAGCTCAAACCGCACAGCCAGAGTAAACGTTCCATGACCGATGCAATTCCCGATGCCGTGCTTGAGTTCATCGAGGTGGGCGAGGGGCCGTCCGCACGCAGAATCGCGGTGCGCCGCCGTCCCGGAAAAGGCCCCGGCTTGGTCTGGCTGGGCGGATTCAAGTCGGACATGCAGGGCGGCAAGGCCGTGGCGCTGGATGCCTGGGCCCACGAGCACGGCCGCGCAATCGTCCGGTTCGATTATTCCGGCCACGGCGAATCCAGCGGCGATTTCGCCATTGGGACGATCGGCAGCTGGCTCGAGGATAGCGTTGCGGTGTTCGAACGCTTCTGCGACGGCCCGCAAATCCTGATCGGCTCGTCGATGGGCGGCTGGATGGCGCTGCTGCTCGCCCGCGAGATCAGGAAGCGTGCCGGCAAAGCGTCGCTTGCAGGGCTCGTGCTGATCGCGCCGGCGCCCGATTTCACCGAAGAGCTGATGTGGAAGAATTTTTCGCCCGCAGTGAAGAAGGAAATCGAGACCAAGGGTTTCTGGCTGCGCCCGTCGGAATATGGCGACGGCTCGCCCTATCCGATCACGCGGAACCTGATCGAGGAGGGACGCAATCACCTCGTGCTGGGCAGCGCCATCGATCTCGGCTGCCCCGTCCGCATCCTGCAAGGCGCGAAGGACCCTGATGTGCCCTGGCAGCACGCGTTTGCGCTGACTCATCGCCTGCCGGCCGACGACGTCGTGCTGACCATGATCCAGGACGGCGATCACCGCCTCTCCCGCCCGCAGGACATCGCGCGCATTCTTGCGGCGGTGGCTGAGATCGGGTGATGTGTCATCTTCCTTCTCCCCTTGCGGGAGAAGGTGGCTTCGCGAAGCGAAGTCGGATGAGGGGTTCTCTCCACGGGCCCGAATGAGAGTTGGACTCGCGGAAGCAACCCCTCACCCGAACGAAATGCGCGTCAACGAGCGGAGCTGGCCTCTCCCGCAAGGGGAGAGGGCATAACAACTGGGAGGCAACGCCAATGACCACCACCGCCATGCTGCGCGCCTTCTGCGATGCCGTCGAGCAGCGCAACGGCGAAGCCTTCGCCCAGCTGTTCACCGAGGACGGCGTCTATCACGATGTCTTCTACGGCGCCTTCGCCGGCCGCGCGAAGATCGCCGCGATGATCGACGACTGGTTCTACCGCACGGCGACCGATTTCCGCTGGGACATGCATGATCCCGTCACCGACGGCACCACGCTCTATGCGCGCTACACCTTCAGCTATAGATCGACCCTGCCGGAAGCAAACGGCGCGCGGGCGATGTTCGAGGGCGTTGCGATCATGACGCTGAAGGGCGGCAGGATCGCGAGCTATCACGAGGTCGCCAACACCGCGCCGGCGTTCGTCGATTTGAACTTCGCCCCGGAGCGGATCGCGAAGATCGTCGCCAAGCAGGGTGCCGAACTGAAGGCGCGGCCGGAGATGCAGCGGCATTTGGACTAGGTCGTCATTCCGGGGCGCGCGAAGCGCGAGCTATGGTGCGCAATTGCGCACCTGAGAATCCATAACCACCATCGGGAGTATGGATTCCGGGCTCACGCTTCGCGTGCCCCGGAATGACAGGTGGAAAAGTCCCTACCGCTTCGACGGATTCACCATCGGCTTGCGCTGCGCCAGCGCGGCCACGGTCGCGGTGCCGATCGGACCCTGTTCGTCATAGAGCCAGCATTCGCCGATCGCGACGCCGTCGGTGGCTTGGTGGTTCACCACCTCGAAGCCGATCCACTCTGTCACGGGCAGGCGGTGCAGATAGATCGTGACATCGCTGTTGATGTAGCCGAGCCCCTGGTCGCCGGCATTGGCAAACGGGCTCGCAAAATCGGCGCCGGTGGCGACGCGGACGAACGGCGTCATCGGGGTGCCCGCGACGAGCTCACGCACCTCGCTCATCCACAATCTGCGCGGGCCGAGCGAGCCCATATGGCCGACGATCGGGCGTGTCGCCCATTTGCCGTTCATGCCGAGCCTGGGATCGGTCGGCTTGGGGATCTCGGCCGGCTTCGGTGCGTCCCAGTTCGGCGGCGACCAGACATTGCCATCGGGATTTTGCGTCTTGCGCAGCAGCTGGCACGAGGCGCGCGCCATGCTGACCCCGCCGGAAAAGAACTCCGCTTCCACCACGCGGATGCGCATGCCGTCGCGCACCAGCCGCGTCGTCACTTCGATCGGCTTGTCGATAGTCGGCAGCCGGAACATGTCGACCGTGAGCCGCGCCGGCACGAATTCGGGCCCGGAATGGCGCTCCTCGATGACGAAGCCGAGCAGGCCGACGATGACGCGTCCGTGCAGCGATTTCGGATCCCATGGACCGTTGGCGACTTCCGTCGGATGGAATGTATCGCCGTCGCGGGTGAAGAAAGGCATGCTTGTCATGACGCGCGAGATTGCGGGAATGGGCGGGGAAATCAAGGGTGGTGAGAGCATGTGCCAGCCACAACACGAGTGTCATCGCCCGGCTTGACCGGGCGATCCAGTACTCCGCGGCAGTTGTGATTGAATCGATAGGCCGCGGCGTACTGGATTCCCCGCCCTCGCGGGGAATGACTACGGTGAGCTAGGAAGCGGCGCGCCACTCCTTGCGCACACTCTCGTCGTGCTCGTTACTGATCGCAGCACCCTTCATCGCCTCAAACTCTTCGCGCGCCAGCAACTGGCCCAGCGCCCACACCGCCGCGCCGCGCACCAGCGGACTTGCGTCATCCAACAATCGCCACGCCGCCTCAGCCAGCGCCACCTCGCCTGAGTTGCCGATCGCAATCAGCACATTGCGCACGAACCGGTCGCGGCCGATGCGCTTCACCGGCGATTTCGTGAACAGCGCACGGAATGCCGCGTCGTCCAGCCGTGCCAGCTCAGCGAGCGAGGGCGCGCGCAACTCGTCGCGCGCGGCGAGTTTTGCCTCACGCCCCTCTTGCGCAAACTTGTTCCAGGGGCAGGCGGCAAGGCAATCATCGCAGCCATAGATGCGGTTGCCGATGCTCTTGCGAAACTCGTGCGGGATCGGGCCCTTGTTCTCGATGGTCAGATACGAGATGCAGCGCCGCGCATCTAGCTTGTAGGGCGCTGGAAACGCCGCGGTCGGGCAGATGTCGAGGCAGGCTCGGCACGAGCCGCAATGATCGATCTCGGGTTCGTCGCGCGGCAGCTCCAGCGTGGTGTAGATCGCGCCGAGAAACAGCCACGAGCCGAACTCGCGCGAGACGAGATTGGTGTGCTTGCCCTGCCAGCCCAGATGCGCGGCCTGCGCCAGCGGCTTCTCCATCACTGCCGCGGTGTCGACGAACACCTTCACCTCGCTCGGCGCGGTCGCGACCAGCCAGCGCGCCAGCGCCTTCAGCCGCTTCTTGATGAGGTCGTGATAGTCGTCGCCTTGCGCATAGACCGAGATCGCCGCGCGCGCGCGCTGCTTCAGGATCGCGAGCGGATCGGAGTCGGGACCGTAATTGACGCCGAGCATGATCACGCTGCGCACATCGGCCCACAGCCCGCGCGGGTCGACGCGGCGCTCCGGCTGGTTCGCAAGCCAATCCATGTCGCCATGGCCGCCCGAGGCGATGAATTCGAGGAAGTGTTGTCCGGCTGCATCGATCGAGCCCGGCGCGGTGACGCCGATGCAGTCGAAGCCGAGCGCGTGCGCTTCGCGCGCCAGCGCCGCCTTCAGTTCAGTCGGGTCGCAGCTCAGAAATCCAGGTCCACATAGGTCCGCGACGCCGGCACGCCGGCCAGCCATTCGCTGAGGAGCGGACGGAACGACGGGCGGGATTTCACCCGCGCGTACCACGCCTTTGCTGCGTCGTCCTCGCTCCATGGCACGTCGCCCAGATAGTCGATCGCCGAAAGGTGCGCCGCGGCGGCGAGATCCGCGTAGGTGAGCCGGTCGCCGGCGAGGAAGTTGCGGGTCTGCGCCAGCCAGCCGATATAGGCCAGATGATAGCGCACATTGGCCTTCGCTGCGCGCATCACGTCGGCCGAAGGCGGCCCGCCGCCGTTCTCCTCGCTCATGAAGCGCTTGTAGATGCGCTCGGTGACGAGTGGATGCGAGACTTCCTCGAAGAACTTTTCGTTGAACCAGGCCATCAGCCGGCGCACCTCGACACGCTCGGCAAGCGTCTCCGGCATCAGGCGCTTGGGGCCCATCCCGGCCCCATAGGCCTCATCGACATATTCGGCGATGATGGCCGCGCCCGGAATCGGCGGCTGCTCGTCGTCCACCAGCACGGGCGTGGTGCCGGCCGCATTGAGCAGCAGAAACGCCTCGCGCCGCTCCCAGCTGCGCTCCTCGATCAGCTTCAGGTCGAGCCCGTATTCACCCGCGATCAGGCGAATGAAGCGCGAATGCGGACAGAACGGATGATGAAACAGCGTAAACATGAAGCCTTTGACTATGTGATGGTGCTTAAGAATCCATCAATGTTTGTGCGGCGCCACACTAGTCCTTCAAAACCTCGAAGCAAGGGCGTGATTTGGCATTTTGCGATTGCGGCATGGGGTCGAATAGGCGAGAAGAGCCCCGCTTTTCCAGCCGAAATGGACCGTAAATATGTCAGACGCTATACGGGCAGTGATCCTCGGCATCATCGAGGGCGTGACCGAGTTCCTTCCCGTATCCTCGACCGGCCACCTCCTGATCGCCGAGCGCTTCTTTCATCTCGGCGAAGGCGCGTTCTGGGATTCGTTTACGGTTCTGATCCAGCTGGGCGCGATTCTCGCGATCGTGGGGCTGTACTTCCGCAAGCTGTGGGACGTCGTGATCGGCCTGTTCACGGGCGATGCCTATGCTCGCCGCTTCGTGATCGGCGTGCTGGTCGCATTCCTGCCCGCTGTCATCGTCGGCCTCGTCGCCGGTAAGTACATCAAGCTCCTGCTGTTCAATCCGTGGGTCATCTGCTTCACACTGATCGTCGGCGGCGCCGTCCTGCTCTGGGTCGACAAGCTCGAGCTCAAGCCGCGCGAGTATGATGCCACCAGATTTCCGCTCTTGATGTATCTCTATATCGGCATCGCGCAGTGCGTGGCCATGATCCCGGGCGTGTCGCGCTCCGGCGCCAGCATCGTCGCCGCGATGTTGCTCGGAGCCGACAAGCGCGCGGCGGCGGAATTCTCGTTCTTTCTGGCGATCCCCACCATGATCGGCGCGTTCGCCTACGACTTCTACAAGAGCCGCGCCGAGATGACGATGGACCACATCAACATCGTCGCGATCGGCTTCGTGGTGTCGTTCATCACCGCGATCATCGTGGTGAAGACGTTTTTGACCTATGTCACCCGGCACGGTTTCCTGCTGTTCGCCTGGTGGCGCGTCATCGTCGGCACCCTCGGCCTGATCGCGCTGGCGCTGGGACGGTAGGCCCTGTGTCCGTAGCCCGGATGGAGCGCAGCGCATCCCGGTCCGTCATCACTTGGGGCACGATCCCGGAATACGCTGCGCTCCATCCGGGCTACGCTTTCAACGCAATATAAGCTTTTGATCGGTACTCAGTTTCGCAATGCCGGGCGGCGCGCCCGGCGCAGGAGCTGAGCCATGACCCTCGTCAGCGGCTGGGGGCGCTTCCCGGTCATCGATACCGAGATGCTGCGTCCGCGCGCGTTCGCGTCGGTTGCCGACGCCATCGTGTCCGGCACCGTGGCGCGCGGCAATGGCCGTGCCTATGGCGATGCCGCGGTCGGGACCGTCAGGACCGTGACGATGACGGGCTTCGACCGCATCAGGTGGTTCGATCCGGCGACCGGCCGAATCCGCCTCGAGGCCGGCGTGCTGCTCTCGGACCTGATCGAGACCTTCGGCCCGCGCGGCTTCCTGCCCTTCGTGCTGCCCGGCACGCGTTTCGTGTCGATTGGCGGCGCCATCGCCGCCGACGTGCACGGCAAGAATCACCATTGTGAAGGCGGCTTCGGCCGCTATGTCGACAGCATCCTGCTGCGCACGGGCGAGGGCGAATTGATCGAAGCCTCGCGCGAGCAGAACTCCGACGCATTCTTTGCGACAATCGGCGGCATGGGCCTGACCGGGGTCATCCTCGAAGCGACCTTGCGGCTGCGCAAGGTCGAAACGGGATGGATCCGCGAGCGCGTGATCTCGGCATCCGATCTCGATGCCGCGATGCGCGCGCTCGATGCAGGCGATGCCGCAACTTATTCGGTGGCCTGGATCGATTGCGCTGCCCGCGGCAAGGATCTCGGCCGCTCGCTGATCTATGTCGGGGAGCACGCCGGCAAGGACGAGCTTCCTGCCGGCGCCGCGGCGTTTCCCGTCGGCAAGCATCCCGGTCTTGGCGTGCCCATCGATTTGCCCTCGATGACGCTGAACCGCTTTGGCATCCGCGTTTTCAACGAGCTGTATTATCGCATGGGCGCGCGCCGCGCCGGCGGCAGCCATGTGGTCTCGCTCTATCCCTATTTCTTTCCGCTCGACAGCCTTGCCGACTGGAATCGCATCTACGGCAAGCGCGGCTTTCTGCAGCATCAATGCGTGATACCCGAGAACGGCGCGCGGGACGTGGTCGGCGAGATTCTGGGTCGCGTCGCGCGGCGCGGCGATGCCTCCTGCCTCGCGGTGCTGAAGAAGCTCGGCGAGGGCGAGGGCATCCTGTCGTTTCCGCTGCCCGGCTACACGCTGGCGCTGGATTTCCCTGTGCGCGGCGACATCCTGAATTTTCTCGACGAGATCGACCGTCTCGTTGTCGCGGCCGGTGGCCGGCTCTATCTTGCCAAGGATGCGCGCCAGTCGCGCGAGACGCTCGAAGCCGGCTATCCCGCCCTGCCGCGCTTCAACGCGATCCGCAAAGCGCTCGACCCCGCCGGCAACATCCGCTCCAAGCTTTCACAACGTCTGTTCGATGAGGTCTAGGCCGTGACGTCGCGCAAGTCTGTACTGGTGCTGGGCGGCTCATCCGACATCGGCCGCGCCACGGTGCGCGCCTTTGCCAAAGCGGGATACGATGTGGGGCTCGCCGGCCGCGACGTCGGCGCGCTGGAGCCTGACGCCGCCGATCTTCGCGCGCGCTACAATGTCGAGGTCGATGTTCACACATTCGACGTGCTCGACACCGCCTCGTTCGAGGGCTTCGTCGGCGGCCTGCCCGCGCTGCCCGATGTCGTCATCTCGATCGTCGGCCTGCTTGGTGTGCAAGAGCGCGCGCAGAGCGATCTCGCCCAGGCCACCGCGATCATGCGCTCCAACTACGAAGGTCCGGCGCTGATCCTCGGCCTGTTCGCGGAGAAGTTCTTGGGCCGCGGCAGCGGCACGCTGGTCGGCGTGTCCTCGGTCGCCGGCGATCGCGGCCGCGCCTCCAACTATGTCTATGGCTCGGCCAAGGCCGGCTTCTCCGCCTTCCTGTCCGGCCTGCGCGCCCGCGCCAGCCGTGGCGGCGTCCACGTCGTCACGGTCAAGCCCGGCTTCGTCCGCACCAGGATGACCGAAGGCATGAAGCTGATCGGCCCGCTCACCGTCGAAGCCCCCGTCGTCGGCGCTGCGATCCTTCGCGCCGTCGAGAGCAAGACCGACATCGTCTACGTCAGCGGCAGATGGCGCCTCGTGATGCTGATCATCAAGACGCTGCCGGAAGCGGTGTTCAAGAAGCTGAAGTTTTGAAAGTCGTGTAACAGGCCAGTCTTCGCTCCAGCGACAGTGCACCCCCTCGCCCCGTTCTTACGGGGAGAGGGTTGGGGTGAGGGGCCTCTCTCCGCACGAGCGGTCTTCGAGAGACCTGTACCCCCTCACCCGGATTGCTGCGCAATCCGACCTCTCCCCGCAAAGCGGGGCGAGGTAAAGAAGATCCCTCACACGCTCATGCGCTGGAACTGGCCCTGCGGGCGGAAGCGCCAGAGATATTGCGGGGCGATCGCTTCCAGCGAGTCGGCCTGGATGCCGAGGCCTTCCAGCGTCAGCCCGGCCGCCTTCGCCGCATCCGACACGATATTGTCGCGCTCGAGCAGCGTGACCTGGTCCGGCGTCAGCTTGAACGCGCCCGGCGCGAATTGCAGGAAGTTGGCCTGGAAGCGGGCGAGGCCGAACGTCAGCGGCACCAGCATGCGCTTGCGGTCGGTGATTTCGAGGATCGCCTCGATGATCTCGCGCATGGTCAGCACTTCCGGCCCGCCGAGCTCGTAAGTGGCGCCCGCCTTGGCTTTGCCGTCGGCAGCATCCGCGATCGCGCTGGCGACGTCGCCGACATAGACCGGCTGCATCTTGGTCTCGCCGCCGATCAGGGGCAGCACGGGCGACATCCGTGCCAGCGCGGCAAAGCGGTTGGTGAACTGGTCCTCGGGGCCGAACATCACGGACGGGCGGAAGATCGTGGCGGAGGGAACCGCGGCCAGAACCGCGGCTTCGCCGGCCGCCTTGGCCCTGGCATAGCGTGACGGCGACTGCGCATCGGCCCCGATCGCCGAGACATGCACCAGCGCGCTACCTGCGGCGGCCGCCGCCTTGGCGACGGTCTCGGCGCCCCTGGCCTGGACGGCGTCAAACGTCTGCCCGCCGCTCTCGGTGAGCACGCCGACCAGATTGATCACGACATGCGAATCACGCAGCGCCGCCTCGACCGAGGCCGGATAGCGCAGATTCGCCTGCACGGTGTGAACCTGCCCGACCCGGCCGAGCGGCTGCAGGTATCCGGCGAGTTCCGGCCGCCGCACCGCAACCCGGATCCGGTAATCCCGCTTGCACAGGGCCCGGACGACGCTGCGGCCCAAGAACCCCGATCCGCCGAAAACCGTGACGACCGTGTCCAGATTCGATGCCATGGGAGCCGTTCCTGCGGAAAAGAGTGCGCCTTGTCAGGCTTGTATCGGGCCGGTTTGCGATGCGCAATCGGCATCCCGACCCCGGCCTCACGCATGAATTGACAACGGCGTCACCGAACCGTAGTAACCGCCTCCGTGCCCCAAACGGCATGCCCAGGTGGTGGAATTGGTAGACGCGCTGGCTTCAGGTGCCAGTGGCTTAACGGCCGTGAAGGTTCGAGTCCTTTCCTGGGCACCATCCCCTGCTCAAGCGATTGAAATCGCTCATCCGCAGGACATCGAGCTGCTGACCGGTCCGCGACACCGAAGCACGGCGCTCATGGCGCCGAATGGCCGTCGTCGCCACGTCGGAAGGTGCCGGCAAGGCCGGTGACCCGAGCCCCCCCTAGGAAGCCTCAGTGCTCGTTGACCGCAGCGCCCAGCTTGATCAGGCTCAGCGAGCGGTTCGCGGTCTCGCGCAGGCGGCAGTAGCTCGCGCCGCCCCGGTACATGCCGGGGTCGACGTTGTCGAAGACCGCGCAGAGGCGATCACGCGAGGCGGCGAAAACTTTCTGCGAGTCATTGACGGCCTTGATCGCGTCGGCGAACCCGCCGGCCTGAACCTTCTTCAGCGCCTCACTGGTTTTCTGCGTCCAGACGGCGAGTTCGCGCGCCGCGCAGGCCTTCCATCTGGCGACATCGTCATTCGCGCCCTCTGCCGCCTTGATGCAGGGGTCGGCGACGAGCCCGACGCAGGCGCTGCCGAAACCGCCGGTTTTCTCCACCTTCTTCAGGCAGGCATCGATCACGGCAAGGTCGGCTGGCGCGGTGCTCTGGGCGGTGTCTTGGGCGAAAGCCATCGATGCCAGCGGGAGGCCTGCGGCGAGAATCGCGGCGGCAAGCTTGAATTTCACGGGAGATCTCCGTTCGGCGCATCGATGCAACCTTGGTCACCGGAGGCCCGGCGTGGGTTCACCCGAATGTGGAGCAGGAGCCGTTCCTCACACCACCTTCTTCCCGGTCCGCTCCGCCACCGCCTTCTGCACGTCATATCTGGAAACCATCTGGGCGGCTCCGCAACGACGACCGTGCATTTGACACGCCGGCAGACGCCCGGAGTGTCGCCATGATCCGCTCGATGTCGGCTGGGCGCCGAATACGGAGAGCCACGACGAGCAAAGCGGGCTGGGCTGCTAGGCCGCGACGCGGCTAATCCGACGGCTTGACGCCGAGATCGCCCAGGATGCGGAGCATCACGTCGCTGTCGCGCTTGAAGATCCGATTCGTCGTTTCGAAATCGGCCGGCGATGACAGGATGAAGTTGTTCAGCATCTGCTGAACTTTCGGATCGGTTCCGGCTTGGATCAGCAGCGGCGAGAGGCGATCGACGATATCCCGCGGCGTGCCGGACGGCACCGCAAACGTGGTGAAGGGACGCAGATTGTAGAAGTCGCCGACGGCGCCTTGCTCGGTCATGGTCGGCGTGTCCGGATGGGGCGGCAGACGGGTGCCGACCACGCCGATCAGGTTGCCGGTGCCGGCCTGGATGACGGGCGCGGCTGCGGCATAGCTCCCGGCGGCGCCATCAAGCGTCTGTCCGGCGACGTCATTCCACATCGGCGCCTCGCCGCGATACTGGATGACCTGAACCTTTATGCCGTATTGCTTGGCGATCGTCTCGATCAGGACGTGCGGCGTCGAGCCCACGCCGTAGGATCCCCAGTTCACGCTGCCGACTTTCTTGCAGTATTCGATGAACTCGCGCAGGTTGGTCGCACCGGTCTTCTTCGCCGCCACGACCGGACCGCCAGCGCCGATGACCATCGTCAGATAGGTAAAATCATTTTCGGGATCGTAGGGCAGGTCTCTTACCGTGACGCGGTTCTGGATCAGCGACGACGAGATCGTGCACAGGATGGTGGTGCCGTCCGGATCGGCGCGTTTCGCTTCTGCCACGCCGATGACGCCGCCGGCGCCGCCCTTGTTCTCGACGATGACCGGCTTGCCCACCTGCCGCGCCAGGAAGTCGCCGAACGCGCGCGCGATGCCGTCGGTCTGGCCGCCCGGTGGATAGGGCACGATGATCCTGATCGATTTGGACGGCCACGCGGATTGCGCCTCGGTCCTTACAGCCGGCGCGCACAAAGCGACGGCCGAACCCATCACGAATATTCGTCGTGTCAGCTTTCTCATTTCCCGCCCTTGGTCTTGTTGTTTCTTGTCGAGTCGCGAGGACCGATCGAATGAAACTAGCGAAGAACGTGGCTGCGTGACGTGCGGCACTGTGTCCGTAACAAAGCAGGTGACTTCCACCCCGCGGAAAACGAATTCGGACGGCGGCTCCTCTCCCCCTCACACCACCCGCTTTCCCGTCCGCTCCGCCACCGCCTTCTGCACGAAATACATCATCACCAGCGTGACGATCGTCGTGGTCACGACGACGTAGCCGATCCGGTCGAAATGGAGCAGCGCGCCGTCCGCGCCTTGCGCGATGATCGCGCTGGCGAGCACCGAGCCGAGCCCGCCGGACAGTTGCTGGAGCGAGGCGCTGACCGCGCTGAACGAGCCGCGCTGGCCGGGCTCCGGGATCGCCGACATCAGCGCCTGCGAGGGGATCATGCGCGAGAAGATGCCGACGAACATCAGCACGTTGACCAGAATCGCGGTCGCGAGCGAGACGTGGCCGAGATGGGTGTAGATCAGCACCATGAGGACGGTCATGGCGCAGCCGAACACGAAGGTCGGATATTTGCCGAACGCGTCGCTGGCGCGGCCGACCAGCGGTCCCGTGACGATGCTGAACAGGCCGGAGACGAGATAGATCGTCGGCAGATGCGTGATGTCGATGCCGAGATTGTGCACGGTGTAGGCGCTGGAGAACGGCATCAGCATGTAGCCGCCGGTCGCCAGCAGCGTCGTGACGGCGAAGGCGAGCGTGTAGCGCGGCTCACCGACCGTCGCGACCAGATGGCGGAACGGGTTTCTGTCCTGCTTCAGCTTCAGATGCGCGTCGACCGGCTCCATGGCAAAGGCGATGATGGCGATCGTCACGATCGACAGCACCACGATGGCGATGAAGCAGACATGCCAGCTCCAGTAATTGGCGAGAAACAGGCCGGCGGGAATGCCGAGCACCTGGCTGGCGGCGAACGCCGTCTGGATGATTCCCATCACGCGGCCGCGCATCTGCAACGAGAACAGGTCGGTGATGATGGCGAGCACGACCGCGCCGATCACGCCGCCGAACAATCCGGTCACGATCCGGCCGATCAGCAGCACATGGTAGTTCGGCGCCACCGCGCACAACAGCGTGCCGAGCGTGAAGCCGACATAGAAGAACAGCAGGAGGCGCTTGCGATCGAAACGATCGGCAAAGCCGGCGGCGAGGATGCCCGATAGTCCCGCACTGAACGCGTAGGCCGATACGGCAACGCCGAACTGCCCCGCCGTGATGCCGAGCGCGGGCATCAGGATAGCGCCGAGCGGCGACATGATGATGAAATCGAGGATGATCGTGAACTGCGTCAGCGCCAGCAGCGCGATGAGGAGCGCCTGGTAGCGCGAAAATCCGCGCGGACCCTGGTCGTCGATCGGCGCAGCGAGCGTTGGTTCGGTCATGGCACCTGATCCAGGGTGGGACCCCCGGGGAGGGAAATTGGCAGATAGGGTGGGCCGGGACGATATCCACGGCGCGCGAAGCAAAAGTTCTGACGGTACAGGAAGCTCGCGCCGGATTGTGGGATCCGGGCAACAGCGCCTCGGGCGGAAGCCGCCCCCATCTCTCCAGGTGAATTAAGCAGCCTTTAGTGAATGTTCCCATAGGGTTGGCCGTCCAATTTCCTGCTCCCCCGGCCGAATGCCGGTCATGTCACGGCAAGTCAGAGCGTTTTCGGATGGAGCAGCGTGCCTCCCAGTATGATCCTGGCCTGTCCGAGCCGTCGGCGGCCCGGACCCTCGTCATCGACCTCGAAGGCGCGCTGCTGCGTTCCGAACTGCTGATGGAGGCGCTGTTCTCCAGCCCCGGCCGCATGCTGGCGCGCTTCGGTGCGGGCGGACGGGCGGGGATGGCGGCGCTCACGGCGATCCTGGCGCGAGCCGAGATCGACTACGCCCATCTGCCTTATGATTCCGATGTGATGAACCGGGCGCTGGCGGCACGGGCGCGCGGTGAGAAGATCTATCTCGTCGCGGATCGGCTCGCCGCTCATGCCGCGGCGATCGCAGCGCATCTCGGCTTCGATGGCGTCGTCACGCACGCCGATCTCGCGGCGGGGCGCGTGCCGTTCGATTGTGCCTCCATCACGCGCATCGAAAATCGCGAGGTCCGCAGAGCCGGCCTCGCCACCTGGGTGAAGGCGCTGCGGGTCCATCAATACGCCAAGAACACGCTGGTGTTCGTGCCTGCGCTCACGGCGCATCAGCTGAACCTTTCGACACTCGGCTACGCGCTGCTCGCATTCCTGGCGTTCTCGGCCTGCGCCTCGGGCGCCTATCTGATGAACGATCTGCTCGATCTCGCCGCCGACCGGCAGCATCCGAGCAAGCGCCACCGCGCGCTCGCGGCGGGCGATTTGCCGATCTCCTCGGCGCTGTCGGCCATTCCTGCATTGTGGTTGTTCGCGCTTGCCGCCAGCCTCTGCATCTCGCCGCTGTTTCTCGGCGTGCTCGGCCTCTATCTCGCCACCACGATCGCCTATTCGCTCGTGCTCAAGCGCAAGATGCTGGTCGACATCGTCACGCTTGCCGGCCTCTACACGCTTCGCATCGTCGCCGGCGCAGTCGGCGTCGGCGTGGTGCTGTCGGAATGGCTGTTGATCTTCTCGCTGTTCGTGTTCACCTCGCTCGCCCTGATCAAGCGCTTCAGCGAGCTCAGCATGCGCGAGAGCGTGGGCCTCGCCGATCCCTCCAACCGCGACTATCGCGTCACCGACCTTAACGTCATCGCCGCGATGGCGGCGGCAAGCGCCATGAACGCGGTGACCGTGTTCTCGCTCTACGTCTCGTCCTCGGCGGTGACGCCGCTCTACAGCCGCCCCTGGATGCTGTGGCTGCTCACGCCGCTGCTGCTGTACTGGTTCGGCCGTGCGCTGATGATGGCGCATCGCCGCGAGATGCCGGACGATCCGATCCTATACGCGTTCCGGGACGGCCCCAGCCGCACCGCAGTCGCGGCGATGATCTGCATCATGCTCGCCGCGATCTGACCGACCCGTAAGATCACGGCCGCTTGCGTGACCTGTTGCGACTGGCTACATCGCGATCCATTCGACTAAAGCGCGATGCGATTAAGATGAATCGTCATCGCGCTTTAGGTTATTGATTGAGCATGATCTTTTCGGAAAACCGCTGCACACTTTTCCGGATCATGCTCTAGCCTATGATATCGACGCACCGATTCGACCCGAGGGTTTCATGACCGTACGCCTGCACCGCGGCGACCTGCCCGACCTGTCCCGCTACACCGGAGCGGTGGCGATCGACACCGAGACCATGGGGCTGAACCCGCACCGCGACCGTCTCTGTGTGGTGCAGCTCTCGCCCGGCGACGGCAGCGCCGACGTGGTGCAGATCCCCAAGGGCCACACCGACGCGCCGAACCTGAAGGCGCTGCTCGCCAATCCTGTGGTCACGAAGATATTCCACTTCGCGCGGTTCGACGTTGCGGTGCTGTACCAGACCTTCGGCGTCATGACCGGGCCGATTTATTGCACCAAGATTGCGTCCCGCCTGACCCGCACCTACACCGACCGCCACGGCCTCAAGGACCTCGTCCGCGAGGTGCTCAACATCGACCTCTCCAAGCAGCAGCAGTCCAGCGACTGGGGTTCCGACAGCCTGAGCGAGCCGCAGCTCGCCTACGCCGCCTCCGACGTGCTGCATCTGCATGCCTTGCGCGAGCGACTGGACGCCATGCTGGTGCGGGAAGGCCGCAGCCAGCTGGCGCAGGCCTGTTTCGACTTCCTGCCGACCCGCGCCCTGCTGGACCTCCAGGGCTGGGCGGAAGAGGACATTTTCGCGCACTCCTGAAGGCCCCCCGTGGCGGTTGGCCCGGGATTGCCGCCCCGTTTCGGACACTTTCGTAACGGCCTGTCGCCGGCTGCATATTTGGGCGGCGCCGGATAGAATGGGGTGCGCCCCCTCGACCGGACAAGGCGAGCGATACGTCAGGAGACAGGTAAGCAGGAACCCCGGTGAATTCGGCCCAGAACCCCACCTACGACGCCGCGCTTGCGGCGAAGTTTGCCAGCGCGGCCCGCCACAGCCGCCTGGTGCGGATTCTGCGCATCGCGGTCCCGGGTGCTGTGGTGCTGTCCATGGCTGTCATCGTCGGCGTCTCGATCTTCAATCCGTTCCGCATGCTGATGCCGAAGCTGCCGCTCGACTCCGGTAATCTGGTGGTGTCGGGCACCAAGATCACGATGGAATCGCCGCACCTCGCCGGCTACACGCCGGACCAGCGGCCCTACGAGCTCTGGGCCAAGACCGCGACGCAGGACATCACCGATCCCGATCATGTCGATCTCAATGACCTGCGTGCGAAAGTGCTGATGGAGGACAAGTCGACCCTGTTCCTCGATGCCCGCACCGGCCGCTTCGACAACAAGCAGCAGCAGCTCGATCTGCGCAAGGACATCTTGCTGCGCACCTCGACCGGCTACGAGGCGCGGCTCAATTCCGCCTTCGTCGACATGGGCAAGGGCACGGTCTCCTCGGACGAGCGCGTCGACGTCAAGCTGACCAACGGCACGCTGAGTGCGGATCGCCTGCGAATTACCGAAGGCGGCGACGTCATCCGCTTCGAGGGCAATGTGGTGATGCATCTGGACAAGCTGGATGAACCCGCCGCTGCTCAGCCTGGACCAACCGAGCCTGCGCCGACGAAGACGCGCACGCCTCAGAACAAGTCTGCCAATTCGAAGTGATTTTCATGATGAAGTTCTTCTCGCGCAACGACAACAGGCGCAGCGCGATCGTCAGCGCAGCCGCGCTTGCCTTTGGTGTCTTGATCGCATCCGGTGAAGGCCGCACGCAGAGTTCGGCGACTGCGCCCAACAACGCGCTGCAGGGCTTTACGCAAAACCGCGATCAGCCAATTCAGATCGAAGCGGCCTCGCTCGAGATGCGCGACAAGAAGAAGGAGGCGACCTTCTCCGGTAATGTGAAGGTCGTGCAGGGCGACACCACCATGACCTCGAAGACGCTGGTGGTGTTTTACGATTCGGGCGGCGGCGACAAACCGGCCGCGCCGCAGCCTGCGGCGAAAGCGACCAAGAGCGCGCCGATGCAGTCGGCGCAGCCGGGTCCGGGCGGCAGCTCCTCGATCAAGCGGCTCGAGGCGCGCGGCAATGTCGTGGTCACCCAGAAGGACCAGGTGGTGACGGGGGAGACCGCCGTGTTCGACACCAAGACCAACCTGATCACCATGTTCGGCGGGGGCTCGGGCCAAGTCGTCATGACCCAGTGCAAGAACGTCATGCGGGGCGATCGGCTGACTGTCGATATGACGACCGGCGTGTCACGTGTGGAATCCGACAGCGGCCGGGTTCAGGTCCTGCTGCCGCAGGGCTCCAGCAACGATTGCGGTTCGGGCAAGCCCGGCGGCGCGCCGCCTTTGCAGTTACCCGGTGCAAGTAAACCAAAATGAATTCAACGGCTTGGTTCTGATGCGGCCGAACCGAGGGTTGAAGCCTGCCCGGCGAGCCTGTATCTAGCGCGCAGGGCTTTCGAAGCGGGTCCGCCGCTTTTCGGGCGTGTTTCACTGGGCATGAGACATTCCTTCACCCATGCTGCGTCGGCCAATCGCTCAGGCTGGCGCGACAGATCGCGCGGATTTCGCGCAAGACGACGCCAAAGGCTAGAAGGCGGGGATGGTCGATCTCTTCAGCATGTTCCGTCGGCGCCCCGCCAAGCGCGGCCGGCCAGGATTTGCGCGTCAGGACATCACTGCGCTCGGGGACAGCGTCGGCGGCCTCGTGCCCAGTCCCGTCAGGGACACGCCGATTGCCCGCGACCAGCCCCGCGGGCCCGACCAGTTCCAAGGTGACTACACGGGCGACTACGAGGCCGACTATCAGGCCGAGCCGCGTCCGCAGGCGGTTCATCCCGTCCGAACGGCCGCCAGGTCCAACGGTGCCGGCGCGCCGCAGCTGTTGAAGCGGCCCGGCTTCCTGGCTGTGCATAGTGTGGAAAAGGCCTTCGGCAGCCGCCAGGTGGTGCGCGGCGTCAGCATCTATGTGCGTCGCGGCGAGGCCGTCGGCCTGCTCGGCCCGAACGGCGCCGGCAAGACCACCGTGTTCTACATGATCACCGGCCTGATCAAGGCCGATCGCGGCGCGATCGAGCTCGACGGCCACGACGTCACCAAGCTGCCGATGTATCAGCGCGCCCGGCTCGGCATCGGCTATCTGCCGCAGGAAGCCTCGATCTTCCGCGGCCTCACCGTCGAGCAGAACATCCGCGCCGTGCTCGAAGTGGTCGAGCCCTCGCGCAAGAAGCGCGAGCAGCAGCTCGACTCGCTGCTCGACGAGTTCAACATCACGCGCTTACGGAAATCACCGTCGATCGCGCTGTCCGGCGGCGAGCGTCGCCGCGTCGAAATCGCGCGCGCGCTGGCGACGCGGCCGAACTACATGCTGCTCGACGAGCCCTTCGCCGGCATCGACCCGATCGCGGTCGGCGACATCCAGGACCTCGTCCGCCATCTCACCAATCGCGGCATCGGCGTGCTGATTACCGACCACAATGTCCGCGAGACGCTCGGCCTCACCGACCGTGCCTATATCGTCTATGCCGGGGAAATCTTGACCGAGGGAACCCCGGATGAGATCGTTGCCGATCCGGACGTGCGCCGCCTTTACCTTGGCGAGGAATTCCGCCTCTAGCCCTTTTTTCCAATTCGTCAAGACGTGTACATCGGGCTGAGACTAGGATAAGCAAAAATCGGACCAACTTTTGGGATCGGTTCTTGCTTCATGGCGCTTACGCAGAGATTAGAGTTCCGGCAATCGCAGTCGCTGGTCATGACGCCGCAGCTGATGCAGGCGATCAAGCTGCTGCAATTGTCCAATCTCGATCTCACGACCTTCGTGGAAGAGGAGCTCGAGCGAAACCCGCTGCTGGAACGGGCCAGTGACGAGGCCCCCGCGGGCGAAGCTCCGGCCGAGGCGGCCAATTACGGCGATTCCGACGGCCAGAACGACGGTCCGGGCGAGGACGGCTTCGGCGGCAGCGCGGAAGGCTTCGAGCCGGGCCAGGAAGAATGGATGAGCAAGGATCTCGGCACCCGCGCCGAGATCGAGCAAACCCTGGACACCGGCCTCGACAACGTCTTCTCCGAGGAGCCGGCCGAGGCGGCCGCGCGCAACGCGCAGGATGCCGCGCCAACCACCTATACCGAATGGGGCGGCGGCGCCTCCGGTGACGAAGACTACAATCTCGAAGCTTTTGTCGCGGCCGAGACGACGTTGTCGGGCCATCTCGCCGAGCAGCTCTCGGTCGCCTTCACCGCGCCCGCGCAACGCATGATCGGCCAGTACCTGATCGACCTCGTCGACGAGGCCGGCTATCTGCCGCCCGATCTCGGCCAAGCCGCCGAGCGTCTCGGCGCGTCGCAAGCCGAGGTCGAAAGCGTCCTCGCCGTGCTGCAAAAATTCGATCCGCCCGGGGTCTGCGCGCGTTCCTTAAGCGAATGCCTGGCGATCCAGCTGCGCGAGCTCGACCGCTACGACCCCGCGATGCAGGCGCTGGTCGAGCATCTCGATCTGCTCGCCAAGCGCGACATCGCGGCTCTTCGCAAGATCTGCGGCGTCGACGACGAGGACATCGCCGACATGATCGGCGAGATCCGCCGCCTCAATCCCAAGCCCGGCATGAAGTTCGGCTCGGCGCGCCTGCAGACCATGGTGCCCGACGTCTATGTCCGCCCGGGTCCCGACGGCGGCTGGCATGTCGAGCTCAACAGCGACACCTTGCCGCGCGTGCTCGTCAACCAGACCTATTATTCCGAGCTGTCGAAGAAGATCGGCAAGGACGGCGACAAGTCCTATTTCACGGATGCGTTGCAGAACGCGACCTGGCTCGTGCGCGCGCTCGACCAGCGCGCCCGCACCATCCTGAAAGTGGCGACCGAGATCGTGCGCCAGCAGGACGGGTTCTTCACTCACGGTGTCGCCCATCTGCGCCCGCTCAATCTGAAGGCCGTCGCCGACGCTATCCAGATGCACGAATCCACGGTGTCGCGTGTCACCGCCAACAAATACATGGCGACCAACCGCGGCACGTTCGAGCTGAAATATTTCTTCACGGCCTCGATCGCCTCGGCCGACGGGGGCGAAGCGCATTCGGCGGAAGCGGTGCGTCACCACATCAAGCAGCTGATCGATTCGGAGGAGCCCTCCGCGATCCTGTCGGACGACACCATCGTGGAACGCTTGCGCGCCTCGGGCATTGATATTGCCCGCCGCACGGTCGCGAAGTACCGCGAAGCCATGCGCATACCTTCCTCGGTGCAACGCCGCCGCGACAAGCAGAGCGCTCTTGGTAACGTCCTCTCTACCGCCTTGTCCGATCGCTCCCGCAATCCCGAACCGGCCTGATTGCGCTGGCGCCAAATCGCGCTACTCTCGATGCCCCATCGAGACCGATCCAAGCTGGGCACCAACCAAGCGAGGCATCACATGACTCTCAGAATCTCGGGAAAGAGCATCAGCGTCGGCGAGGCGCTGCGCGGCCGCGTTGCCGACCGCACCGACGAGGTGCTGCGCAAATATTTCGACGGCAATTATTCCGGCCACATCACGCTGAGCAAGGACGGCTTCGGCTTTCGCACCGATTGCGCCCTGCATCTCGATTCGGGAATCACGCTGGAAGCCGATTCGAACGCACCGGATGCCTATGCCAGTGCCGACCAGGCGCTGGTGATGATCGAGAAGCGGCTGCGGCGCTACAAGAACCGGCTCAAGGACCGCTCCGCGCGCAAGGCCCATGCCGCCTCCGAGGCGATGGCTGCGCTCGACGCCACCAGCTATGTGCTGGAAGCGCCCGGAGAGGGCGAAGAGGAAGTCGCCGGCTACAGCCCCGTCATCATCGCGGAACAAACCACGTCGCTGAAGCGGCTCTCGGTCAGCGAAGCCGTCATGGAACTCGATCTCAGCGGGGCACCCTGCCTGGTATTCCAGCATGGCTCGTCCGGTCGGGTGAACATCATTTACCGCAGGGCGGACGGCAATGTGGGTTGGATCGACCCGCCGGGAGCCAAGGTGGACGGCCAGGGCGGTGGCTAGGCCCGCCAGCCGGCGCCCGTACCATCCCGGCCCTTAACAATGACGGGGGCAAAGCCGCACGCGGGAGTTGGCACCGGGATTGCGTTGGAGTAGAAGCCCCCCACATCTGGATCGGGGCTAAGTCCGCCTCCTGCTTCATGTTATTGACGCCGGCCGAGCTTGGTCTATCAAGCTGGCCAAATCGGAACCTGACGGTTTAATTCACCTCGGAAAGCTTCCATGCCGATTACCGATCTGGTCGCACCCGAGGCGATTCTCCCGGCATTGAAAGTCAACAGCAAGAAGCAGGCGCTGCAGGAGCTTGCGGCCAAGGCCGCTGAGCTGACCGGGCAGAACGAGCGCTCGGTGTTCGAGGTGCTGCTGCAGCGGGAGAAGCTCGGCACCACCGCGGTCGGCTATGGCGTCGCCATTCCGCACGGCAAGCTGCCCAAGCTGGAGAAGATCTTCGGCCTGTTCGCGCGGCTCGATCGTCCGATCGACTTCGAGGCGATGGACGGCCAGCCGGTCGATCTCGTCTTCCTGCTGCTGGCCCCCGAAGGCGCCGGCGCCGATCACCTCAAGGCGCTCGCCCGCATCGCCCGCCTGCTGCGCGACCAGGACATCGCCAAGAAGCTCCGCGCCTCGCGCGATGCGCAGGCGATCTATTCGGTGCTCGCGCTGCCGCCGGCAACGGCGGCGTAACCTTCCGTCTTTCCCGCCCGGCAAGGGCCCGATCGTCCCTCGCACCTGATTGTGAGGGCAGCGTCCCGTCATGCCACCTTGATCTCAAAGGTAGAAGGTAGGACAATCTTCCCGCTTGAGACGCACGGCACATTGGGCGGCGCCAACATCCGCTGAGAGCCGTTCGAAGCCGTGGACTGAGCGGACGTGACTGGGAATGGAATGACGCCGTTGCGCCTCGCGGCCGCGGCGGGAGAACGGCGCTGGGAATCAGGCCTCGACCGGCCGATGCCCACGGCAGGCGCGCGTGCGAAGGCGCCCGTGGTGCGCGGTGAGGCAAGATTTGCCGCGCGTCAGGCGGTCAGCTCATGACCAGCCTGCACGATTCCGAGGAGGACGACAGCGCGATCTGGCAAGCGCCCGGCGTCGGCGTGGAGAAGCTCGCCAGAATCGTGATGCGTGGCTCGATCACCGTCAATGTGATCGCGTCGATGGGTGTCTTCAACCCCGCGCTGCTTCCCGCAGAATGGAGCTTCGTGCAACAGGCCGTTGCGCTCCTGATGTGGGTCATCCTGATCTACGCCAGTGCGTTCGTGCGACCCTGCCTGCGCGTGCAGCCCAATCCCGATTTCATCGCGCTGGTCGCATTCTATGCTCTCGCCGCTGTTTCCGTGCTCTGGACCGGCCTCGCCACCGCGGCGATCATGAAGAGCGCGGCCCTCGTGATGACGACCTTTGGTGCGTACTGCCTGATCACGCGGATCGACATTGACGAGATCGTCGGAGCGACGGCGCTGGGGCTCTTCATCTTGGTCGCCGCCTCGGCCCTGTGCGCGGTTTTCGTGCCCGAGATCGGCGTCGATCAGAGCTGGATGCACAACGGCCAGTGGCAGGGAATCTACGAATCGAAGCAGACCCTCGGTTTCATCAGCGCCTATCTGATGTTCTTTGCCTGCTATCAGAAGATGACGGGCCAGGGCTGGACAGTTTTTCTGCTGATGTTTCTCCTGGCATCGACATGCGTCATCGCCTCGGAATCCCGTGGTGCCGGTGCCGTTGCAATTGCCGCCGGTGCACTACTCATGACCTCCCTATGGTCGATCCGCTGCATGAGGATTTACGCGGTGCTGCCGGTCGTCATGTGCATCCTGGCTGCGCTCCTGATCCTGTATTTCTATGTCACGGGCTACGATTCCATCCATCTCGGCGAATCGACCATCAATCTGACCGAGCGAACCTTCATCTGGCAGTACGCCATCGGCCATTTCGACGATGCGCCGCTGCTGGGCTTCGGCATCAACGGGTTCTGGACGCGCCCTGCCATTTACGACTACTTCAACCAGAACCACGGCTGGGTGCTGGACAATTATCATAGCGGCTACATTGCGGTGGCGATGGAAACGGGATTCCTGGGATCCGTGCTTTTCGTGGCGAGCGTCTATCTGTTCTCGGAAAAGGTCCTGTACCTGATCGCCACGCGGACGATCGACCGTCGCCACTGCGCTCTCATCATCGGATTCGTCGTCCTCAGCTTTCAATCGAATTTCACGGAGACGATGTTCCTTCGCTCGACGATGTTCACTTCGGTGCTGCTCGTCGCATTCTTCTTCGCGGTGTGCAGGCCGGTGCCACAGCAAGGCCTGCAGCAATGATGGGGCAGCCAGGATGAATGCCATCTGCGTCCGCTGGGCTGTAACTTTCGGTCTCGCAATGACGCTATCCGTGCTTGCTATCTGCTCCCCGGCAGAGGCCGCCGGACAGGCCGCGTCCGCTACCCCAAAATTGGGGCGCGGCATCAACATCCTCGGTTATGACGGCATTTGGGAGGGAGGCCGGAACGCGCCATTTCGTCTGGACAACCTCACCGCGATCAGGCGCGCCGGGTTCTCGCACGTCCGGATCAATTTCTTCGGCTTCAAGTTCATGGACCCGGAGAATGCGCTGGATGAGATCGTCATGAGGCGGCTCGATGCGGTGATCGAGGAGGTGCTCGCCCGAAATCTCATCCCCATCCTGGACGAGCACGATACCCATATCTGTCAGCACGACATCTCGGAGTGCGCCGGGAAGCTGAAAGCGTTCTGGACGCAAATCGCCGCGCGCTATGCCGGAAAATATCCGAGGCTCGTCTTCGAGGTGCTCAATGAGCCGGGCGGGCAGATGACGTCCGCCGCCTGGAACGCCCTTCTGAACGAATGTCTCGGCATCATCCGCTCCACCAACCCCCGGCGGCCGGTGATCGCCGCGGTTCTCAACGTCGACGAGCTTCCCGTCGAGGACCTGGTCCTGCCGTCAGATGACCGAAACATCATCGTCACGTTCCACTATTACGCGCCGATCCGTTTCACCCATCAGGGCGCACCGTGGTCGCCGACGTTCTCGCAAATAGGCCCGCTTGATTGGGGCACGCCGGAGGACGAACGGAAGGCGCGCGCCGATTTCGACAAGATCCGGTCCTGGTCCGAACGGGAGAAGCGTCCGATCTATCTCGGTGAGTTCGGCGTATACGAGGCCGCGCCAGCCGAAGCACGGACGAGATATCTGTCGTTCGTGGCGCGAAGCGCGGAGCGGCTCGGCTGGGCCTGGGCCTATTGGCAATTCGATCATGATTTCGCAGCCTTCGACAGCGCGCGTCAAAGCTGGAAGCCGGAGATCATGCGGGCGCTGATTCCGGCGGGGCGGTGAGGCAGGGGCGTGACCTGAACTCGGCCGCGCCGGTGCGAAGCCATCCGACGATCGGATAGTTCAGCCTGGAGCGCCGTCATCAGGCTTAAGGCGCCGTGTTGCGGCGCGTTGTGATCAAACAGTATCGAAGTACCAAATGTATCGGAGTGTTGCTCCTCGAATACAGCGCGCGGAGGCCGGCCGATGTACCTTACCGGAGATTTCTATCGCTGATTGCTTCGGGGGTGACGAATGAAACGACTGCTGCTGGCGACGTCGGCTCTGATTGTCGCAGGCTCCGCTCAAGGTGCCGATCTGGGAGCTCGTCCCTACAGGAAAGCGCCGGTTGCGGCGGCCGTGCCTTTCAGTTGGACCGGCTGCTATGTCGGGGGTCATGTCGGCGGCGGTGCGAGCCGAACGGGCTTCACGGATCCCGGCATCGGAACGGGGGCGGTCATCTCGCCTGCAATGACTATAGGCAGTGTGCCTGGTGATCGCATTGGGGTGAACGGAGACGTCGGAATTGTAGGAGGCGTTCAGGTAGGTTGCGACTACCAATTTGCCAGCAATTGGGTGCTCGGGATTGCCGGCGATTTCACGGCCACCGATCTTCACGGCACCGCCAACGATCCCTTCTTCGCCGGAAAGACCGGCGCGCCCGCCACTCTATCGAGCCGCACCGACTGGGTCGCCAGCGTCACGGGTCGGGTCGGCTACACATGGGATCGCTTGCTCGTTTATGGCAAGGGCGGCGTCGGGTTTGCGCATGACCGATACAATCTGAACAATTTCTCGTCGATTGGCGGCTTCTTTTGTCCCGGTGTGGGATTCCTCGTTTTTGAGCCCTGCAATTCAAGCGCCAGCACCGATCGTGTCGGCTGGGTGGCAGGTGCCGGTGTCGAGTGGGCCTTCGCCCCGAACTGGTCGGCCTTGGTCGAGTACACTCACTACGGCTTCGACAGCAAGCGCGTGGGATTCGCCAATCCAGCCGCCGCCACCACCGCGTTGATCGATATTCGTCAGGACATCGATATCGTGAAGGTAGGTATCAACTATCGGTTCGGCGGGTCACCCGTCGTCGCGAAGTACTGATTGATCGCTTAAGCAGACAAAGGGAGCGGCCGGGGCTCAACCTCGCGCCGCTTCCATGCGATTCACGATCCGCTGCCCGATCGGGCTCTTCAACCAGGCCTGGAAACCGGGCCGGTCCCAGATCATCCGACGCAATACCAGAAGCGATCCATCCGTATGCGATCGCACCGGTTTTTCGGGTTCGGGCTCGAGCGTCCATCCGAGCTTGGACAGATATTGAATGGTCGTCTGATTGCGCTCCAGCACGAACGCGCGGATGCGGCTCAGCTTGAGATCGTCGAACACGAACCTGAGCAGCGGAATGAAGGTGTTCACCGTCGCTCCGGCATTGCGGTGCTCCTTTTCTCCGATCACGGCGCTGACGAGCGCCTCGCTCGCCGCCGCGTTGATGTCGAGGCGGATGAAGCCGACATGGATGCGGCTGCCACGCTCGAATATCCCGAGCAGGAGCCGTTCGCGCTGATCGAAGGATTTGATGTAGTCGGCGATCTCCGCCTTGGTCATCGCGCGCGGTGACGTGTTGAGGACATGCACCGTCCAGGGATCGGACAACCAGTCCGCCCAGCGCTGCGAGGCGTCATCGCGCTTGATGGTGCGCAGAAAATAGCGCCCGGCCGGAAACCACAATTGCTGCTTGGGCAGACGTTCGACTTTCGGCGGCATGCCGCATCTAAGCAGTTTCGAGACGGACGATCAATTTGGATGGCGCTAACGTGCAGGTCTCGTGCGGCGACGCCTTCGTGGGCGCCGCTTCCGCGCTTCAGCAGACCGTCGGCAGCAGGCGCCGGACTTCGTCGAGCAGTTCGGGGACCGCCCTCTTGTCACCCGCGAGGTGCTTGAGCAGCGCACTCTGGAACAGACCGTCGAACAGCGCGTAGAGCGCGCCTGGCGACGACGCCGGCCGCTTGCCGCCGAGCTCGGCATAGCGCGAGGCAATGCGCCAGATCATCGCTTCCAGGCTCTTGTCGATCTCGAGGACATCCTTGCGAAACGCCGCCTCGAACATCGCCTGCGAGCGCAAATCGTACCAAAGCCGGTGCATGCGGGCTTCGTTCTGCAGCGTTGCTGCGAGCTTGGCGAGGAAGCCCTCCGTCAATTCGTCGCGGCTCGTCGCTGTCGCGACGACCTCGTCATAGCGCGTCACGCACTTGGCCTTGTAGTGGCGAACGCAGCAGCAGATCAGGTCGAGCTTGTCGCTGAAATAATAGTGGAACACGCCGTGCGTGAACGCCGAGTTCTGCGCGATCTCCCGCAGGCTCGTCCGAGCGAAGCCGAGCTCTCCAAGCGTTTCGAGCGCGGCCTCGGCAAGCTCGATGCGTCGCGCGTTGAACTTGTCGTCTCGCACGATCTCCGCCACGGCCTCTCGCTTCGCCGCTCCTGTCGCTTGCCGCGCCATCGTCGCGCTGTCTCCCGTCTCTTGGTCACCACGATCACGTCGTCATCGCCTACAGACCATCCTCTTTGACAACTGTCAAATTTTTTCCTTGACAACTGTCAAGTTCCGGGAGGAGTGTGCGCGCCAAGAAATTTGGACAGTCGTCAAGACGTCAGCAAATGGAGGAAATGCACCCGCCGGCGCCGCGCCGCCGGAACGGACTCGCATGCCGTTGCGCAACCGCGCCGGCACCGTGCTGCCAACCCAGCACGCACCGATCATCAGCGAACAGATCAGTCCAACAGATCAGTCCAAGCAAAGGGAGGACGTGCGATGAGTGAGAAGAGTCTTGATGGCCGCAAAGCCCTGGTCACCGGCGGAGCCCGCGGGATAGGAGCGGCTATTGCAGAAGCACTGGCGCGCTCCGGTGCGGCGGTCATGATCGGCGACATTCTCGATGACGTCGGCAAGGATAGCGCCGGCGAGATCGCCAGGCTCGGAGTGAAGACCGGCTTCGTGCATCTCGATGTCGCCGACGATGCGCAGTGGGAGAAAGCGACTGCTGCGACGGTCGCCACCCTCGGCGGCTACGACATCCTCATCAACAATGCCGGCATCGAGATCACGTCGCTGGTCAGCGAGATCAGGGCCGAGGATGCGCGGCGGATGTGCGACGTCAACATCGTCGGCACCGTGCTCGGCATGAAGCACGCCTTCCGCGCGATGCGGCCGGGTGGACCGGCGGGCAAAGGCGGCGCGGTCGTCAACATCGCGTCTGTCGCGGCGACGATCGCCTTCCCGAGCATCGCGGTCTATTCCGGCACGAAATCCGCGGTCGATCGCATGACGCGGGTCGCGGCGATGGAGGCCGGCAAGCTCGGTTATGGCGTGCGCGTCAACTGCATCTATCCCGGCTTGATCCCGACCGACATGGGCCTGCAGCTCGCCAACGACATCGTCAAGATCGGTCTCGCGCCCGACGTCAACGCCGCGGTCGGCTCGGTGGTGGAGCAGACGCCGCTCGGCAAGCTCGCGGAGGTCGGCGACATCGCCAATGCTGCGGTGTTCCTGTGCTCGAACGAAGCCCGCTTCATCACCGGCATCGGACTGCCGGTCGATGGCGGCATGGGAATGTGAGCTGCAAACCCGACAACGAACATTTCGGAGGAACGAGAATGAGCGCGAAGAAGCCCGTCATCGTCTATGGCGCGTCCGGCTACACCGGCCGGCTGGTCTGCGAATACTTACGCGAGTACAACATCCCCTTCATCGCCGCGGGGCGCAGCGCGGAGAAGCTCAACGCCGCAATGAAAGCGAACGTGGCCGGTATCGAGACCGCCGACTACGAGGTGGTGGAAGTGCCGCACACCGTGAGCGCACTGACGGAGCTGTTCAACGGCGCCTCGGTGGTGCTCAACACCGTGGGTCCCTTCGCCAGGTTCGGCGCCGAGGTGGTGCAGGCCTGCTGGGCGTCCCGATGCCACTACACCGACACGACAGGCGAGCAGGACTGGCTGATCACGCTCGAGCAGGAATGGGGTACGAAGTTCGCCAATGCCGGCCTGCTGCTCGCGCCGGGCATCGCGCAGATGTACACCACCGGCGAGATCGCCGCGCAGCTGTGCCTGGAGACGCCCGGCCTCGATACGCTCGATATCGCCGTGTTCTGGGGCGGTAGCCCGACCATCGCCTCGACGCAGACCATCCTGGTCAACGCCGCGATGGCAAAGGCCTACTATCTGGAGCAGAACAAGTATGTCGAGCATCAGGTGGATGCCGGTCTCTACAACCTCGCCATCCCCGGCCAGCATGAGCTCGCACTGGCGCTGCCCTGGGGCGGCACCTCGCACCCGGTGTGGTTCAAGCGCGATCCGCGCGTGGCCAACGTGAAGGTGCTGGGCGGTGTGTTCAACCGCGCGCTGATGCTGGGCGTGCCGCAGATCGTCGCCGCTGCGCTGGACGCGACCAAGGACATGAACCCCGATGACCGCTACGCCGCGTTGGCGCAGACCGCCGCCGGCGTGATGAACACCATGCCGCCGCGCGAGAACCCGCGCGTCAACAAGTCGCTGGATTCGGTGCATGCCTCCGGCCCATTGGGGCGCGCGCACTGCGTCATCAACGGCAACAGCAATTACAAGCAGACCGGCCTGCTGCAGGCCTATGCCGCAGCTCACCTGCTGCAGCAGCCGCCCAAGCGCGTGGGCTTCGCCTCCGGTTGCCAGGCGTTCGGTCATCACGAGCTGCTCGGCCAGCTGCGCAGCTTCGGGCTGGTCAGCAGACCGATCCTCACCGTGCACGACTGAGCAAGATCACGGGTGGCGCGGCCGCGCGCCACCCGCCAGCTGCTTCCGGGATTGATCATGCGCTTCATCGATTACCTCGACAAAGGTGCCTCGCTCGGCCCCGATGCGCCGTGCCTGACCATGGACGGGCGCGATCTCAGCTACCGCGAGGTGCAGTTGCTGAGCTATCGCGTCGCGCGCGGGCTCGCGCGGTCGGGTATTGCTGCCGGCGAGAAGGTCGCAATCCTTTCCGGCAACGATCCGGTCGCGTTTGCATGCGTGTTCGGCATTTCCCGCGCGGGCTCGGTTTGGTGCCCGATCAATCCGCGCAACGAGGCTGCCGAAAACCGGCTCATCCTCGACCAATTCGACTGCAGCCTGCTGCTGTTTCACTCGAGCTTCGCGCCGATGGTCGAGGCGGTGCGTGCAGAGCTGCCGAAGCTGCGTGTCCTCGTCTGCCTCGATGCCGAATTGCCCTTCGCGCCCTCGTTCGACAGCTGGCTCGCGGGCCTGTCCGCCGACCGATATCAACGCGAGACGGTCGACGATCTCGCGATGCTTCCCGGCACCGGCGGCACCACCGGAAAGCCGAAGGGAGTCATGCTGTCGGGTCGCAACATCGAGGCCATGACGGCACTGACGCTGATGGGCTATCCCTTCAAGGGTCGTCCGGTCTATCTCGCGCTCGCGCCGTTGACCCATGCGGCCGGTGTGCTGTGTTTCCCGATCATGGCGCTCGGCGGCCGCATCGTGATCATGCATCACCCCGACATCGCCGAATTCCTCGAATTGATCGAGCGCTACCATGTCACGCACACCTTCCTGCCGCCGACATTGATCTACATGCTGCTCGATCATCCCAAGCTCGACTCGGCGAAGCTCGGGTCTCTGCAATGCTTCTGGTACGGCGCGGCACCGATCTCGGCCGCACGGCTTGCGGAGGCGCTCCGGCGCATCGGGCCCATGGCGCAGTTGTTCGGTCAGACTGAAGCGCCGATGATGATCTCGATGATGGCACCGGATGAGCATTACAATGCCGATGGCACGATCGCGATGGAGCGCCTCGCCTCGGCGGGGCGGATCAGCCCGTTGGTGCAGGCCGGCATCATGGATGGCGACGGCAATTTGCTGCCGACCGGCTCACGCGGCGAGATCGTGGTTCGCGGCTCGCTGGTGATGGAAGGCTACTACAAAAATCCCGAAGCCACGGCGGAGGCCTCCGCGCATGGCTGGCACCACACCGGCGACATCGGCTACATCGACGACGATGGCTACCTCTACATCGTCGATCGCGCCAAGGACATGATCATCACCGGCGGGTTCAACGTCTATTCGATCGAGGTCGAGAACGCGCTGCGGGCGCATGAGGCGGTACAGGATTGCGCCGTGATCGGCCTTCCGGACGAGAAATGGGGTGAGCGTATCGTTGCCGTGGTGCAGCCCCGTGCCGGCCAGAGCGTCGATGCGACGGCGCTGGCGGCCTTCGTCAAGCAGCGGATCGGCAGCGTCAAGACACCGAAGCAGATCGAAGTCTGGGACGATCTGCCGCGCTCCAAGGTCGGCAAGGTGCTGAAGCCGGATATCCGTGGGCGGCTGGCAGGTCGCTCAGGCGGCTAGCTAAAGCATGATCCGGAAAAGTGCGAAGCGCTTTTCCGGAGAGATCATGCGTGAACAACAACCTAAAGCGCGATGATGATTCATCCCATTCTCATCGCGCTTTAGTCCGAAAGCCGCTCCAGCACGTCGCGCACCAGCCCTTGCAGGAGATCGAGCTTGTAGGCCGTTATCGGCAATGGCTTGGCACCTGAGCTCGCCGCTTTCGCCGCCTCTGCGATCGATGCCGCATTGGCAAGCTTGCCGCTGAGCTGGACTTCCACGGCGGTGAGGCGAAGCGGCACGGGCGCGACGCCGCCGGCAGCGAGACGCACCAGCTGGAACTTGCCGCCGGCGGTCACGACGCGGGCGCAGAGTTCCACCAGCGGCCATTCGGCATAGGTCCGGCTGATCGCCCGCTTGTAGGAAGCGCGCTCGCCCTCGAGCGGAGCAGGAAGCGCAATGTTCTTGATCATCTCGCCTGCTGCGAGTGTATGATCGGCGTGCGCGACCGAGCCGTCGCCGAGGAGACCGCTAATCGTCAATCCGCTGCGCCGGTCCGTGGTGATGGTCGCATCATAGGCGAGCAGAGCCGCCGCCATGGTCGAGGGATGCGGCGCGATGCACGGTCCGAGATCGAAGGCAACGCCATAGAGATGATTGCCGGAACGGGCAGGGCAGGTGCTGCCGCCTTTCTTCAGGCAATCGATGTCGGCCCGGCGGAAATACCAGCAGCGTGAACGCTGCGCGAGATTGCCGCCGAGCGTGGCAACGTTGCGCACCTGTGGCGTGGCGAGTCCCTGCGCGCTCGCCGCAATGCCGGGATAAGCGGCGAGGATGCGCGCGTCGGTCGCGATCGTGGCGATGGTGGCGAGCGCGCCGATCCGGGCCGCTCCATCGGCTCCCCAGCTGATCGTCTTGTCGCCGCTGGTCGAGATATCGATCAGCATTCCCTGCGACACCCCGCTGCGGCGGCGTTCGCTGAAGTCGGTGCCTCCGGCGCGGAATTCAGGCGTGGGATTGGCGGTGATGACGGCGACACTCATGCTGCATCCCTCCCTTTCAGCGCGGCCACAAGACGATCGGGCCGGAACGGAATTTCAGTCAGTCTCACGCCGATCGCATCGCGGATGGCGTTGGCGATCGCGGGCGAGGTCGGCACGGTGGCGACTTCACCGATGCCGACGCTGCCGCCCGGCACATGCTCGAAACCGGCCTCGTCGAAATGCACGTCCAGTTTCGGCATGTCGGCAATCCCCGGGATGCGGTAATCCTCCATGCTGCCGCTCAGGATGTGGCCGCTCGAGGGATCGGTCTCCCGCGACTCATAGAGTGCGTAGCCGATGCCCTGAATCACCGCGCCCGCGGCCTGGCTTCGCGCCAGCGCCGGCGCGGCGAGCTTGCCGACCGCGAGGCCCGTATAGGCGTTGAGCACGCGCACATGGCCGAGCCAGGTGTCGACCTCGACTTCCATCACCTGCACCGAGCTCGGCACGCCGGCGCCGACCACCATGTGGCTCATCAGACGCAGCACCCAACCGAACACCCGGCCCATGATGCCCGCCTCGTGCAGCGCGGGCCTGACGCCGGGCGGCGGCTTGCCGTCCTCCTGGCGCTTGGCCGACACGGCGATATCAGGAGAAGCCGCGATCATCTCGCGCCACGGCGCGTTCGAGCCCGGAGCAGGTGTGCGAGAGGCGGTGCGCCTGATTTCCGCTTTCAGCTTGTCGATGGCGAGCAAGGTCGGCGGCACCACCGAGGCGGTGACGCGGCTGCCGCCGGAGCCCGGTCCGCGCGGCAGGCTGGAGCGGCCGATGCGAACGTCCACATCCTGCGGCTCGAGATCGAACGCCTTCGCGACGGTGTTCGCGATCACGCTGCGTGTGCCCGTGCCGATATCCTGCACCGCGCAGCTTGCGACGATGCGGCCGCCCTTGATCGCGAGTTCGACCGAGGAGCCGGTCTGCCAGAGATAGAGCCAGTAGCCGGTGGCGACGCCGACGCCGCGCCGGTAGCGGCCGGTCTGCGACGCCGCCGGCTTGCGGTTCTTCCAGACGTCGAGGCCGGCAGCCCAGTCGTACAGTCGCTGGCGGTTGGGATCGGGGTCCCAGAGCTTGCGCAGGTGAATCGGATCGACCTTCATGCGCTGCGCCGCTTCGTCGACCGCCTGCTCCAGCGCAAACGACATCGGCGGACCGCCGGGGCCGCGGAACGGCGCGCCGGGCGGCAAATTGCTGAGCACGTCGAAGTCGACGAGCTCCTTTGCTTCGGCCGGATAGATCAGCCGCGCCAGGCCCGCGATCAGCGAGTTCACGGCGGCGCCGGTGTCTGCATGGGCAGTGAGCGACAGCGCCTTGAGGCGGCCTTCCGCAGAAGGCAGCAAGGACAGCTTCAGCTCGGCGGCCGGACGATAGCCGGTGACGGAAAGCTCCTCTTCACGATCGAAGGCGACGCGCACCGGCGCTTTCGCGGCGCGCGCAAGCTCGATCGCGGCGATGGTCTCCAGCCCAACGCTGCCCTTGGAGCCGAACCCGCCGCCGACATGATCGGCGATCACACGCACCTTGTCGTGCGGAAGGCCATAACGCTTGGCGATCTTCTCCATGCTCTCGTGGATGGCCTGGGTCGAGATGTGCACAATGAGCTGATCGCCATCGAACCTGGCCACGGCGGCATGTGGTTCGAGGCTTGCGTGCTGTTGCGTCGAGACGCGAAAGGTCTCCTCGACCAGCAGCGGATTGCGTTGCTGGCGCGCCTCGTCAAGCCAGCTCTTGGCGCGCTTGGCTTTCTGCGAGAACGGCGCAGAAGGCCCGCGCACATTGCCCTTCCACGACACCGGAGCGCCGCCTGCGCCCTCGGACACGTTGCCGGCACGCTTGCGGTCCTTCTTTTCGAACACGACCGGTGCATCGTCGCGTCGCGCTGCATCGAGCCCGATCACAGCGGGCAAAGGCTCGGGCTTGAAGCTGACCGCGGCGATGGCCTGCAGTGCGGTGCGGCGATCCTTGGCCGCGACGGCTGCAATCGGCGCGCCGACGAAGCGGACCATGTTGTCATCGTCGAGCAGCGGAACGACGGCGGCAACACCGGCAATGGCGCGCGCCGGCGCCAGATCAAGACCGGTGATCCTCGCATGCGCGACGTGCGCGCGCAGGATGACGCCTTCGAGCTGGCCGTCATGGTGGACGTCGACGGTGTAGCGGGCGAGGCCCGTCACCTTGTCGCGGGCTTCCAGCCGCGGCGCGATGGGCTCGTTGCCGTCGAAGCGGCCTGAACAAGCCTCCGCTACCGCGCGAACAATGCCTTCATAGGCGCCGCAGCGGCAGAGATGTCCAGATAGCGCGGCGGCGATCTCCTCGCGCGAGGGTGTCGCCGCGCCCTTGGTCGCGCGCCAGCTGTCGTGGAAGGCGGCGGCTTCGACGACGAAGCCGGGTGTGCAGAAGCCGCATTGCAGGGCGTCGTGCGCCATGAACGCCTTCTGTACCGGATGCAATCCGGCGGCTCCGACGCCCTCGACGGTCGTCAGCGATTTGTCGGCGGCCGCCTGCGCCGGCAACAGGCAGCTCACGACCGGCGTGCCGTCGAGCAGCACGGTGCAGGCGCCGCAGACGCCGGAGCCGCAGACGAGTTTGGTGCCGGTGAGGCCGCCATCGCGGATCACGTCGATCAAGAGCGCATCCGGATCGTCGGGCAGCGCCAGAGGCCGTCCATTGATGGTCGTGCTGGTCATCTTCGAACTCCCGTTTTGCGTTGGGACTTCTTTGCGGACGGCGCCATCGCGCCGGCGATCAGCATGCGCAGCATGGTCTCGAGCTGTTTCAGGAACGCGCCGACCGGCTGCATGGCAGGGAAAGCGGATTTGGTGCCGTGGATCGCCATCTCGACGCAGCGCGCCAGCTCGCGCACGCTGACGCCGCTTTCGAGGTTAAGCTTTCGCTTGCGGCACACCCGCGCGATCGTGGTTGCGATCTCGTCGGCGAAACGGTTGGAATAGCTCTGGTAGAGGTCGCGCGCCTGCGCGAGGTGCTCGGAAAACAGCTCCTCGGTATGGGGCGAGTCCTTCAGCGAAGCGAGCAGCGACTGCATTCGCGCGCCGATCTCGGCGACCAGGATGTCGGCAAGCTCGAGGCCCGCTTCTTCCGCCGCCTTCGCGGCCGCGATTTCGGCAGCGAGCCCCTGCGCGTAGATCCGCTCGAGCACGGCGCGAAACAGCGCCTCCTTGGAGGCGAAGTGATGATAGAGCGCCTGCCGCGTCAGTCCGGCTTCCTCCGCCGCCAGCTCGATCGAGGAGCGGCGGAAGCCGTGGCGCCGGAACACGCGCAAGGCAGCGTCGAGGATCCGGTCCTGGGGAGGGGCCTTGGCCTGCATTTTGTCAGATTTGACAAACGCGAACGAAATGTCAAATCACGGATTGATGACGGTCTCGTGCGCGCAAGAGCCAAGGCCGCCCGCACGCCAGGGATATCGCATTTGAGAGCTTTTCCTGCGGCCATCCTTCGAGACGCCCGCTTGAGGCGGGCTCCTCAGGATGAGGTCGGAGTGCGCGGCAGCAACGGGACCTGACGCTGATTAGCCTCATCCTGAGGAGGCGCGTCAGCGCCGTCTCGAAGGACGAGGCGTGCGCGCAGACCGCCGCCACAAGTCACATGCGATTGCCCCGCCGCACGCGGGCGGGGACGTCACCGAATTCCCGTTGGCTGGCGATGGCGACGCGAATACCTCGCCGCCCAAATGAAAACGGGCACGCCTTCTTGCGAAGGCATGCCCGTTTGAAACCCTATTCGTGCGACGCGCGTGCTTAGTGCACGCTCACCGCTTGCAGCTCGTTGCTCCAGGCGTTGGCGATCGCAGCTTCGCGGCTGTCGGTCAGCATGATCGGCGTGCCGTCGGCGGCGTGGAGCGCGAAAAGCTTGAGGCCCGGCGCGATCTTGGGCGCCTCGGGGAACAGGCCCGGCACGTCCTCGGAGCGGATCTGCTTCACATAGGCGATATGGCCTTCGCCCAGGGTTGCCAGCGTCTCCGGGGAAACATTCTTGGCTTCGTATTCGAACGCAACGTGACCTTCACTCATGGTCTCGACTCCTCTGGAACACTAAGCGGTCGAGTCCGCTACTCGTTCCATTATTCGTGCTCATTGATAGCGATTGTCTTAACGATCCGCTCCGGTTCAGGCCGGGCCAGATCGATCGACAACAACCCGTTCTTCAGATCCGCACCCAGCACCAGCATCCCCTCCGCCAGCACGAAGGTGCGCTGGAAGTGGCGTGCGGCGATGCCGCGATGGATGTATTGCCGGGTCTTGTCGTCCTGCTGCCGCCCGCGGATCACGAGCTGGTTTTCCTCAATGGTTACATCGAGTTGGTCGCGCGTAAATCCGGCGACCGCCAGCGTGATGCGCAAACGCTCGGGCTGGCCGTCCGTGCGGTCGCACCTCTCGATATTGTAGGGAGGATAACCGTCGGCGCCTTTGACGACCCGATCGAGCACGCGCTCGATCTCGTCAAAGCCCAGCAGGAAGGGACTGGAGAGCGTTGGAACACGAGACATAGTTTACAAAGTCCTCTCGAAGCGACTTTGGTGCATCAGGGCCCGCGAGCGGCGCCCCTTGATCAGCAATATGGGCATGTTCCCCTGTGGGTTCAAGCAGGTAGCGGGGGAGGCTGTGGACGGGCCACTTTCCGCCATCGCCCGAATGCCTGGTTCGTCATGGTTGGCATGACGCGTCGTGCGAGGCGATTTATCCCAACAAAAACAAACCCCCTTCTACTGTGCATGGGGTTGTTTTCACACCTTTGTCGTCGGGCCCCGGAGCCGCTCAGCCCTTGAGCCGCGTCCGCCCGTCGTCACTGAACAGATGCAGCTTGGCCCGCATCGCCGCGACACGGATTCTCGCGCCGATGGCGGGCGCTTGGGTTCCGGGAATGCGGACGATGACCTCGCCGGGCGGCAGCTCGCCGGGCGTAGCGGCGACGCGCTGGTCCTCCTGCTCGCGCGAGCCGTAGACGAAGGTTTCGGCGCCGACGCGCTCGATCGCTTCCACGGTGAGCGGCAGGGCGACGCCGCCGGCCGGGACTTCGTCGGTGATGACAAAATCCTCCGGGCGGATTCCGACGATGCCGGCATCGGCCGCGGCGCTGCCGGCGAGCTGCGACCGGATCTCCTCGGGCCGGGTCGACATCAAGTTCATCGGCGGCGCGCCGATGAAGGAGGCGACGAAGGTCGTCGCCGGTTTCTCGTAGATATCAAGCGGATTGCCGACCTGCTCGACCTGGCCGCCGTTCATCACGACAAGAATGTCGGCGAGCGTCATCGCCTCGAGCTGGTCATGGGTGACGTAGATCGACGTCGTGTTGAGCCGGCGCTGCAATTTGCGGATCTCGACCCGCATCGCGATGCGCAGCTTGGCGTCGAGGTTGGACAGCGGCTCGTCGAACAAAAACACCTTCGGCTGGCGCACGATGGCGCGGCCCATGGCGACGCGCTGGCGCTGGCCGCCGGAGAGCTGGCGCGGCTTGCGCTCTAGCATGGCGGAGAGCTCGAGCACGCGCGCGGCTTCCTCGACGCGGGTCTTGATCTCGGCCTCGGCCATGCCGCGGTTGCGCAGGCCATAGGCCATGTTGTTGTAGACGCTCATATGCGGATAGAGCGCGTAGTTCTGGAACACCATCGCGATGTCGCGATCGGCGGGCTCTACTCCGTTGACGACGCGGCCGCCGATGTCGATCTCGCCGCCGGTGACCGTCTCCAGCCCCGCGACCATGCGCAGCAGCGTGGACTTGCCGCAGCCGGAGGGGCCGACCAGCACGCAGAACTGTCCGTCGCCGACATCGACGTCGACGCCCTTGATGGCCTCGAAGCCGCCGGGATAGGTTTTGCGGACGCTGCGCAGGGTGACGTTGGCCATAAGTCTCTACTTCTCCGTCTCGACCAGGCCGCGCACGAACAATTTCTGCATGGCGACGACGACGAACACCGGCGGCAGCATGGCCAGCACGGCGGTTGCCATCACGATCGGCCATTCGGTCAGCGCGTCGGTGGTGGTGATCATCTTGCGGATGCCGATCTGGATGGTCTGCATGTCGTCGCGCGTGGTGATCAACAGCGGCCAGAGATATTGATTCCAACCGAGGATGAACAGGATCACGAACAGCGCCGCCATGTTGGTGCGCGACAGCGGCAAGAGCGTATCCCAGAAGAAGCGGAAGGGGCCGGCGCCGTCGATGCGCGAGGCCTCCAGCAGCTCGTCCGGCACGGTCATGAAGAACTGGCGGAACAGCAGCGTCGCGGTGGCCGATGCGATCAGCGGCAGCGACAGGCCGGCATAGCTGTCGAGCATGTGCAGGTCGGCGACGATCTTGTAGGTCGGATAGATGCGGACTTCGACCGGCAGCATCAGCGTGATGAAGATCAGCCAGAACAGCGCCATCCGGAACGGGAAGCGGAAATACACGATCGCATAGGCCGAGATGATCGAGACCGCGATCTTGCCCAGCGCGATCAGCAGCGCCATCACCAGCGAGTTCAGCATCATGTTGCCGACCGGCTCGCGGGTCGAGCCGCTCGTGCCGATGAAGATGGTCTGGTAGTAGGTCTGGAAGAAATGACCCCCGGGCAGCAACGACATCTGCCCGTTGGCGATCACCGCGTTGTCCTGGGTGGACGCCACGAAGGCGAGATAGACCGGGAAGGCGACGATCGCGATCCCGATCCAGAGGATGATATGGGCAATGTAGCGCCGAAAGCCTTCTTCCTCGACCATCAGTAGGTCACCTTGCGTTCGACGAAGCGGAACTGGATGCCCGTCAGCACGATCACCATGATCATCAGGATCACCGATTGCGCCGCGGAGCTGCCGAGGTTTCCGCCGAGCAGGCCGTCGGTATAGACCTTGTAGACCAGCGTCTCCGTCGACTTGCCCGGACCGCCGCGGGTCATCGTGTCGATGATGCCGAACGTGTCGAAGAAGGCGTAGACGATGTTGACGACCAGGAGGAAGAAGATGGTCGGCGACAGCAGCGGGAAGATCACGGTCCAGAACCTGCGCATCGGGCGGGCGCCGTCGATCGCAGCCGCCTCGATCACGCTTCTGGGGATGCTCTGCAGGCCGGCGAGGAAGAACAGGAAGTTGTAGGAGATCTGCTTCCAGGCGGCGGCCAGGATGATCAGCGCTGCGGCCTGGTCGCCGTCGAGCAGTGGATTCCAGTCGATGCCCAGCGCCCGCAGGTAGCGCGAGAGCACGCCGAGCGAGGGATGCAGCATGAAGATCCAGAGCACGCCGACGACCGGCGGCGCCACCGCATAGGGCCAGATCAGCAGCGTGCGGTAGAGCATCGAGCCGCGCAGCGGCTTGTCTGCCATCACGGCCAGCAGCAGCGCGAACGACAGCGACGACACCGCGATCGCGAACGAGAAGAAGAAGGTGCGCAGGATCGCCTCGAAATAGGCGGGCTCCTTGAACAACTCGATATAGTTCTCGAACCAGACGAAGCTGGTCGACAGGCCGAAGGCGTCCTGCAGCAGGAACGACTGGATCATCGCCTGCAAGGCCGGCCAGTAGAAGAAAATCAGGACGATCGCGAGTTGCGGCGCAACCAGCGCATAGGGCAACAGCTTCGATTGGAAAATGGCTTGCTTTTGCATGATGCCCCAGCGCGGCAGGCCGGGGGACCGGCCTGCCGCTTGTCGCCTTACTTCACGGCGGTCTTTTCGAACTGGCGCAGCATGGTGTTGCCGCGCTCGACGGCCGCGTCCAGCGCCTGCTTGGCGGTCTTCTTGCCGGCCAGCGCCTGCTCGATCTCCTCCGCCCAGACGTCACGGAGCTGCACCATGTTGCCGAGGCGCAGGCCGCGCGAATTCTCGGTCGGCTCCTTGTTGGTCAGCTCGAGCAGCGGCGTCTCCAGATAGGGCTGATCCTTGTAGAAGCCATCCGCCTTGGCCTTCTCATAGGCCGCCTTGGTGATCGGCAGATAGCCCGAGGCCTTGTGGATGTAGACTTGGCGATCGGTGTCCGAGAGGAAAGAGAAGAATTTGGCGACGCCCTTGTAATCGTCCGCCGGTTTGCCGCCCATTACCCAGAGCGAGGCACCGCCGATGATCGAGTTCTGCGGCGCGCCCTTGGCGTCCGGGTAATAGGGCATCGGCACCGCGGTGAAGGCGAACTTGGCCTGCGCCTTGACGTTGCCGAAGAACGCGGACGAGGTCAGGTAGAGCGGGCATTCACCCGACGTGAAGCGGCCTTCGCCGGTGTTGGTGCGGCCGGCATAGTCGTAGGTCTTGTCCTTCTGGAGCTCGACCAGATTTTCGAGATGCTTGACCTGGAGCGGACCGTTGAAGGACAGCACGGTGTCGAAACCGTCGAGGCCGTTGGCCTTGCTGGCGAGCGGCACGTTGTGCCAGGCGGAGAGCTGCTCGAGATTGACCCAGGTGACCCAGGAGTTGGAGAAGCCGCAGGTGGCGTGGCCGGCCGCCTTCAGCTTCTTGGCGGCGTCGAACACTTCGGGCCAGGTCTTCGGCACCTCGACATTCGCTTTCTTCAGTGCGTCGAGGTTGACCCACATCACGGTCGAGGACGAGTTGAACGGGAAGGACAGCATCTCGCCCTTCGAGGTCGAGTAATAGCCGGTGATCGCAGGCAGATAGGCCTTCGGATCGAACTTCTCGCCGGTCTCGGCCATCAGCTTGTAGACCGGCTTCACGGCGCCGGTCGCTGCCATCATGGTGGCGGTGCCGACCTCGAACACCTGCATGATGTGCGGCGCGTTGCCGGCGCGGAACGCGGCGATGCCGGCGTTCATCGTGTCGGCGTAGTTGCCCTTGTAGGTCGGGATCACCTTGTAGTCGCTCTGCGTGGTGTTGAAATCGTTGGCGAGCCTGACGATGACGTCGTTGTTGGCGCCGGTCATCGCGTGCCACCACTGGATTTCGGTCACGGCAAGCGCCGGCGAGGCGCCGAGACCAATTGTGAGTGCGACGGCCGCCGCCGTGCCAAAATGTCGAAGAGCCATCAAGAACCTCCCTTGCCCGTCACTAAAGAAGCGCTTGCGCTAGCAGCGCCATATGACGTTCACATGACTGTGTAAGCGGGAGAAACGAAAGCAGCAAGCGCGGCCAAATGGGAAGTTGTCAAATAGGCCAAGACGGAGCCGTCAGCCAACTCGTTCGCGCTGCACATGCGTGCGCGCGCCGCAGTGCGGCATTGAGATGAGGCACTATCGTGCCGCGGGCTCCGAACCTCTCCCACTTGCAAGCGGGAGAGGGAGCGCACCACCGTTGACGCTCGCCTTAGCTCAGCGTTTCCGCTCGGGACCGCAGACCGTGCCTTTTTCGACCATCGCGTCGATCTCGGCCTTGGAGTAGCCGAACTCGCCCAGCACCTCGGCCGCATGCTGGCTGAATTTCGGCGGCACGCGGCGCAGGCTCGGCTTGCTGCGGTCGAGCCGGATCGGCGAGGCAACGCCCTTGTACCAGTCCTTCTCGATAATATCGCCACGCGCGATCGTGTGCGGATTGGTCAACGCCTGGTCGATCTTCTGCACGGGACCTGCAGGCAGGCCGGCCGCGAGCAGGCGGTTGCACAGCGGCTCGGCCTCGTGCTGGCTGAACACGGCGGCAAGCTCGGCGCGCAGTGCCTCGCGATTGGCGATGCGGTCCTTGTTGCGGGCAAAGCGCGGATCGGTGCCGAGCTCGGGCTTGCCGATCTCCTTCGCCAGCTTGCGGAAGGTGCCGTCATTGCCGACGCCGATGAAGATGTTGTCGGTCTTGGTCGGGAAGATCGCGTAAGGCACGAGGTTCGGATGCTCGTTGCCGGTGAGACCCGGCGGCTTGCCATGCATGAAATAATTCGCGGTGTGCGGATGCATGATGGCAAGGCCGGTCTCGTACAGCGTCGTCTCCAGGAACTGGCCCTTGCCCGACCGCTGCCGCTCCGACAGCGCCATCAGGATGCCGATCGCCGCATAAAGTCCGGTGGTGATGTCGACCAAGGGAACGCCGATCCGCATCGGCCCGCTCTCGGGCGAGCCGGTCGCCGCGATCATGCCGGTCATGGCCTGGATGATGGCATCATAGCCGGGGTTGCCGCCGCGCGGGCCGTCGGCGCCGAAGCCGCAGATCCGGCAATGCACGAGGCGGGGATATTTCTTGCTGAGGACGTCGTTGCCGATGCCCCATTTCTCCAGCGTGCCCGGCTTGAAATTCTCGATCAGGACGTCGGCGGTCTCCAGCATCTTGAGCAGCACGATTCGGCCGCCCTCGGAGGCGAGGTCGAGGCCGATCGAGCGCTTGTTGCGGTTGATGCCGACGAAATAGGCCGCATCCTCCTCGTGGAACGGAGGGCCCCATTCACGCACCTCGTCGCCCGCGGGCGGCTCGACCTTGATCACGTCGGCGCCGTGGTCGGCGAGGATCTGGGTGCAGTAGGGACCGCCGAGCACGCGCGTGAGATCGATGACGCGCAGTCCGCTCATGGCGCCCGTTGCTGCTTCAGTCATGCCTTCGCTTCCCTGTGTCGATCATTGGCTCACAGGCCTAGCGAGGTTTGTTTGCGCCGGCAATGGCGCCGAGCGTGGAGCCGCATGCGCCGGCGTGCAGCCATGCCGCGGGGTGGCAAATTCCCTCGGATGCGGCCGGCCCGAGGGGGGATTCCCGGGCCAGCCAATCCGCGCTGCCGATCAGACCACCGTCAGGCGAACGTCGACATTGCCGCGCGTGGCATTGGAGTACGGGCACACCTGATGCGCCTTCGCGACCAGCGCCTCGGCGTCTGCGCGGGCGAGACCCGGCAGCGAGACGGTGAGGTCGATGTCGAGGCCGAAACCGCCCTCGGAGCGCGGGCCGATGCCGACGGTCGAGGTGACCGAGGCATCCGCAGGCACCTTTGGGCCGCCCTGCGAGGCCACGAACTTCATCGCGCCGATGAAGCAGGCGGCATAGCCGGCCGCGAACAGCTGCTCGGGATTGTTTCCAGCGCCGCCGCCACCGCCGAGCTCCTTCGGCGTGGTGAGCTTGACGTCGAGCGCGCCGTCGAGGGTCGCAGCATGGCCGTCGCGGCCGCCGGTGGCCTTGGCGCTGGTCTTGTAGAGGACGTTCACGGACATTGTCGTCTCCTCGGGTCTTTCGGGGTTGGGGTGCGGGCTTTATCGCAGACAATTAGATTGTGCGCAATCTAATTCGTCCCGCCTCACATTTAATTGTTCGCAATTGAATGTGGCGCCGGCCGGGACCAGAATGGGAGAAACGCGCAGGATTCTTCATGGCCCGGAAATCAACGGCGGTAGACCCGCTTCGTCTCGACAACCAGATCTGCTTCGCGGTCTATTCCGCTACGCACGCCTTTAACCGCGTCTACAAGCCGCTGCTCGATCGACTCGGCCTGACCTATCCGCAATATCTGGTCATGCTGGTGCTGTGGGAGCGCGATGACGTGCCGGTCAAGGAGATCGGCGAGAAGCTGTTCCTGGATTCGGGCACGCTGACGCCGCTGCTGAAGCGGCTCGAGGCCGCCCATCTCGTCAGGCGCACCCGCTCGCGTGAGGACGAGCGTCAGGTTCTGATCGCCCTGACGCCGCAGGGCCATGCACTGAAGGAGAAGGCCCGCAGCGTGCCGCAATCGATCCTGGCGGCATCGGACTGCTCGGTGTCGGAGCTGGTCGCGATGAAAGACGAGATCGTCGCGCTGAGGGATCGGCTGAATGCGGTGATCGGGGAGTAGGGGGCTAAAGCCGCTTCTTGGCGAAGGAGCGGCCTGATGCTGACTTCAAGTACTTTTCGAATGCGACGGCCTGCTTCTCGTCGCTGAATGCGACGTAAGTCTTGAGCCGCCAAGGTCCGTATTTCGAAGTGTGGGGCACCTCGCCAGCATTGTGCTTTGCCAGTCGGGCGCGGAGGTCGTCAGTGATCCCGACATAGAAGTGGAGAGAATCAAGGCTCTCAAGGATGTAGACGTACTTCACGGGCACACTCCTCGGTAGGCGAGGAGAGCTTACACCCGCTCTTGTTTTGCTGAAGCCCGGCTTCGCCCTTCGGGCTTCGCCGCGGCAGCCTTCGCTAGCTTCGCCACGAGGGAGCGCAGCTGGCTTGCCGAGCCGTAGCTGGCGAAGCCAGCGAAGGCTGGTGGAGCCAGGCGGGATCGAACCGCCGACCTCTTGCATGCCATGCAAGCGCTCTCCCAGCTGAGCTATGGCCCCTTAACCCTAGACGGAGTGAACCTGGTCGATCACCCCGGACCGGCGAGCCTTCCGACTCGCGCGGTGCACCCTTTTTCACAGATCAGGGCTGATCTCAAGTCTCTTCATCACCGCCGACATCACCAATGATGTCGGTCACGTCCTCATCGCCCTCTTCTTCGTCGGCAATGAAGGTCGAATCGTCGTCATCATCGTCATCGAGGGTCTCGTCGACCTCGATATCGTCCTCCGATTCGGGCACGACCGCCTTGACCTTGCCGGTGTTCTCCTCGGCATCGGCCTCCTCGAGCGAGACCAACTCCTCGGTCTCCGCCGGCTCCGGCGCGTTGTCCTGGGCCATGTTGCGGGCCTCGGCCGCACGGGGGCCGCGGGCAGGAGCGACCGGGGCGATCGGCACCACTTCGCCAGTATAGGGCGAGATCACCGGATTCTTGTTGAGGTCATAGAACTTCTTGCCCGTGGTCGGGCAAATACGTTTGGTTCCGAGTTCGGACTTGGCCACGGCAGGAATCCTGGGAATGTCTGAAAAGCGGTGCTTCACTTGGCTAGTTGGCGGCCCGCTGTCAATAGCGCATTACGGGAGAACGACATGCCCGTGACGGGGCGCGGACCATGTGGTACCTGCGCGCCAGCCCACCGGGCCTATTCAAGGACACAATCTTGACCCATTCCGATCAACCGAGGCCGCTCCAGTCTCGCGCCAGCGGTCCCCTGACCGGGAAAGTACGGGTGCCCGGCGACAAGTCGATCTCCCACCGCGCCCTCATCCTGGGCGCGCTCGCGGTCGGCGAGACCAGGATTTCGGGCCTGCTCGAGGGCGAGGACGTCCTCAACACCGCCAAATCGATGCAGGCGCTGGGCGCCAAGGTCGAGCGCACCGGCGATTTCGCCTGGACCGTCAACGGCGTCGGGGTCGGAGGCTTCGCCCAGCCCAAGGCAGCACTGGATTTCGGCAATTCCGGCACCGGCTGCCGGCTGGTCATGGGCGCCGTCGCCGGCTGCCCGATTTCGGCGGTGTTCGACGGCGACGCGTCGCTGCGCAGCCGTCCGATGCGCCGGATCCTCGATCCCCTGGAAAAGATGGGTGCCAGAGTCACCGCCGGCGGCGAGGGCGGGCGCCTGCCGCTGACCCTCCAGGGCGCGCGCGCCCCCCTGCCGATCGTCTACAAGACCCCGGTCGCGTCGGCCCAGATCAAATCGGCCGTGCTGCTGGCGGGCCTCGCCGCTCCCGGCACCACCACGGTCATCGAGACCGAGGCCAGCCGCGACCACACCGAGCTGATGCTGAAGCATTTCGGCGCCGACATCACCTCGGTCCAGGAAGGCCGGCACGGCCGCCGCATCACGCTGGTGGGCCAGCCCGAGCTGCATGGCGCCAATGTCGTGGTGCCCGCCGATCCCTCTTCGGCCGCCTTCCCGATCGTCGCGGCGCTGATCGTGGAGGGCTCCGATGTCGTGCTGTCCGACGTCATGACCAATCCGCTGCGCACTGGGCTGTTCACCACGCTGCGCGAAATGGGCGCCTCCATCGAGGAGAGCGAAGTGCGCGGCGATGCCGGCGAGCCGATGGCGCGCTTGCGCGTGCGGGCGTCGAAGCTGCGCGGTGTCGAGGTGCCGCCGGAGCGCGCGCCGTCGATGATCGACGAATATCTGGTGCTGGCGGTGGCGGCGTCGTTCGCCGAAGGCACTACGATCATGCGCGGCCTGCAGGAGCTGCGCGTCAAGGAATCCGACCGGCTTGAAGCCACCGCCGCCATGCTGCGCGTCAACGGCGTCAAGGTCGTGGTCTCCGGCGACGATCTGATCGTGGAGGGTCGCGGCCACGTCCCGGGCGGCGGCACTGTCGCCACCCATATGGACCATCGCATCGCGATGTCCGCGCTGGTGATGGGCTGCGCCTCCGATCAGCCCGTGACCGTCGACGACACCGCCTTCATCGCCACCAGCTTTCCGGATTTCATTCCGATGATGCGTTCGCTAGGGGCCGAGTTTTCATGATCATCGCCATCGACGGGCCCGCGGCTTCGGGCAAGGGCACGCTCGGCAAGCGTCTCGCCCACCATTACGGCTATCGTCATCTCGATACCGGCGTGATCTATCGCGCGGTCGCCTACTCCTTGATGCAATCAGGGCACGATCTCAACGATGAGGCGGCCGCGGTGCAGGCCGCGTTGGAGCTCGATCCCGAAAAGTTCGGCAATCCTGCGCTGAAGACCCAGAAGGCCGGCGAGGGAGCCTCGATCGTGTCGGCAATCCCTCGGGTTCGCGAGGTCCTGGTCAATTTCCAGCGCCAGTTCGCCGCCGATCCGCCCGGCGCCGTGCTCGACGGCCGCGATATTGGAACCGTGATCTGCCCCCATGCCGACGTGAAGATCTTCGTGGTCGCCGACCCCAAGGTCCGCGCCCGGCGCCGCACCATGGAGGCCAAAGCGCGGGGCGAGGAGGCGGACGAGGCGGCCGTGCTCGCCGACATCCTCCAGCGTGACGAACGTGACAAGAATCGGCCGATTGCGCCTTTGAAACCGGCCCCGGATGCTTACTTGCTAGATAACTCCCAACTGGATATAGAAGGCGGCGTCCGGGCCGCCATCGACATTATCGAGGCTGTCCGAGCGGGCCGGTCGCGGGGTTAAGCCGCCGCCGTCATTGGAGGAAGTGCCCGCTCCCGCTCTTTGAGGTCGATACGCTTCGTCCCGGTTTCGGGACCGGCGCGATCCAGGTTCCGGACAAAGCTTTCAACGTATCGAACGCGCGGGCCTCAGCCGGCCCGCTTCCGCTGTTCTGGTCGCTAGATCGGGGCAACGAGCGGTCGCTCGAAGGTCTTGCGGACCTTCCGACACTGCGCGCGCGATGCGCCCATGAACCCAACGGCCGGCAAGACATCCGCAACTGGAGAACAAATGGCTTCGACTTCTGCTGATACCTATAGCCCGTCGCGCGACGATTTCGCCGCGATGCTCGACGAGTCCTTCGCAGGTGGCAACCTGCAGGAAAGCTCCGTCGTCAAGGGCAAGGTGGTTGCAATTGAAAAGGACATGGCCGTCATCGACGTCGGCCTGAAGACCGAGGGCCGCGTCGCGCTGCGCGAATTTTCCGGCCCCGGCCGTGAGAGCGACCTCAAGGTCGGCGACGAGGTGGAAGTGTTCCTCGATCGCATTGAAAACGCCCTCGGCGAAGCCGTGCTGTCGCGCGACAAGGCGCGCCGCGAAGAGAGCTGGGGCAAGCTGGAGAAGGCGTTCCAGAACAACGAGAAGGTCAACGGCGTCATCTTCAACCAGGTCAAGGGCGGCTTCACCGTCGACCTCGACGGTGCCGTGGCCTTCCTGCCGCGCTCGCAGGTCGACATCCGTCCGATCCGCGACGTTGCGCCGCTGATGAACAACTCGCAGCCGTTCCAGATCCTGAAGATGGACCGCCGCCGCGGCAACATCGTCGTGTCCCGCCGCACGGTGCTCGAAGAGACCCGCGCCGAGCAGCGCCAGGAGCTGGTGCAGAACCTCGAAGAGGGTCAGGTCATCGACGGCGTGGTCAAGAACATCACCGATTACGGTGCGTTCGTCGACCTCGGCGGCATCGACGGCCTCCTGCACGTCACCGACATCGCCTGGCGCCGCGTCAACCACCCGACCGAGGTGCTCTCGATCGGCCAGACCGTGAAGGTCAAGATCATCAAGATCAACCACGAGACGCACCGCATCTCGCTGGGCATGAAGCAGCTGCTGGACGATCCGTGGCAGGGCATCGAAGCCAAGTACCCGCTGGGTGCCCGCTTCACCGGCCGCGTCACCAACATCACCGACTACGGTGCGTTCGTCGAGCTCGAGCCGGGCATCGAAGGCCTGATCCACGTCTCCGAGATGTCGTGGACCAAGAAGAACATGCACCCCGGCAAGATCGTGTCGACCTCGCAGGAAGTCGACGTGCAGGTGCTGGAAGTGGATTCCGTCAAGCGCCGCATCTCGCTCGGCCTCAAGCAGACCATGCGCAACCCCTGGGAGGTCTTCGTCGAGAAGCACCCGACCGGTTCGGTGGTCGAGGGCGAGGTCAAGAACAAGACCGAGTTCGGTCTGTTCCTGGGCCTCGAGGGCGACGTCGATGGCATGGTCCACCTCTCCGATCTCGACTGGAAGCTTCCGGGCGAGCAGGTGATCGACAACTACAAGAAGGGCGACATGGTGAAGGCCGTGGTGCTCGATGTGGACGTCGAGAAGGAGCGCATCTCGCTCGGCATCAAGCAGCTCGAAGGCGATCCCTTCGCCGAGCCGGGCGATGTCAAGAAGGGTGCGGTCGTGACCTGCGAAGTGCTCGAAGTGAAGGAAAGCGGTATCGAGGTGAAGATCGCCGGTACCGACTTCACCACCTTCATCAAGCGCTCCGAGCTCGCCCGTGACCGCAACGACCAGCGCGCCGAACGCTTCGCCGTCGGCGAGAAGGTCGATGCCCGCGTCATCCAGTTCGACAAGAAGGCCCGCAAGGTCCAGGTGTCGATCAAGGCGCTCGAAGTCGCCGAAGAGAAGGAAGCCATCGCGCAGTACGGCTCCTCGGATTCGGGTGCGACGCTGGGCGACATCCTCGGCACCGCGCTGAAGAACCGCGACAGCAAGTAAGCGAAACGTCCGTTTTGCGACATCAAGGCCCCGGCGCAAGCCGGGGCTTTTTTGTTACGCTTGTCTTTCTGTAGCCCGGATGGAGCGCAGCGAAATCCGGGGCGGCTCCAGTGTGGCAGGAATCCCGGATTACGCTGCGCTCTATCCGGGCTACGTCGCCGCAGGCCTTGTTTTCTTCAAATTGCGCCGCAATTGATGTATCGAGATAGGCCAATGGTCACGCCGTGACGGCACAACGCGCCTGATCTTTCATTTGGAGATATTCCGATGTCGCTCGATTCGGACATCATCGTCGATCGCCGCAGGATCCGCCGCAAGCTGACGTTCTGGCGGGTGATGGCGGCGCTGATCGCGATCGCGGCGATTGCAAGCTTCGCGCTGATTGCGACGCCCGGTGCACGCGGCACCCTCGCATCCGCCGGCTCGATCGCGCGCGTCCAGATCGAGGGATTGATCCGCAGCGATTCCGACCGCACGCAGGCGCTGGAGCGGCTCGAGAATTCGCAGGCCGCCGCCGTCATCGTTCACATCAACTCGCCCGGCGGCACCACCGCCGGCTCCGAGCAGCTCTATGACTCGCTGGTCCGTCTCAAGGCGAAAAAGCCGCTGGTGGTGGTGGTGGAGGGGCTGGCCGCCTCCGGAGGCTACATCACCGCGATTGCGAGCGACCACATCGTCGCCCAGCAAAGCTCCCTGGTCGGGTCCATCGGCGTGCTGTTCCAGTATCCCAACCTCTCCGAGCTCATGAAGACCATTGGCGTCAAGGTCGAGGAGGTGAAGTCCTCGCCGCTGAAGGCGGCGCCCAACGGTTTTGAGCCGACCAGTCCCGAGGCGCGCGCCGCGCTCGATGCGCTGGTGAAGGATTCCTATGCCTGGTTCAAGGGAATGGTGAAGGAGCGGCGTGGCATGGATGACACGCAGCTCGAAAAAGTCGCCGACGGCCGCGTCTTCACCGGGCGCCAGGCGATCGATCTCAAGCTGATCGACCAGATCGGCGACGAGAAGACGGCCGTGACCTGGCTGGTCGAGCAGAAGGGCGTCAAGAAGGGGCTACCGGTGCGCGACTACAAGCTCCAGCCGCGCTTCGGCGACCTGCCGTTCCTGAAGACGGCGGCCGCATTGACGCTGGAAGCGCTCGGTTTGGGCTCGATCGCGCACCAGATCGGGCAAACCGGCGTCGCGCAGGCGGTAGATCGGCTCGGAATGGATGGAATGCTGGCCTTGTGGCAGCCGGCTGCGTCCAACTAACCGTCGGCAGGCGAGTTTCAGAGCTTTTTCGCGTCTGACGCGTGCTGGCGCAGCCTGCTTTTTCGGCATTTGTCACGCATTTTCACGACGCCCATCCTTGATTTAGCGTCTTGACAGATCACGGTATTTTCACGGAAATGGTCATCCGCACGCTCCCGGGTCCTATCTCTCGATGATCAAATCCGAACTTGTTCAGCGTATCGCCGAGCACAACCCGCATCTGTACCAGCGGGATGTCGAGAACATTGTGAATGCGATTCTCGAAGAGATCGTAGCGGCGCTTGCACGCGGTGACCGCGTCGAGCTGCGCGGCTTCGGTGCCTTCTCGGTCAAGCATCGCCCTGCGCGCGCAGGGCGCAATCCACGCACCGGCGCCCATGTGCCCGTCGATCAGAAGAGCGTTCCGTTCTTCAAGACCGGCAAGGAAATGCGCGAGCGGCTGAACCGCGACCATCCGGATCCCGGCGGCGTAGACTGAAGCGCGACGTGAGCGCGCTTTGGGGTTTTTCGCGGTCGCACAGGATGCGGCCGCAAGCTTGATTCAAGGCGAGCGAAGCCAGATGCGAAAGTTCCTGACCGCGCTGATCGTACTTCCGCTGGGCCTGATCCTGGTGGCGTTCGCCGTCGCCAACAGGCATTTCGTCACGGTCTCCTTCGACCCCTTCATTGCCGACGACCCCTCGCTGTCGATCACCCTGCCGCTGTTCCTGTTGCTGATCCTGGCGGCGGCCCTGGGCGTTGTCGCGGGCGGCTCCGCCGTCTGGCTCGGCCAGCGGCGCTGGCGGCGCGCCGCGCGCCGGAATGACGCGGAGGCCCGGGCCGTCAGGGCCGAACTGGCCGATCTGCGGGCCCAGGCGACGGCAGCGAAGGCGGAGTCCCAGCGCCTTCCCGTTCCCTCCGGGATGGGCCTGTACGGGCCCGTCGGGCGAGACAAGCAGCGCGCGACGTTGTAGAAGCGGCCCCGACCGAAAAGCCCCGTTTTCCGGCCGCGCACCCCGCGGCCTCTACCCGCTTTGAGACCATGTCCCTGCTCGTCAAGATCTGCGGCCTGTCCACGCCCGAGACGCTCGAAACGGCGCTCGAGGCGGGCGCCGACATGGTCGGGTTCGTGTTCTTTCCGCCGTCGCCCCGGCACCTGTCCCTGGAACTCGGCCGTGACCTCGGCCGTCAGGTCAAGCGGCGCGCGCTCAAGGTGGCGCTCACGGTCGATGCCGATGACGCAACGCTCGACAACATCATGGACGCGCTGTCGCCGGACATCTTCCAGCTCCACGGCGGGGAGAGCGTGGCGCGGCTGCGCGACCTCAAGCAACGCTTCGGCCGCCCGGTGATGAAGGCGGTCCCGGTCGCGACAGCGGCCGATCTCGCGGTGCTGCCCGGCTACGCCGCGGTCGCCGATCGCATCCTGTTCGATGCGCGCGCGCCGAAGGACGCGACGCGGCCCGGCGGCCTCGGGGAGCCCTTCGACTGGCACCTGCTCGAAAAGCTCGATCTGAAACTGCCCTATATGGTTTCGGGGGGGCTGCACGCCGAGAATCTCGCCGAGGCCCTTCGTGTCACCCGCGCCAGCGGCGTCGACGTGTCCTCCGGTGTCGAGAGCGCTCCCGGCGTGAAAGACCCAGAGATGATCAAGGCCTTCATCCGCGCCGCGCGCGCCAGCAAAGATGCCAGTCAAGAGTTGAGCGTCCGATGAACATTGCCAAGCCAAATTCCTACCGCAGCGGCCCCGACGAGCGCGGCCATTTCGGCATTTTCGGCGGGCGCTTCGTCGCCGAAACCTTGATGCCGCTGATCCTCGACCTGGAGAAGGCCTACACCGCGGCCAAGGCCGATCCGGCGTTTCAGGCCGAGATGAACGGCTACCTCAAGAACTATGTCGGCCGGCCCTCGCCGCTCTATTTCGCCGAGCGCCTGACCGAGCATCTCCGCGGCGCCAAGATCTACCTCAAGCGTGAAGAGCTCAACCACACCGGCTCGCACAAGGTGAACAACGTGCTCGGCCAGATCATGCTGGCACGGCGCATGGGCAAGAAGCGCATCATCGCCGAGACCGGCGCGGGCCAGCACGGCGTTGCCACCGCGACGCTGTGCGCGCGCTTTGGCCTCGAATGCGTGGTCTATATGGGCGCCGTCGACGTCGAGCGGCAGCAGCCCAACGTCATCCGCATGGAGATGCTGGGCGCCAAGGTGATGCCGGTGCAGTCGGGCACGCGCACGCTGAAGGACGCCATGAACGAGGCGCTACGCGACTGGGTCACCAACGTGCACAACACGTTCTATTGCATCGGCACGGTGGCCGGTCCGCATCCCTATCCGACCTTGGTGCGCGATTTCCAGTCGGTCATCGGCGACGAGACCAAGGCGCAGATGCAGGAGATCGAGGGGCGCCTGCCGGATTCGCTGGTGGCCTGCATCGGCGGCGGCTCCAACGCGATGGGCTTGTTCCATCCGTTCCTCGATGATTCCTCCGTGGAGATCTTCGGCGTCGAAGCCGCCGGCCATGGCCTGACGCAGCTGCATGCGGCCTCGATCGCGGGCGGCCGCCCCGGCGTGCTTCACGGCAACCGCACCTATCTCTTGATGGATGCCGACGGCCAGATCCAGGACGCGCATTCGATCTCGGCCGGTCTCGATTATCCCGGCATCGGCCCTGAGCATTCCTGGCTGCACGAGGTCGGCCGCGTCAATTATCTCTCCGCGACCGATGACGAGGCGCTCGCCGCGTTCCAGCTGCTGTCAAAGCTCGAAGGCATCATCCCCGCGCTCGAGCCCGCGCATGCCATCGCCAAGGTGATGGAGCTCGCGCCGAAGCGGCCGCGGGACCACCTGATGGTCGTCAATCTCTCCGGCCGCGGCGACAAGGACGTCCCGCAGGTCGGCGACATCCTGAGGGGCAAGAAGTGACCACGCGTATCGATACCCGTTTTGCCGAGCTGAAAAGCCAAGGCCGCGCGGCCTTTGTCACCTATGTGATGGCCGGCGATCCCGATCCCGCGACCTCGCTCGAGATCGTCAAGGCGCTGCCGAAGTCCGGCGCCGACGTCATCGAACTCGGCATTCCCTTTACCGATCCGATGGCGGACGGTCCTTCGATCCAGGCTGCAGGCCTGCGTGCGCTCAAGATCGGCATGACCTTGAAGAGGACGCTGGAGCTGGTGCGCGACTTCCGCAAGGACGACAATGTCACGCCGCTGGTGCTGATGGGCTATTACAATCCGATCTACATCTACGGCGTCGACAAGTTCTTGGCTGATGCCAAGACGGCCGGCGTCGACGGCCTGATCATCGTCGATTTGCCGCCGGAGGAAGACGACGAGCTCTGCATTCCCGCGCTGAAGGCGGGGCTCAACTTCATTCGCCTGGCGACGCCGACCACCGACGACAAGCGCCTGCCTGCGGTGCTCGCGAACACATCAGGCTTTGTCTATTACGTCTCGATCGCCGGCATCACCGGTGCAGCGGCGGCGGACGCCAATGCCGTCGGCGAAGCTGTCGCGCGCATCAAGCGGCATACCAGGCTGCCGATCTGTGTCGGTTTCGGCATCCGCACGCCGGAGGCGGCGCGCGCCATTGCCGAGAAGGCCGATGGGTCGGTGGTCGGCACCGCGCTGGTGGACGCCCTCAAGAACAGCCTCGATGCCGAGGGACGGGCGACCGCCAAGACCGTTAACGCCGTCGCCGAATTGACGGCCGCTCTGGCCCAGGGCGTCAAGGGCGCGCAGCAGGCGGCGGAATAGGCCATAATTCCGCTGTAGCTCTTTAGTTTGGGCATGATCTGGTCGGAAAACCGCTTCACACTTTTCCGGATCATGCTCTAACGCGGGCGACACGGCGGCTTGCCGGGCAGATGTCCGGCCGCCATATATCCTTCAGGCGATTCCCGGCGGGATCGCACATCGGAGCAAACCATGAACTGGCTTACCAACGTGGTCCGGCCGAAGATCCGCAACATGCTGCGGCGGGAGACGCCGGAGAACCTGTGGATCAAGTGCCCGGATTCCGGACAGCTCGTGTTCTACAAGGACGTCGAGGCCAACCAGTTCGTCATCCCCGGCTCGAACTATCACATGCGCATGGGCGCGGTCGCGCGGCTCAAGTCGATCTTCGACAACGAGACCTGGTTCGACGTGGCGCTGCCCGAGGTCACCCCTGACCCGCTCAAGTTCCGCGACGAGAAGAAATATGTCGACCGCGTCAAGGATGCGCGGGCGCGGACCAATCTGAACGATGCGGTCAAGGTCGGCTACGGCAAGCTCGAAGGCTCCGCCGTCGTCGTCGCCGTGCAGGATTTCGACTTCATGGGCGGCTCGCTCGGCATGGCCGCGGGCGAAGCCATCGTGCGCGGGATGGAGCTCGCGGTCGAGAAGAAGTCGCCGTTCATCGTGTTCGCCGCGAGCGGCGGCGCACGCATGCAGGAAGGCATTTTGTCCCTGATGCAGATGCCGCGCACCACCGTTGCGGTGCAGATGCTGCGCGAGGCAAAGCTGCCCTACATCGTCGTGCTGACCAATCCGACCACCGGCGGCGTCACCGCGTCGTATGCGATGCTCGGCGACGTGCAGATCGCCGAGCCCGGCGCGCTGATCGGCTTCGCCGGCGCGCGCGTGATCGAGCAAACCATCCGCGAGAAGCTGCCTGAAGGCTTTCAGCGCGCCGAGTACCTCAAGGAGCACGGCATGGTCGACATGGTCGTGCATCGCCACGAACTGCGGCCGACGCTGGCGCGGCTCTGCCGCCTCTTGACCAAGGCGCCGGCGCAGGAGGGTGCATCGAAGTCCGTGCAGCCGGTCGCAAGCCCGGCGCAGATCGTATCGGCCGCCGAGACGGCGCCGGCTGCGCCGCACGCGTGAACGCCTCCCCTGACAGTGCAAAGACACCGCTCGATGAAGTGATCGGGCGGCTGTCGGCCCTGCATCAGAAGCGCATCGATCTCGGGCTGGAGCGGATGCACCGCCTGCTCGCTCGGCTCGGCCACCCCGAGCGCAAGCTGCCGCCGGTGATCCACATCGCCGGCACCAACGGCAAGGGCTCGACGCTCGCTTACCTGCGCGCGACGCTGGAGGCTTCAGGTCTGCGCGTCCACGCCTATACGTCCCCTTATCTCGTCCGCATCAACGAATGCTTCCGGCTCGGCCGCTTCAGTGGCGGTGTGCTCGTCGGCGACGACGAGCTGCGCGCGGCGTTGGAAGAGGTCGAGCGCGTCAATGCCGGCGAGGCCGCGACATTGTTCGAGCTGAAGACGGCGGCCGCTTTCCTGCTGTTCGCGCAGAACCCGGCCGACATCGTGCTGCTCGAAGTCGGCCTCGGCGGCCGGCTGGATTCGACCAATGTGGTCGATCAGCCGGCGGCCTCTGTGATCACGCCCGTCAGCATGGATCACATGGATTTCCTCGGCGATACGTTGGCGTCGATTGCCGGCGAGAAGGCCGCGATCATCAAGCGCGGCGTGCCCGTGATTTGCGCCGAGCAGATGCCGGAGGCGATGGCCGTGATCGAAGCGCAGGCGAGGCGCATGCGTGCGCCGCTGTTCGCCGCAAACGAGAGCTGGCACGTCAATGTCGAGCGCGGGCGTCTGGTCTATTCCGACGACCGCGGCTTGATGGATCTGCCGGCGCCGCGTCTGTTCGGGCGCCACCAGTTCGCCAATGCCGGGCTCGCGATCGCGACGCTACGTGCGCTGCCGACCATCAAGGTCAATCACGCCGCGTTCGAGGCCGGCATCGTCGGTGCCGACTGGCCGGCGCGGATGCAGCGCCTCACCTCGGGCGAGTTGCTGTCCTGGGGTCCGCAGGGCTCGGAGATCTGGCTCGACGGCGGCCACAATGCCGAGGGCGGGCGCGTTGCGGCGGCCGCGCTCGGCGACCTCGAGGAGCGGGTGTCGCGGCCGCTGGTGATCATCGCCGGCATGATGGCCAACAAGGATGCGCACGCCTTCCTCGCCAATTTCGCCGGCCTCACCCGCCACATCATCGCAGTGCCGATTCCCGACACGGAGAATGCGATGCCGGTCGACCGTCTCGCCGATGCCGCGCGCAGCCTCGGCATGCGCGTCGAGCCTGCCCCCGGCGTCGAGGCCGCCCTGCGCGCGCTGGCGCAGCTCGCCTACGAGCTGCCGCCGCGGATCCTGATCACCGGCTCGCTGTATCTCGCCGGCCACGTGCTGGCCATCAACGGCACGCCGCCTGCATAGAGGTTGCCGTAGCCCGGATGGAGCGAAGCGCAATCCGGGATCGTGCCACAAGCAAGGAAGGTCCCGGATTACGCTGCGCTCCATCCGGGCTACAGGAAATGCCAATGCGCTTCGCCGCGATTGCCGATGTCCACGGAAACTATCTCGCGCTGGAGGCCGTGCTCGCCGACATCCGCGCGCTCGGTATTGCCGACATCGTCAATCTCGGCGACATGCTGAGTGGCCCGCTCGATGCGCGCCGCACCATCGAGATCCTGATGCCGCTCGATGCCGTGCACGTCCTCGGCAATCACGACCGCTATCTGCTCGACCGTCCGCCGGAGAAAATGGGCTCGTGGGATCGCCCCGCTTACGAACAGCTCGACGCTGTGCACCTCGACTGGCTGCGCGCGCAGCCGATGGCACGGGTCTTCCGCGACCAGGTGTTCCTCTGCCACGCGACGCCCGGCAGCGATGAGGTGTACTGGCTCGACACCGTGCATCCCGACGGCACGGTGGCGCTGTCCGCGCTCGACCACATCGAGCCACTCGCCCAAGGCATCACGCAATCGCTGATCCTGTGCGCCCACACCCACCTCGCCCGCGCGGTGCGCCTGCGCGACGGCCGGCTGATCGTCAATCCCGGCAGCGTCGGTAGCCCTGGTTTTCGCGACAAGCATCCGTACGCGCATGTGGTCGAGGCCGGCACGCCGCACGCGCGCTATGCGATCCTCGAACGTGCCGATGCTGCCTGGCAGGTGACGTTCCGCCACGTCGCCTACGATCACGAGGCCATGGCCGCGCTGGCGCGCCGCAATGGTCAGCCGGAGCTTGCGAACGCGCTGGCGACGGGGTGGATCAAGTAGGTGTTGCTGCGTAGCCCGGAGGGAGCGCAGCGCAATCCGGGGCCATCGTTGCTTGGGGGCATGATTCCCGGATTACGCTGCGCTCCATCCCGGCTACGCGCTACTTCAACAGCTTCATCGGATCGGCCGCCTTCTGCTTCAGCTGCTCGAACGTGCATTGCCGCGGCGCCTTGTCCGGGCGCCAGCGCAGGATTGAGGTGCCGTGACGGAAGCGTTCGCCGCTGAAATGGTCGTAGCAGACCTCAATCACCAGCTTCGGCTTCAGCGGACACCACTTTGCGGAACGCTCGGTCGACCAGCGGCTCGGCCCGCCCGGCGCGTTGCCGGTGAAGCCGGGCTCGCCGATCAGTGCTTCGAGCCGATCGGTCAGATCAGGCTTCGCCTCCGCCTTGATCGCCGAGGTGAAGCCGACATGGTGCAGCAGGCCGTCATCGTCGTAGAGCCCGAGCAGCAGCGAGCCGACGACGTTCCGGCCGGCGATCTTGTTGGTGGCATAGCGGAAGCCGCCGACCACGCAATCGGCGCTGCGGAATTTCTTGATCTTCTGCATGCCGTCGCGATTTCCCGCCTGGTAGGGCAGATCGATCCGCTTGGCGATGACGCCGTCCGAGCCGCCGCCGGATCGCGCCAGCCATTTCTTGGCCGTGGCGTAGCTCGTGGTCGCCGGTGAGAGGTGGAACAGGCTGCCCTTGATGTTGGCTTTCGCGAAGGCTTCCAGCGCCGGCCGGCGCTCGCGCAGCGTCTTCTCAGCCAGGCCCTTCTGTCCGGATGTCGCGAGCAGATCGAAGACGAGGTAGAGCGCCGGTGTCTCCACTGAGAGCTTCTTCACGCGGCTTGCCGCCGGATGAATGCGTTGCAGCAGCGCGTCGAAGGAAAAGCTCTTGCCGTGCGGCACGACGATCTCGCCGTCGAGCGTGAAGCGGTCGGCCTTCAGCTCCAAGGCAGCAGTGACGACTTCCGGGAAGTAGCGCGCGAGGTCTTCGCCGGATTTGGAGCGCAGGTCGACGTTGCTGCCGTTGCGCGCCAGCAGGCAGCGGAAGCCGTCCCACTTGGGTTCATATTGCCATTCACCGCCGCGCGGGATCGCGTCGACCGAGCGCGCCTCCATTGCGGCGAGAGCGGTGGGCTTGCGGTCGCGCTTTCGGGGAGGAGCAGGCAAGGGCGGGACTCGTCATACGCTGAACACGTCCCATCAACGCCAAACGGCCGGCTTTCGCCGGCCGTTGTCGAAAATAATCTTGCGCCAATAATCCTGGCCAGTTGATCAGACCGCGGAGGTGATCCACTGCTGCAGCTTCGCCTTCGGCGCGGCGCCGACCTGGCGCGAGGCCATCTCGCCGCCCTTGAAGATCATCAGGGTCGGGATCGACATCACGCCGTACTTCGAGGCGGTCTTCGGGCTCTCGTCGACATTGAGCTTCACGATCTTGACCTTGTCGCCCATCGCGCCGGCGATCTCGTCGAGCGCGGGTGCGATCATGCGGCAGGGGCCGCACCATTCGGCCCAGAAATCGACGACCACGGGGCCGTTCGCCTTGAGCACTTCGGCTTCGAAATCGGCGTCGGAAACCTTGCTAACGGCCATTGGGAGTACCTCACTCGGTTGAAAGAGAATCGGCGCGACCTGGAATCGCGCCCGGGGTCATGGGGTGAACCTATGAACGGCCCCTTGCCGGGTCAAGGACGCTCACACCGAGATGAAGGGATGCCAGCGCCGCGTCCAGCGCGGGGGCCGAAATCTCCATATATTCAAGGGCCTCGGTCCAGAGCAGGACGGCCCTGACGGACCTTTGGGGATAAAGCCGCGACAGCACCGCCCGGTACAGCGCAAGCTGGCGGACATAGGTCGCCGGCGCCTCGGCCGCGCTTTTGGGCGCTGCCTGGTTGGTCTTGAAGTCGACGATCAGGACTTCCTCTGGGCGCACGACCAGCCGGTCGATCTGTCCCGATACCAGGGCCGGCGTGCGGCCCGGCCGCTCCAGCCGCCCGGCGATCGCGACCTCCGCCCGGCTGCCGGCGGCAAAGACGGGCGCGAAACGCGGCTCCGTGATCAGGGCGAGCACCTTGTCGGCCAGTGCGATGCGATCGGCCTCCGGCCAGTCCGCGGCGTTGCGCGCCATGAAGCCGAGCGCGGCCTCGCGCCGGCGCTCGCCGGCGATCTCGGGCAGCGATTGCAACAGGCGATGCACCAGCGTGCCGCGTTGCAACGCCAGCGCGCGCGACTGCACCGATTCGCCCGATCGGACGCTGCGGCCCTCCTCGGCAGGCTGGCCCGAGGGGCGCACGGGATCCTCGTCGATGGTCTCGCGCGGGGCCGGTGTCCGCAGCCACTCCGGCAGCGCGATGGTCTGGTGCACGGAGGCCGCCGGCGCGCCCAGCGCCGCGACGTCCTCGGGACGGGCGAACCGGGTGACCTTGCCGAGCGGCGTCTCGATCACCTGCTTGTCGAGGCCCGAGCCTTTGAGCCCGGTGTCGACGAGGTCGTACCAGCTCAGCTTGCGCACCGTCTTCATGTTGCCGGGCATGCAGCCGCCGACGATCAGCCGATCGGCCGCGCGCGTCATCGCGACGTAGAGCAGGCGGCGATATTCGTCCTCGGTCTCCTCCAGCATCGCCTTGCGCGCCTCGGCGACAGGCCTGGGATCGTCGGCCTTGCGGCCGGCCCAGACCACGACCTCGCCGCCATTACCGCGCGGTACCTGGATCAGCCGCAGCCGCTGCGAGTCCGCGGGCGAGGACGTGGTGTCGACCATGAACACGACCGAGGCCTCCAGGCCCTTGGCGCCGTGTACGGTCATGACCCGCACCTCGTCGCGCGAGATCTCCATGTCGCGCTTCACTTCGGTGTCGGCCGAGCGGAGCCAGGCCATGAAGCCCTGCAGCGAAGCCGGCGCCTTGCGCTCGTAGTTCAGCGCGAGCTCCAGGAATTCGTCGAGCGCGTCATTGGCCTCGTGGCCGAGCCGGCGCAGGATGCGCGCACGCCCGCCATCGCCGCCCAGCAGCCAGGCGTAGAACGCGAACGGCGTCTCCTCGCGGGCGCGGATCTCGCAGGCTTCTAGGCGTCGCAACGCCGTGGTGAATTTCTCGCTTGTGGCCGCATGGTCGCCCAGCGCGCGGCGCAGCGATCCCTTGCGGTCCCACGCAAGCTGGAACAAATCGTCGTCATCGAGCCCGAATAGCGGGCACTTCAGCGCCACCGCGAGCGCGAGATCGTCCTGCGGCAGCAGCAGCGCGTCGGCCAGGTTCATCAGGTCGATGATGGCGATGTGCTCGGTGAGCTTGAGGCGGTCGGCACCGGCGACCGGAATGCCGGCGTGCTTCAGCGCCTGGATCACGGCGTCGAATGCGTTGCCGCGCCGGCGCACCAGGATCAGCATGTCGCCATAGCGAAGAGGACGACGCTCGCCCTCGTGCCCGGTCAGCGTGCCGCTCTCGACCAGCCGCTTGATCTCGGCCTGGATGCGTCGGGAAAGCTTGACCTCGGGGCTGGTGACGGCGACGCCGTCGAATGGCGCACGCCAGCCCTCGATGTCCTGCCGATCGTCGGCCTCGGCGAGATCCCACAGCTCGATCACGCTCGGGCCGGCATCGCTCAGCGAATTGTGCAGGGGATGGCCGATCTCGACCGAATGGATGCTCTTGTAGATCGCGGGATCGCGGAAGACGTGGTCGACCGAATGCAGGATCGTCGCGCCCGAGCGGAACGAATAGGTGAAGGCGACCGGATCGAATTTCAGGCCGGCGGCGGTGAACTTGCGATGCAGCTCGCGCCTGCGCGCGTCGAACTCGTGGGGAGCTGCGCCCTGGAACGAGAAGATCGACTGCTTCTCGTCGCCGACAGCGAAGATGGTGCGGTTCAGCCCCTCGCGCGCACCTTCGCCGGCGGTGAACTCGGAGATGATGTGCGCGATGATGTCCCATTGCCGCGGGCTGGTATCCTGCGCCTCGTCGATCAACACGTGATCGACGCCGCGGTCGAGCTTGTAATGCACCCAGCCCGAGGCGATACGGTCCAGCATCGCCAGCGTCTTGTCGATGAGGTCGTCGTAGTCGAGCAGGCCGCGCTCCTGCTTCTCGCGGCGGTAATTCGCGGCGGCCGCTGTCGCGATATGCAGCAGGGCCGCGGTGCGGTCCCGAACCGTCACGGCGCGGCGCTTTTCGATCAGCCCTGCAAGGCGCTGCGCCTCGGCTTCGAACAGGCGGGCCACGGAGGGATTGTGATCGCAGAACTTCTTGGTCAGCACTGCCTTGCGCGGCAGCTTGTCGTCCGTGAGGAAGACGGACAGATAGGCGTCGACCTGATCGCTGCCGGAAAACACCTTTGCCGCGCGCAGTCGCCCTGCCTGGTCATTGTCGGATTTGCTGCCGTCCTCCAGCGCGAAGGCAATGTCGTCCCAGCGCGCGCGCGGCAGGAACGGGCCGTCGAGAATTTCCGTCTCGACGGCTTCGATACGGTCGCCGATGTCAACGCCCAGCACCGCAGCCATCTGCGCCGCTGCGGCTTCCGCATTGCCGGCCTGGTCGGTCCAGGCCATGAAATGATCGCGGCTGAGGCACGCCTCGCGCACGACCTCCTTGAAGGTGACATCCGCGGCGCTCGCCATCGCCGTCAGCAGCGCGCGGCCGGTGACGCTCTCCGGATCGCGTGCGGCTTCCAGCAGCACCTTCAAATTGGCGCGTTCCATCATGTCGGTCTGGTCGCGCTCGTCGATCACGGCGAAGCGTGCGGGAACGTTGGCCTCGAACGGAAATTGCTGGAGCAGGCGGGTGCACAGCGCGTGGATGGTCTGCACCTTCAGCCCGCCCGGCGTCTCCAGCGCGCAGGCGAACAGTTTTCTCGCGTCGCGGCGCAGTTTGGCGCCGGGATGCGGGATGCCGACCGCGCGGATCGCCGCGTCGAGCGCATCATCGTCCAGCGTCACCCAATGGCCGAGCGTGGTGAACACGCGCTCGGCCATGTTGGCGGCGGCAGCTTTTGTGAAGGTGATGCAGAGGATCTTCTCCGGTGGCACGCCCGAGAGCAGCAGGCGGATCACGCGCTGCACCAGCACATGCGTCTTGCCCGAGCCGGCATTGGCCGAGACGAAGGCCGATGCAGTCGGATCGGAGGCGCGCGCCTGCCGCGCTCGCACCTCGTCAGGGATGGGACGCGGCGCCTTCACCATTCCTCGATCCCCAACCCGCCGGCCGCGGACCATTCCTTGATCCGGGCAAGGTCGTCATAGGTGCCGTAGCGATTCGCCCACATCGGCAGGTTCAGCGATGTATAGGCCTGGTTCTCGTCCTCGAAGGCGCGGATCAGCGCTTCGAGCTTTGCCCTCGCCTCGGCGGCCGCGGTGTCCGGCGGCTGCGGCTCGTCGCCCGGCTTGAACTTGAGCTCGAGGATGCGCTCCTCGCCGGGTGGATTGTTGCCGCTGAGGCGGACATAGACGAGCTGGCTCACGGAGGCGCCGGCGTCGATGTCGGGAAAACCGCCCTCGCGCAGGATCGCGGCTTCCAACGTCAGCTGCGGCGACAGGCCCATGCGGACCTGCTTGCCGGTCGGCGGCTGGCCGGTCTTGTAGTCGAGGATGGCGTAGCCGCCGCCCTGGCGGCGTTCGATGCGGTCGGCGCGCGCGGAAAGGCGGAAGCTGCGCTGAGGATCGAGCATGAACGAGATCTCGCCACGGGTCTCCGCGACGATCGCCGCGATCGCCTCGCGCCGCGCCGTCTCCCATTCGCCGAACCAGCGCGCGATGCGCTGGAAGCGCGGCCACCACAGCGCCCGTGCTTCGGGCCGCTCCATCAGCGGTGCAAAGTGCTTCTCGCCGATCGCGCGCAGCACCCGCGCGGGATCGTCGGGCAGACGCGCCGCATAGCTTTCCGTGAATTCGCCGATGGCATCGTGAATCGCCGATCCGCGGTCGGCGGCCGAGAGCGGCATGTCGACGGGATCGAGCGCATCGAGCCGCAAGATGCGTTTGGCGTAGATCGTGTAGGGGTCGCGCAGCCAGTCTTCGATCTCGGTGACGGACATTTTGAGCGGGCGTGTCGCGCGCGGCGGCCGTGGTTCCGGCTGCTTGATCGGCTTGACCTCGTCGGGCTGGTCGAGCGCCGAAGCGAACTGCACATATGTCTCGCCGGCGCGAACGGCCGCCTGCCAGAGCTCATCGCCGGCCACCGCCTCCAGCCGATGCAGGAAGCGCGAGGCCACCGCCGGCGCGCCGCCGGCCTTGGCCGAGTGAGTGAGAATGACCTCGTCGCCGCCGAGCAATTGCGCGAAGTCATGGGCGGACAGGCCGATACGGCGCTCCGGCAGATCGAGCCCGAGCTCGTGCCGCATCGGCCGGCTGAGCCAGGGATCGATGCGCGGCGCCGGTGGCCAGACGCCTTCGATCAGGCCGCCAATGATGATGCGGTCGGCCTGCATCAGGCGCGATTCCAGCGGGCCGTAGATTTGCAGCCGCGCGCCCGGCCTGTCGCGCCGCCGCACCGCGCGATCGCTGAACGCGGTCTGGAAGACGTCCGGGTAATCCGCTAGCTGCACCAGCAATCCGCTGGTCGTGCCGCCGCGCAAGAGATCGTCGAAGGCGCCGGCGAGCGCGAGTCCATCGCGATCCTCGAAGGCGAGCGGAATGCCCTGATCGTCGCGCGACAGCTCGATCATGATCTCGCGATGCCGATGCGCAAGCTCCGCGAAATCATACGGCTTCGCCGGCGGCAGGCTCTCGATCGACGCCAATGCCTTTTGCAGGGCGTCGATCAGAGCCTGGATGCGATCGAGATCCTCGGCCTTGAGACGCGCCCGCGGCTCGGCGCGATGCAGTGCGGAGACCTCGCTGCGCCACAGCTTTGCCAGCTCCTCGCGGAAGCGGTTGAACTCGCGCAGGAGGCCGGCCGTGCCTGCCGGCGGGCGCGTGCCGCGCAGCAGCGCAAGCTCCAGGCTCTCGATTGCCATCTTCCACGCGCCCGGCGCGCGGCCGAGCCGGCACAGCGGATGCTTCAGCATCGCCAGCAGCGTCGGCGGCTCCAGGCCCTTGGTCGCCGCCTCCGCCGCAAGGCGCGCAAACGTGCCGGCGGAGGTTTCCATCAAGACGTCGCCGCCGGAATCGTCGAAGGCGAGATCCCATCGGGTCAGCGCCGCCATCACCCGCCGCGCCAGGGCGCGGTCGGGCGTGACCAGCGCCGCGGATTTGTCCAGGTGTCTGGCCTCGCGCATGGCGATGGCGATGGCGAGCGCTTCCATTTCAGGATTGGGCGCTTCGACCACCGCGAGGTTCTTCATGCCGCCCGCGATCTTCGCGGCAACATCGGGCTGCTTCAGCCGGTCGTGCCAGACCTCGGTCTTGGCGGACGGCCGCATCGATTCCGACGCGAGCAGGTCGCGGCCGTCTTCCGCTGGCGGCTGCAAAATCTCGACGTCGCTGCGCTTGATGCCGAAGCGTTGCAGCAGCGCATGCATCGCATATTGCGGATGGTTCGACGCCGGATTCTCGGTGATGCCCAAGAGGTCCCTGCTGCCGCCGATGCTGCGCCAGGCATCCTCATCGAGATCGGTGTCGAGACCGGGCAGCACCACGGCGCCATGCGGCAGCGAAGCAACCGCGCGCAGGAATTTTGCGGTCGCTGGCATCGAGCCGGTCGAGCCGGCCGCGATGACGGGGCCATGCGGATCCGCGATCAGCCGTTTGGCTTCCGCTTCGATCAGTTGGTCGCGCCGCGCGGCCGGTTCGATCCGGTTGATCTCGGCGAGATGATTGGGCCAGGCGATGCGGGCGATGCGCAGGAATTCGAGCGAGTGCTGCCAGTAGCGGTCGAGGTTATCAGGCACGAGCCCATCAAGGGCGCTCCAGTCGACGCCGCGCGTCACCATGTCGTCCATCAGGCGCGCGAGATCGGACGCCAGCGCCAGCGTCGAGGCGGGGCCGCCGACGACCAGCGGCGCCAGCACCGGGCCCTTGGCCCAGGCGGCGACGAGCTGCGCCAGCGTCAGACGCCGTTCGAGCTCGCCCAGGCGCGGCGGAATGTCGAGCGGCGCGGTCCCGGAAAACTGTTCGCTCTCGCCCGCGAAAGCGAGCTCGTCCTCGTCGATGTCGCCGAGCGCGACGATGCGCGGCAGCACGACGGCATCCGCCTTCATCTCGTCGAGAAAGATCTCGCGCACGATCCGCATGGCGCGCCGCGTCGGCAGATACAGCGTGGCGTCCGCCAGCCGCGCCGGTTCCTTGCGCGCCTCGAATCCCTCCACCAGCCGCCCATCGAGCAGGGCGGTGACGACCGTGCGCAGGAACGGAACTGAGATGGGAACGCTGAAGACGCGCATGGGCTGCCTGATTCGAAGGATCAGGCAATATAGGGAGGCGGGGTCAAATGGTCATGGGTGGAGGAGGAGTCGTCCCCGCTGTTCGCCGGACCGAAACAGGTCTCGGAGGTGGGCAAAGCGAAGCGTGCCCACGCATTTTTGCGTCGAGAGAGATGGTGGGCACGGCGCAAGGGCGCCTTTGCTCACCCTACGGCACCGTCTTCGAGGCAGCCCCTACGCCACGCTCTCCAAAAAAGCCTCTTCCGCGGCGTGCACGGCGTCGGGCGTGCCGACATGCATCCAGACGCCGTCGAGGCGCAGGCCGAACAGCCGTTCCTGCTCGCCCGCGCGATCGAACATCTTCGTCAGCGAGAATTCGCCCTTGGGTGCGTCCACGAAGATCGCGGGCGACATGATCGCCGCGCCGGCATAGACGAACGGAACGACCTCCTTCTCCTTGCGCTTGCGCAAGGCGCCGTCGGGCAGCATGCCGTAATCGCCGCGGCCGCCATAGCCGATGCTGGTCGCGGTCGGCGCCATCAGGAGCAGGATGTCCATGCGATCAGGGTCGAAATTTTCCGCGAGCCGCGTCAGGTTCGAGCGCACACCGTCGATCCACAGCGTGTCGGAATTGACGTGGAAGAACGGCGCATCGCCGAGCAGCGGCAGCGCCTTGACGACGCCGCCGCCGGTGCCGAGCACCTGGTCGCGCTCGTCGGAGATCGTCACGCGCGGAAGCTGGCGTGATGCGACGTGGTCGATGATCTGGTCCGGCAAATAGTGCACGTTGACCACCGCCTCGGTCACGCCGGCCTGGCCGAGCTTGTCGAGCACGTGGTCGAGCAGCGGCTGGCCTGCGACCGGCACCATCGGCTTCGGCATCTTGTCCGTCAGGGGGCGCATGCGCAGGCCAAACCCTGCGGCGAGCACCATGGCTTTGGTCGGCTTGACGGACATCCTTCCTCTTCTCAGGACCTTTCGCGTTCGCAGCAATCCTAACACGAGGCTCGATCTGCCGCACCGCATCTCAACCGCCTTAACCACCCGCCGTGACGGTTGTACGACGGGTGTTGCCGTCACGCCCCAACGGCTGTGGAACGTACCTTCTTCTTCTTGTCGCCCACTTTCAGGAAATTGACGCCGATCTGGTCGCCATTGACCCAGGCCAGCTCGCAACGCCGGTAGGCGAGCCCCGTGGACGACAGCAGGAGAAAGAATTCCTTCAGATGCAGGCCTTCGACCGAGCCGTCGATGGTCAGCTTGGCGCCGGTCTCGGAGACGTCCTCCATGGTGCAGTCGCGCCGCCAGGTGCCGTCGATTCCCATCATCTGGGCCGAAAACCCGCGCTCGAAAATAACCCGGCTATTTCCGCGCTGATCCGCTTTCGCTGCCATCTGCCCCGCTCCAGCTCCGCAATGTTCCGGCTCCCTCGGCGCCAGAATAGCGACATCTTGGCTAACGGCCGGTAAATCGGTCCTGAATCAGCCCGGCGGCGGGACGTTGGCGAGATACCAGTCGCGCAGATGGGCGAGCGTGGGATGCGCCAGCGAGCGCTGGAGATAGGTCCAGATCCGCGGCTGATGGCGCAGGTAATGCGGCTTGCCATCGCGGCGGTTGAGCCGGGCGAAGGTGCCGAGCAGGCGCGTGTTCCGCTGCGCCGACATGATCGCGTAGAGCTCGGCGAAGCCGGCGGCGTCGAAGCTCGAATCCTGCGCCCGCCGCGCCTTGATGTAGCGCGACAGCAGCGTCAGCTCGATCGTCTCGGGTACGTCGATGCGAGCGTCCTGGAGCAGCGACACCACGTCGTAGGATTGCGGCCCCAGCACGGTGTCCTGGAAATCGATCACGCCGACGCGTTCGATACCGCTGCGGTTGCCGAGCCAGATCAGATTGGGCGAGTGATAGTCGCGGATGATCCACGTCCTCGGCGCCGCCAGCGGTCTCTTCAGCAATTCGCGCCACATCGCAAAAAATTCCGCGCGCGCCTCATCGCTCAGCGGCGCGTTGCGATCGGGCAAATACCATTCCGGCATCAACCCGATCTCGATCAGCAGCGCCTCGACGTCGAAGACGGGGATCGCGTAGGTCTGCCCGTCTAGCGGCAGCGTCTCCGGCAGCGCCTTGCCGTGCAGCATCGCCAGCACGTCGGTGGCGGCTTCGTAGCGCTCGAGAATCGGCCGCGGCGGATCGCCCTCGATCACGCCCTCGCTGCCGAAATCCTCGGAGATCAGAAAGCCCTGGTCGAGATCGAAATGATGGATCGCAGGCGCGGAGATCCCCTGCGCCCGCAGGCCTTCGTCGATGGCGACGAAGGGTTTTACGTTCTCGGCCAGATGCACCGCGGCGCTGTAGGATTTTCCGTTGTAGAGCGCCGCGCCGTCGGGCCGCTGCGGGAAGTTCATGAGGATGACGATGTCCTCATCGCGCACGAGCCGCGCATAGGAGCGTGTCGAGGCGTCGCCTGGCATGCGCCTGCGCGTCGCATCGATGTAACCGGATGCGTCCAGGAAGTCGCGCAGCGCCTTCAGCCGCGCAACTGTAGCTGCGCTCTTGCCATGGCCTGTGATGTCGGCGGCACGTGCGCTCGCGCCCAGCGCCGGCCGGTGCGTCAGCGCGATGTCGATGCGGTCCTCGGGCATCGCCGACGGGGCGCGCTCCGGCCATTCGATCAGCACCAGCGTGGCATCGGGCAGCGGCGACAGCCCGATCTCCTCGAGCTCGCTCTCGTCCTCGACGCGGTAGAGATCGGCATGCAGCACCGGGAAGGGGGGCAGCTCGTAGCCCTGCACCAGCGTGAAGGTCGGGCTCGGCACTTCCAGCGCATCGTCGGCGGCGAGATAGCGGATCAGGCTGCGCGCCGCCGCGGTCTTGCCGGCGCCGAGATCGCCGGTCAGCGTAATGACGTCACCGGGACCGACCAGCAGCGCGAGGTCGGCCATTAATTGCGCCGTGGCCGTCTCGTTGTGAAGCGCGACGGAGAATGTGGTTGTTTCCGTCATTCGGCGGCGTCGCGATGCGCCGCCTGGTCGGTCGGGAAATCGCAGATCACGACCGTGCCCCGGCCGACGATCGAATCCACCCGCACCTTGCCGCCATGCAGCTCGACGAAGGAGCGCACCAGCGACAGGCCGAGCCCGGCGCCGCGGTGACGCGAGCCCTGCGAGCGGCTTTCGAACCAGTTGAACACCTTGTCTTTCATGTCGGCAGGTATTCCAGGGCCCGAATCTGTCACGGTGAAGACCACGCTGCGTTCGGTGCGCCGCGCGCTGATGCCGACGGTGGAATCCTGTGGAGAAAACCCGACGGCGTTGGCGAGGAGGTTATAGAGCACCTGCACCACGCGCTTCTCGTCGCCGACGAAGCTGCCGACGTCGGGCGCGATCTCGACCTTGAGGCGGATGCGGTCGGTGGCGAGCCGGTCCTGGATGCCCTCGGCGGCAAGCTCGATGGCCTTGCTGACGTCGACCTGCCCGAGTTCCAGCTTCATCGCGCCGGCGTCGATGGTGGCGAGATCCAGGATGTTGTTGGTGAGCGCGAGCAGAGCGTTGGTCGATTTGGTGACGTAGTCGAGATATTCGGCCTGCTTCGGCGTCAGCGGTCCGGTCGAGGGATCGCTGAGGAAATGCGCGAAGCCGATGATAGTGGTGAGCGGCGAGCGCAGCTCGTAGGAGACGTGGTGGACGAAATCCACCTTCATCTGGTCGGCCGCCTCCAGCGCCTCGTTGCGCTCGCGCAGCGCGCGCTCGACATTCTCGGTGTCAGTGATGTCCTGGAAGGTCAGCATGGTGGCGCCGTCCGGCAGCGGCCGGATCATGCCGTCGAGCACGCTGCCGTCCTTGCGCTCCAGCTTCAGCGGCAGGTCGGCGCGGTTCTCGATCGCGGTGATGGCCTCGCGGATCTGGCGCCAGACTTGCGGATCGTCGAACAGCTGATGGCACCAGCCTTCGACGGTCTGGATATGCGGCTCGTCGCGCATGGCATCGCTCGACAGCTTCCACATCCGCACGAAGGCCGGATTGAACAGCTGCGCCTTGCCGTTGCTGCCGAACACCGCGACCCCCTCGGCGAGGCTGTCCAGCGTCTCGCGCTGGACGCGGATCAGGCCGTCGAAGCGGCGGGCGAGGTCGAGGCTTTCAGTGACGTCGTCGAACAGATAGGTGACGCCTCCTTCCGGGTTCGGCGTGGTGACGACCGAAAGCGCGCGTCCGTCAGGCAGGAACCAGGTGTCCTTGGCGGTCTCGACCGCGCGATAGGCCTCGTGCAGCTTGGCCTTCCAGGCGCGGAAATCCGGCTGCTCCGGCAATTTGCGCGCGGCGCGGAGCTGGTCGAGCACGCTGGAATCGTCCGGATGGGCGTCGAGGAAGTTGCGATCGAGATCCCACAGCCGGCGATAGGAATCGTTGTAGAAGGCAAGGCGCCGCTGGCCGTCGAACACGGCAACGCCGGAGGAGAGCTGGTCGAGCGTGCGGCGGTGCGCCTCCGCCATGCGCACCAGCGCCGAGCTCAGCGCATCCGCCTCGCTGGCATCGATGGCGACGCCGACGCTGCCGCTGCCGACATTGACGGCGCGCACGTCGTAGATGCGCCGTTCGCCGCCGACCACGATCGGCAGCCGCGAGGTGAAATTGGCGGCTTCCTTCAGCCCCCGCTCCATCGCATTGCGGTCGTCGCTGTCGAGCAGCTCGAGCTTGCGCTCCTGGGCATCGATGGCGCTGGTCGCTTCGGTGGCGCGCACATAGGCCGGGTTGGCGTAGGTCAGCGCGCCGTTCTCGCCCTTTGCCCAGATCGGCCACGGTGCGGCCGCGGCAAAGCCGCGAAGCATCTCGGTCTCGTTGGAGAGCGCCTTGTAGCGCAGATTGGTTTCGGCCAGATCACGGCGCAGGCCCGAGAGCTCGCGAATGCGGACGATGGCCTGGCCGCCGATGGCGCGCCCGATCGCTTCCAGCATATGGCCGTGCGCGGTGGTCAGCGTCAGCTGGAACCCGTCGCCGCGCTCGCGCAGCGCATCGACCGCGTGGTCCATCAGCAGCGCCGGTTCCGGCGGCAGCCAGGTTCCGAACGCCAGCACGCGCTGCGGCGAGGAATCGCGCGGCAGCACCAGCGCGATATCGCCGGAAATCTGCGCGCGGTTGTCGCCCGCCGGCCATGAGATCAGTATCTGCGGCTCGGCGAACAACAGTGCGCCGAAGCGGTCGGCCTGGAGCTGAAGTTCCCCGATCCGCGCGCGCAGCCGCGCCTCGTTCTTCGCCGTGCGCACCCGCGTCCGCATCAACAGGATCGCGGCCATCACCGAGAAGCCGAGCAGGGCCAGCGCGGTGGCGAGCACCGCGAGTTCCTGCCGGTTGAGATCCATCACGAGGGCGAGGGTGTCGATGAGGTCGGCGGCCTTGGCCGGCGCAGCCGGCAGCAGCGCTGCGAGAGCGCCTCCCACCAAGCCGTTGCGCGCCAGCGATGTGCACGACAACAGCGTCCGACGCATCGACACGATCACGCCTGACATAGTTGCCCCAAGACGCGGAAATTCAAGACCGCACGAATCTGCGCGCGGCGACCCCCGTCGCGCGCGAATCAAAAGACAATACCCTCACCGCGACTCCGCCGGTAAGAGTCCAGATCGTGAACGCAAAGGCGGCCCCAAAAAAATGCGGGCCGCGCGGTTCCAAGGCGCGTGATTCTGCGGATGATTCGGCTGGAGTTGTCTTGGGTTAGCGCCCGGTCGAACCAAAACCGCCGGCGCCGCGGTCGGTCGACGACAATGTGGCGACGGGAACCAGCGCGGCCTGCAGCACCGGCGCGATCACCATCTGGGCGATGCGCTCGCCGCGCTTGATCACGAAAGGCGCGGTGCCGTGGTTGATCAGGATCACCTTGATCTCGCCGCGGTAGTCCGCATCGATCGTGCCCGGCGAATTCAGCACGGTGACGCCGTGCTTGGCCGCCAGCCCCGAACGCGGCCGCACCTGCGCCTCGTGTCCGGGCGGCAAGGCGATGGCAAGGCCTGTCGGCACCAGCGCGTATTGGCCTGGTGCGAGCGTCATGGGCTCGTTGTCCGGCACCGCGGCCATCAGATCGAGGCCGGCGGCCTCGCTGGTCTGATAGGCCGGCAGCGGCAGGCCCTCAGCGTGGGCGAGGCGTTGCAGCTCGACGGTCATCGTGCTCAAGATGCGGACTCCAGGGATTTGCCGGTCACGCTCTTCGCGATCTGCGCGACCAGTTCGATCGCGACCTGTTCCTTGGTCATCGCCGGCCAGGAATCAACTGCAATCTCGCCGTCCGGCGCACCGGTCTTGCGGCTGAGCAGGTGGACCGTGTTGCGGTCGCCGCCCATCACGCCGGTGGCGGGCGAGACGTCGTTGGCGACGATCCAGTCGCAGCCCTTGCGCGCGAATTTTGCTTTGGCGTTGTCGATCAGGTGCTCGGTCTCGGCGGCGAAGCCGATCACGAGCCTCGGGCGCTTGTCGGTGAGCTTGGAGATCGTGGCGAGGATGTCGGGGTTCTCGACCAATTGCAGCGGCGGCATGCCGGCCGCGGTTTTCTTCAGCTTCTGCTCGCCTTCATTGGCGACGCGCCAGTCGGCGACTGCGGCGGCGAAGATCGCGACGTCGGTAGGAAGCGCGGCCTTGACCTGCTCCAGCATCTGCCGCGCCGATTCGACATGCTTCACCGTCACGCCCGGGGGATCGTCGAGGTCGACCGGGCCGCTCACCAGAGTAACCTCGGCGCCCGCGGCCTGTGCAGCGGCGGCAATGGCAAAGCCCTGCTTGCCGGAGGAACGGTTAGCGATATAGCGCACCGGGTCGATCGCCTCATGGGTGGGACCGGCGGTGATCAGCACGCGCGTGCCCGCGAGCGGCTTCGGCGTCGGCGGCCGCAGCAGGCGCTCGGCGGCATTGGCGATCTCGATGGCTTCCGACATGCGGCCCGTTCCGGCTTCGCCGGCCTCGGCCATCTCGCCCGCGTTCGGGCCGATCAGCACAACGCCGTCGCCCTGGAGCTGGGCGACGTTGCGTCGGGTCGCCGCGTTGCTCCACATCAGCGGATTCATCGCCGGCGCCAGCAGCACCTTGCGGTTGCTCGCGAGCAGGATGGCGCTGGCGAGATCGTCGGCATGACCGTTCGCCATCTTCGCCATCAGGTCGGCCGTGGCCGGCGCCACCACGATCAGGTCGCAGTCGCGCGCGAGGCGTATATGGCCGGCATCGAACTCGCTCTGCGGGTCGAACAGGTCGGTATAGACGCGCTCATGCGACAGGGCGCTCGCGGCCAGCGGCGTCACGAACTGCTGCGCCGCCTTGGTCAGCACGCAGCGGACCTCGATACGGCGCTCCTTCAGCCTGCGGATCAGGTCGAGCGACTTGTAGGCCGCAATCCCGCCGCCGATGATCAGGGTGACGCTTGCCTCGGGAACGGCGCCACTGCGCTGCGGCGTCGGGGCGGCGGAGGGCACCGCAAACGGCGTCAGCGGCTCCTCGCGGCCCTCGATCAGCTCCCGCAGGATGACCCGGACCTCCTCCTCGACCGACCTGTGGTTCTTGGCCGAGCGCAGCCGCAAATAGGTTTTGACGGCGTCGTCGAGCTTGCGGATGGTCAGGCTTGCCATGACGCCCTCCGGCACGGAATGATAGCGATGCTATCACTCCAGTGATTGCAGTGCAATCACAGATTCCGGACGGCGATCAGAATCCCGATGAAGGTCGCGGCGATGATCCAGAGCGCCACGGTGCGCCAGCGGTTCTTGCGGCCCTCGCTGCGTCCCATCGCCGCGATGCTCTCCGGCGACAGCCTGATGCCCTCCCGCGTCATGGTCTCGAGCTGCTCGAGCACCTTCACCGACCGCTCGGCGATCTCAGGCAGGCGCATCAAGACCCGCGCGATGTCCCCGGTCCCTGTGAGGGCGCCCTCGATGCGGCCGATCGGTCCGAGGTTGCGCTCGATCCATTCGCGCACCACGGGGTCGGCGATTCGCCAGATGTCGAGCTTGGGATCGAAGCCGCGCGCCACGCCCTCGACCACCACCATGGTCTTCTGCAGCAGGATCAGCTCGGGCCGCGTCGTCATATCGAACAGGCCGGTGACCTCGAGCAGCAGCGTGAGCAGCCGCGCCATCGAGATCTCTTCCGCCGTGCGGTTGTGGATCGGCTCGCCGATGGCGCGGATGGCTTGGGCAAAATTCTCGACCGAATGATGCGCGGGCACATAGCCGGCCTCGAAATGCACCTCGGCCACGCGGCGATAATCGCGGGTGATGAAGCCGAGCAGGATCTCGGCGAGGAAGCGCCGCTCCTTCATGCCGAGCCGGCCCATGATGCCGAAATCGACCGCGACGAGGCGGCCGGCGTCATCCAGGAACAGATTGCCCGGATGCATGTCGGCGTGGAAGAAGCCGTCGCGCAGCGCGTGGCGCAGGAAGCTCTGGATCACCTTGCGGCCGAGATCGGGCAGGTCGACCCGCGCCTCGGCGAGGCGCTTGTGATCGTTCAGCGCGATGCCGTCGATCCATTCCATCGTCAGCACGTTGTGCGTGGTGCGGTCCCAGTCGACGGCGGGCACGCGGAAATCGGGATCGTCGCGCGTGTTCTCCGCCATCTCCGACAGCGCGGCAGCCTCTAACCGTAGGTCCATCTCCATCGCGACCGAGCGCGACATGGTGTTGATGACCTCGATCAGGCGCAGGCGCCGCGCCTCGGCCGAATAGGCCTCAGCCTTGTGCGCGACGTAGAAGAAATCGGAGAGATCGCGGCGGAAGCGCGCGGCGACGTTGGGTCTCAGCACCTTGATCGCGACGGACTTGCGGATGCCGTCGCGCACCACCTCGCCGCGATGCACTTGCGCGATCGAGGCCGCCGCGACCGGCGGGCCGAAGCTCACAAAGATGTCCGTCAGCGGCCGTTCCAGCGAGGTCGCGATCGTGGCCTCGGCTTCCTGCTGCGGAAACGGCGGCAGGCGGTCCTGCAGGCTTTCGAGGTCGCGCGCCATGATGACGCCGACCACGTCGGGGCGCGTGGCCAGGAACTGGCCGAGCTTGAGATAGGCCGGGCCCATCCGCGTCAGCGCGCGCGAGATCCGCGGTCCCTGCTTGGCGCCACGGCGCTCGATGATGCGCGCCAGCTTCAGCGCGAGCTGTCCCGGCGGCGGCACCAGGCTCGGATCGACCGCGCCGAACACGCCTTCGTGCGCAAAGACGAACGCGGCGCGGATCAGGCGCGCAATGTGGGTGACGGCAGAGATCACAAACGCCAGCCCGAATGCAGTGCGACGATGCCGCCGGAGAGTGTCTGCCAGCTGACGCGGGCAAAGCCGGCCTCGCGGATCATGTCGGCGAAGGCGGCCGGCTTTGGAAATCTGCGGATGGACTCGACGAGATACTGGTACGATTCGGCGTCGCCCGTGACCATGCGCCCGAGCGGCGGGATCACCTTGAACGAGAACAGATCATAGAGCTTGTCGAGGCCGGGCATCTCGACAGTGGAGAATTCCAGGCACAGGAAGCGGCTGCCGGGTCTCAGCACGCGATAGGCCTCGCGCAGCGCAAGGTCGATCCGGGGCACGTTGCGGATGCCGAAAGCGATCGTATAGGCATCGAAGCTGCGATCGGCGAAGCCGAGCGATTCGGCATTGCCTTCGACGAAATCGACCTGGGTGTCCAGATGACGCTTGGCGGCGCGTTCGCGCCCCACGGCCAGCATGTCCGCATTGATGTCGCACACCGTGGCGTGGAAGCCGGGGCCGGCGGCCTTGGCGGCACGGAACGAGATGTCGCCGGTGCCGCCGGCGACGTCAAGCAGCGCGAACGGCCGGTCGCCCCTCGGCGGATCCAGCGCGGTGATCATGATGTCCTTCCAGACCCGGTGCAGGCCACCGGACATCAAATCGTTCATCAGGTCATAGCGCGACGCCACGCTGCGAAACACATCGTTCACCAGCGTCTGCTTGTCCCCGAGGGGAACGTCCCTGAAGCCAAAATGCGTGGTTTCGCCCGGCCGATCCATTACTCTACTCCACTCGGCGGACCATAGCCCGCCCGCCGCAATGGCGCTATCACACCGCCTTCATAAGGTGAATGCCCGACCATGCCTGAATTGCCCGAAGTCGAGACCGTCCGCCGCGGCCTTCAGCCCGTGATGGAGGGCGCGAAAATCCTCGATGCGGAGGCCCGCCGGCCGGATTTGCGCTTTCCGTTCCAGCCCGACTTCGTGGCCCGGCTCAAGGGGCAAGTCGTCACGGGCCTCGGGCGCCGTGCAAAATATCTCATGGCCGATCTCGCCTCCGGCGACGTGCTCTTGATGCATCTGGGCATGTCGGGCTCGTTCCGCGTCATCAAGCCGGACAACGAGGCTCAGCCAGGCGAGTTTCATTATCCGAAGGCTAAGGATTCCGCCCACGACCACGTGCTGTTTCGGATGTCCTCGGGCGCCGACATCGTCTTCAACGATCCGCGCCGCTTCGGATACATGAAAGTGATTGCGCGTGGCGCGCTCGAAGACGAGCCGCTGCTGCGCGGGCTCGGCCCCGAGCCGCTCGGCAACGAATTCGACGCCGCGATGCTGGCGCGCTCCTGCCAAGGCAAGACCACGAGCCTGAAGGCCGCGCTGCTCGACCAGCGCGTGGTGGCCGGGCTCGGCAACATCTATGTCTGCGAGGCGCTGCACCGCTCGCATCTGTCGCCGCGGCGCATTGCTGCGACGCTATCCACCAGGAAGGGCGAGCCGACGGATCATGCGCAGCGCTTGGTCGGCGCGATCCACACCGTGCTGAACGATGCCATCAAGGCCGGCGGCTCCAGCTTGCGCGACCATCGCCAGACCTCGGGCGAGCTCGGCTATTTCCAGCATTCGTTCAGGGTCTATGACCGCGAAGGCGAAAAATGCACGACGCCGCGCTGCGGCGGCACGATCAAGCGGTTCGTGCAGAACGGTCGTTCGACGTTCTGGTGCGCGAAATGTCAAAAGTGACCGTCGGGATTGCCGCAGCGTCGTAGCCCGGATGGAGCGCAGCGTAATCCGGGGCCGGCCTCTCCGCGGAGAGACCTTCCTGGATTGCGCTTCGCTTCATCCAGGCTACGGGAGCCCTCGCTACAACGCGCGAGGCGAAGCAATCCGGCCGGGCTGGTGGCCGAACTGCTTCGTCGCTTGGGCCCGTTCACCGGATGGCGAAGAGCCCGACTGTCGTCCGAGCGATCGCCCCGCTCAGGACGCCAGTGCCGTGGTCTCGTCCGCCGCCTGTTCCGCAGCGATCTGCAGCATGCCGTGCGCAGCCGAGATGACCTGGTCGATCAGGACATTGGTGGTGGCTTCGAGCTCGAGCCGGGTCTCGATCCAGCGCCAGAGGCCGCGGATCTCGTCCGCCGATTTGCCGTTCGGCGCGAATTCACTCACGGCAAGGCCGCTCGCAAGCGCGTCCTGGTGATCGTTGCGCATCACGATCAGCGGACGCGCGAGCACCTCGGCAAGATCGAGCGCGGCTTCCTCGGCGAGCGCGGTCGCGGCGTTGTCGATGCGCTGTCCGCGGATCGGCGTCTGGTTGAGCACGAAGCTGTAAGGCCGCTTCCAGGCGCGGGCGACGCTGAGCGTCGAGACGGTCGCCTCGATGTCGGCGACGCTGGGACGGGCCGGGATCAGGCAGAGGTCGGAATGGCGGATCGCGGCGGTGGTGGCGGCGCTGAGGCCGGCGGCGGTGTCGACGATCGCGAGCTGGAGGCCGCTGTCGGCGAGCATCTTGAGACGCGGCGCGATATCGGCGGCGTGATAGATCGGCTCGACGACGAGATCGTCGGTAGAGCGGCGGCGCTGCCAGTTGGAGAGGGTGCCCTGCGGGTCGGTCTCGATCAGGCGGACGGTGAAGCCGGCCTGCTTGGCGGCCAAGGCGAGGCCGATGGCGAGCGTGCTCTTGCCGCTGCCGCCCTTTTGGGTGGCCAGTACGATCGTGTGCATTGAAGGTCAATCCTTTGGAGTGCTGGGTCAGGGATACGCCACGCGAACGTGCATCGCTTCTGGATGCTGAGCGCTTCTCGCTCAGGACGTGCCGGCCCGATCCAAAGGGGATCGCGGAGGTCCGAATCAACGGCAACGATGATGGCGGAATCGCGAATGCCAGCGAATCCGTACCATTACCGGCTCCGTAATCGTACGTAAGGTGGCCCGCACGGCCGTGCCCCGGCTCTGCGCGGCAGCGCAAGCGCTGCAACGCGTCCAGGGGCACGAGACCTACTTGCGCACGCAGATCACGCGCACGACGGCGGCTTTGGCGTCGGTCGACGTGCCATTCGGGCTGACGCCCTTCGCCTTGAGAAACCCGCGCACCGCCTCGGCAGAGACCATCATCGCCTGTGATGCCGGCACCGACGTCGCGGGTCCCGCGACCACCGCCGGCTTCAGCAGCGCGATGCCGGCGAACTTGCCGTCGCCGTCGACGGCTGGGCTGCCGGAGAAGCCGACCGCCGGCGGCGGCGAGAGCGCGGAATTGCTGCTCATCGCCGGCGTCAACGCGGCCTTGAGGTTCGACACGGCGGCGGCGCCGCCCTGGCTTTGCGGATCGGCGATGCCGACGACATCGACATTGGTCTTCGCGGCCCCGCCGGCGAGGCTGAGCGGCCTCAGGTCGCGCGCGCCGTAGATGCGCAGCAGCGCGAGATCGTGCTCCTTGTCCTCGGCGAGACGGTCGGCGCTGCCATGGCCGGCGATCGTGATCGCAAGGCAGCTGTCGGTGACGAGGCGGTCGGTGACGATCGCGCCGTCCTCGCTGACGACGATGCCGGTGCCGTATTCAACGTTCTTGCGCGGCGGCGGCCCGGCCAGCGGTCCCGAGGGAAACGCGTTGAACGCGCTCGACATCGCGATCACGACCGGCTCGACCGTATTCTCTGTCGCCTGGTCGTAGAGGATCGTCATGGTGCGGACCTCGTCACCCTTGAAGGTGCCGCGGACGTAGAACTTCTTCTGGCCCTGCAAGCCCGACAGCACGAAGAAATCCGGCTTCACCACGGTGTAATCGACCTTGCGGCCGGACGGCTCCTTCTCGAGATCGGCGAGCTTGGCCGAGGTCGGGCTCACTTCCTTGCGGCGGCTGAGAACCACCTGCACCGTCCCTGTCGGCGAGGTCCATTTCGAGCCGTTGGCGTCGCTTGCCTGCTGCGGCACCAGCTTGCCGGGAATGCCGAGCCGGGCGCCGCTGGTCGGCTCCGTCACGATCTTCCAGCCGACGCTCTCCTGCTTCTTGCGTGCCGCCTCGGCGAGCGCGGTGCGCTCCTGCGGATTGAGCACGCCGGTCGGCTTGCCGCCCTTGGCCTTCTGGTACTCCTTGATGGCGTTGACCATGCGCTCGCTGACGTCGCCGGTGATGGCGCCGTTATATTGTCCGACCCAGGCGAGGTCGGACTGGAGCGCCAGCCGCTCGGCTTTGGCCATGCCATCGGCCGTCGCTGACGGCGTCTGCATCGCAGGGGGCTTGACCGGAACGGTCTGGACCGTCTTCGGGGTGGCGCCTGGCACTTGGGGCGTCGTCATCTGGGCGTGCGCGCCCGTGGCAGCCGCCAACATCAGTGTTGCCGCAAGCATCGATCTCATGACAAATCCAGCCAGCCCGTTGAACGCCAAAACATTGAAAAGCATGCGATTGAAGCACATCTCGTTGGTCGCGAACAATGTTGCGGTGGTTCAGTGGCGTAGAGGCCGCGAGCTGAGATCCTCATCCTGCGGAGCGGCCTCGAGGCCGCGTCTCGAAGGATGGCCGCGGCGAAATCGGGACCTGCATGGTTCGAGACGGCGCTTTGCGCCTCCTCACCATGAGGGTTGAGAGCGGCGGCTTGGTAGGAGAGGCGTACGACGATGCTGAGCCCGGACGAACTCGAACGCTATGCCCGCCACATCGTGTTGCGCGACGTCGGCGGCCCCGGCCAGGCGGCGCTGAAGCGGGCCTCGGTGCTGGTGATCGGCGCCGGCGGGCTCGGCGCGCCCGCGCTGATGTATCTGGCCGCCGCCGGCGTTGGCACGCTCGGCGTGGTCGACGACGACGTGGTGTCGCTGTCCAACCTGCAGCGCCAGGTGATCCATACGACGCCCGACATCGGCCGGCACAAGGTCGAGAGTGCCGCCGAGCGGATCGCGGCGCTCAACCCGCATGTCCGCTTCGTCGGCCATGCCACCTGGCTCAACGCGGATAACGCGCTCGGCCTGATCGGCGATTACGACCTGGTGCTCGACGGCTCCGACAATTTCTCGACGCGCTATCTCGTTTCCGATGCCTGCTTCTTCGCCAAGCGGCCGCTGATATCAGCGGCGCTCGGCACCTTCGACGGCTCGCTGACCACCATCCGCGCGCATGAGACGAACGAGCAGGGCGAGTTCAATCCGACCTACCGCTGCCTGTTTCCGGAAGCGCCGCCGCCCGGCACGGTGCCGGCCTGTGCAGAGGCCGGCGTCATGGGTGCGCTCGCGGGCGTGCTCGGCTCGATGATGGCGCTGGAGGCCATCCGCGAGATCGTCGGCTTCGGCGACGGCCTCGTCGGCCGCCTCCTGATGATCGATGCGCGCGCGATGCGCTTCGAGACGCTGCGCTATTCACGCGATCCCGCCAATCCGCTCAACGGCGACGGGCCTGTGTTCGAGGATCTCAGCGTCCATCGCACCTGATCGCCGCGGTTACGCCGTCGCTGGCTTCTCGCTGTCGAGATGCGCCATATGCTCGGCCGGGTAGCGCGTGCCGGCCGCGATATTGGGTGGAAACGCCTTGGCCAGCGCCGCGACATGCACCGGCGTCAGCGTCACCTTCGTTGCGCCAAGCGCTTCGCTGAGGCGGTTGCGGGTGCGGGCGCCAACCAGCGGCACGATCGCGTTGTCCTGTGCAGCGACCCAGGCGATCGCAACCTGTGCCGGCGTTGCGCCGATCTCGTCCGCGATTGCGCGCAGCTGCTCCACCAGCGCGAGATTGGCGTCGAGGTTCGCCCCCTGGAAGCGTGGCGTCATCAGCCGGTAGTCACGGCCGGCCTTGCCTGAGTCCTTCGACCAGTGACCGCTGATCAGGCCGCGCGCGAGCACGCCGTAAGCGGTGATGCCAATGCCGAGCTCGCGGCAGGTCTTCAGGATATCGCGTTCGATGCCGCGCTCGATCAGCGAATATTCGATCTGGAGATCGGCGATCGGATGCACCGCATGCGCGCGGCGGATGGTGTCGGAGCCGACCTCGGACAGGCCGATATGCCTGACATAACCGGCCTTCACAAGATCGGCGAGACCGCCGATGGTCTCCTCGATCGGCACATTGGGATCGAGACGCGCGGGACGGTAGATGTCGACATAGTCGGTGCCGAGGCGCTGCAGCGAATAGGCGAGGAAGTTCTTTGTCGCCGCCGGCCTCGTGTCCATTCCCGCGAATTCACCGGCGGGGCCGCGCAGCGCGCCGTACTTCACACTGAGCTGCACCTTTTCGCGCGACACCTCCTTCAGGGCTTCCCGCAACAGCATCTCGTTGTGCCCCATGGCGTAGAAATCGCCGGTGTCGAGCAGGGTGATGCCGCCGTCGAGCGCCGCGTGCACCGTGGCGATGGCCTCGCCGCGATCGGCGGCGCCGTAGACCTCCGACATGCCCATGCAGCCGAGGCCGAATGTGGAGACGGTCGGGCCGGTTGAACCGAGTTTGCGCTGTTCCATGATGATCATCCTCGAAAAGGCGGCTGCGCCGCGTCACGAGGACAGATATGAGCCAGAGCGATTGCGCCGATAAGCTGGACAATCCAGAACGCCTTGTTCACATTGACGAACAATGGCCGAGCCCGATTTGCGCGATCTCGATGTCTTCGTGGCGGTTGCCCGCACCCGCAATTTCCGGCGGGCGGCGGTCGAAGTTCGCGTGTCCGTATCGAGCCTTAGCCAACGGCTGCGGGACCTGGAGGAACGCCTCGGCGTCCGCCTGATGAACCGCACGACCCGCAGCGTCGCGCTGACCGAGGCGGGCGAGCTGCTGTTGTCGCGCGTCGCACCGGCGCTGCGCGATGTCGGCGATGCCCTGGAGCAGGTCCGGGGCCTGCGCGGGGTCGCCTCGGGCCGCCTGCGCATCAATGCGCCGCCGCCCGCGGTCGATCTGGTACTGGCGCCGCTGGCCGGGCCGTTCCTGAGCGCCCATCCGCAGGTCGATCTCGACATCGTCAGCGAAAGCGGCTTCGTCGACATCGTGAGCGGGGGCTATGACGCCGGCGTGCGCTATGGCGAGCATCTCGCGCAGGACATGGTGGCGATCCCGCTGAGCGGCCCACAGAGCTACGTCGTGGTCGCTTCGCCCGGTTACATCGCGCGGCGCGGCAGGCCGAAGCATCCGAAGGACCTGCTCGACCATGATTGCATCCGCGCACGCTATTCGAGCGGCGTCATGCACGATCTGGAATTCGAGAGAGCCGGGCAGGTGGTGAAGGTCGATCCGCCGGCGAAGCTGATCTCGACCAATATGAATCTTGCAATGCGCGCCGCGCTCGACGGCGTCGGCATCTGGGCCACGCTCGACGGCTATGTTGGCGATGCCGTGAAGTCGGGCGATCTGATCAGCCTGATGGAAGAATGGTGCGAGCCGTTTCCAGGCCCGTTCCTGTATTATCCGAGCCGGCGCCAGACGCCGCCAGCGCTGCGCGCGTTCATCGATTTCGTTGCGGATTGGCGCAAGCGCGAAGGGCGTGGGAAGTAAACCTCAAAGCATGCTCGGCAGCACGCGGTCCGGCGGCTTGTGGGCATCGAGGAAGGTGCGGATGTTGATGATCACCTTCTCGCCCATCTCGACCCGGCCCTCGATCGTGGCCGAGCCCATATGCGGCAGCAGCGTCACCTTGCCGGCCCTGGCGAGCCGCACCAGTTTCGGATTGACCGCGGGCTCGTGCTCGTAGACGTCGAGGCCGGCGCCGCCGATCTCGCCGCCTTCGATCAGCTTGATCAGCGTGTCCTCGTCGGTGACCTCGCCGCGCGCGGTGTTGACGATATAGGCGTCTTTCCGGATCAGCTTCAGCCGCCGCGCCGAGAGCAGGTGATAGGTCGCCGGCGTGTGCGGACAGTTCACCGAGATGATGTCCATCCGCGCCAGCATCTGGTCGAGGCTTTCCCAATAGGTCGCCCCCAGCTCCTCGGCGATCACGGGGGCGACGGGACGGCGGTTGTGATAATGGATCTGCAGGCCGAAGGCGCGGGCGCGGCGTGCCACCGCCTGGCCGATGCGGCCCATGCCGATGATGCCGAGGCGTTTGCCCCCGATGCGGTGGCCGAGCATCCAGGTCGGCGACCAGCCGGCCCAGGGCTTGCCTTCGGTCAGGATCGAGGCGCCTTCGATCATTCGCCGCGGCACCGCGAGGATCAGCGCCATGGTCATGTCGGCGGTGTCTTCGGTCAGCACCTTCGGCGTGTTGGTGACGGTGATGCCGCGGGCATGGGCGGCTGCGACCTCGATATTGTCGACGCCATTGCCGAAATTGGCGATCAGGCGGAGCTTGCAGTCGGGCTGGTTCACGACCTCGGCGCTGATGTGATCGGTCACGGTCGGAACCAGCACGTCGGCGGTGCGGGCGGCTTCCGCGATCTGCTCGGGCGACATCGGCGTGTCGTCGAGATTGATCCGCGCGTCGAACAGCTCGCGCATCCGCGTCTCGATCGAATCCGGCAGCTTGCGCGTCACCACGACGAGGGGCTTTTTCTTCACCGACATGTCCTGCTCTCATGAGGCATCGCAGGCCGCCTCTGTCGCCAAAGGCCGGTCGTTGAGGCCTCATTAACCCGGTTGTTCGACACTGCCCTTGCCGTGTCCGTCCCCGGCGTTTCCTCCAAGCTCACCCGACATTTCCGGCCGGAAAATCGGGGCCAATTGGTTGCTCAAGTGCCCGTTCTCTCTAGCAGAAGGCCGGGCCAAGACAAGAACCACGGCTCAAGGCTTGGAACCCGCGTGGGGCGGGGAGAAGGGGCAGGCGCGGCAGGGTTTTGGAATTTGGGGTGAGGGCCCGGTGTGCCGGGTCTTCGAAGGAGACGGGTTGATGGCGTTGGGGCGTTTTTGTTGGGTGATGGCGCTCGTTTGCACTTGGTTGAGCGCCTCGGTCGGGCCCTCGCATGCGGCGAAGGACAATACCCCGCAGACCACCAGCGGCTTGCCGGTGCCGCGCTATGTCAGCCTCAAATCGGATCACGTGAACGTCCGCGCCGGCCCGACCAAGGACAATGACGTCGCCTGGGTCTACACCCGTGCCGGCCTGCCGGTCGAAATTACCGCCGAGTTCGAGAACTGGCGCCGGGTGCGCGATTCCGAAGGCGCCGAGGGCTGGGTCTATCATTCGCTGCTGTCGGGCCGCCGCACCGCGGTCGTCACCATGAAGCACAAGGACGATCTGGCTCCGATCTATGACCGGCCCGATCCCGACAGCGCGGTTGCGGCCAAGCTCCAGGCCGGCGTCGTCACCCAGGTCAAGAAATGCGCCGCAGGCTGGTGCCGCGTCATCGGCAATGGCTTCGACGGCTGGATCCAGCAGGAGCGCCTCTGGGGCGTCTATTCGGACGAGCAGGTCAACTGACGCCGTCGGGCGGCGGAGCAATCTGCCGCCCCAACGTCATGCCCGGGCTTGTCCCGGGCATCCACGCTCTTCTGACTAGTCCCAAAACGTGGATGGCCGGGACATAGGCGAGCGCAAGCGACGCCGTCCCTTTGGACGGCTATGCCCGGCCATGACGACCAAATCAGTGATGCAGGATTAGCTCAGCGCTTCTTGCGCAGGCGCACGACCATGTCGATGCGGGAGATCTCGTAGCCCTCGGGCACCTCCGGCATCTTGGACAGCGCCAGATGCGGATCCTCGATGTCGACCAGCTCGTGGCTGTTCTCGAGATAATAGTGGTGGTGGGTGGTGACGTTGGTGTCGAAATAGGTCTTGGTGCCGTCGACGCTGACCTGGCGCAGCAGGCCGGCATCGGTGAGCTGGTTCAGCGTGTTGTAGACGGTCGCCAGCGACACCGGGACCTTGGCGAGGGTGGCTTCCTCGTAGAGCATTTCAGCCGTGAGGTGGCGTGCGCCCTTGCCGAACAGCAGCCAGCCCAGCGCCATGCGCTGGCGCGTCGGCCGCAACCCCGCGGACTGCAGCATTTCGTTGACGTCGTGCCAGGGACACCCGGTCAGGGCCGGCTGGCGGCCGGACAGGAGGGCCGCGGCATGGTCGTCGTCGTGTTGGGACGCGGTATTCTCGTTCATTTCCAAGATTTCGGGCACGCGTGAACAATATCTACTTGTAACATAAGAAGAGAAAGATGCAGATGCAAGTTTCTCGCAACTAGAGACGTTCTAATTAGGCTCGGAACCGGTTGGGGGAGCCCGTCATTTTACCTTCATCTCTGCGCTTTGCTACCCGAAATGGCCTGTGTTAGAGAGCGCGCGGTTCCGCTTAGCCGATTTTGGCGCAGCCGGGCATGGAGGCCCGGTTGGCAATCCATGCGAAGCTTGCGCAAGTCGCGGCCGGCGGTGGCGATTGGCGGTCCGATCGAGACGGGCCCATTTTCGCCAGGAACGCCGCTCAATCGGGATTTGAACAGAGGCTCGTGAATGCTGAACAGGCGCAACGGTTACGACTATGAAGATCTGCTGGCCTGTGCCCGCGGCGAGATGTTCGGCCCAGGCAACGCCCAGCTGCCGCTGCCGCCGATGCTGATGTTCGACCGCATCACCGACATCAACGACAATGGCGGTGAGTTCGGCAAGGGTCTGGTGCGCGCCGAGCTCGACGTGAAGCCCGACCTCTGGTTCTTCGGCTGCCATTTCAAGAACGATCCGGTCATGCCCGGCTGCCTCGGACTCGATGCGCTGTGGCAGATGGTCGGCTTCTACCTCGGCTGGAGCGGGGGGGAAGGCCGCGGCCGGGCGCTTGGCCTGAGCGAGCTGAAGTTCGGCGGCCAGGTGCTGACCGACGCCCGCAAGGTTGTGTACAACGTCGATATCAAGCGCGTGATGCGTTCGAAGCTCGTGCTCGGCATCGCCGACGGGTGGCTTTCGGTCGATGACCAGATTATCTATCGCGCCAAGGATCTGAAGGTCGGCCTGTTCAAGCAGGGCACGAGCCTGGGCTGAGCGCATCACTAAGAAGACAACGATTGAGGCGAGGCTGTCATGAGGCGGGTTGTGGTCACCGGGATGGGCATCGTCTCGTCGATCGGAAACAACACCCAGGAAGTGCTTGCGAGCCTTCACGAGGCGAAGTCGGGCATTTCGCGGGCTGAGAAATATGCCGAGCTGGGCTTCCGTTCGCAGGTGCAAGGCGAGCCGTCGCTCGATCCGTCGACGGTGGTCGACCGCCGCGCGATGCGCTTCCTCGGCCAGGGCGCGGCGTGGAATCACATCGCCATGGAGCAGGCGATCCAGGATTCCGGCCTGTCGCCCGACGAAGTCTCCAACATCCGCACCGGCATCATCATGGGCTCCGGCGGCCCCTCGGCGCGCACCATCGTCGAAGCCGCCGACATCACCCGCTCCAAGGGACCGAAGCGCGTCGGCCCGTTTGCGGTGCCGAAGGCGATGTCCTCCACGGCATCCGCGACGCTCGCGACCTGGTTCAAGATCAAGGGCGTGAACTATTCGATCTCATCGGCCTGCGCGACCTCGAACCATTGCGTCGGCAATGCCTATGAGACCATCCAGATCGGCAAGCAGGACGTCATCTTCGCCGGCGGCTGCGAGGAGCTGGACTGGTCACTGTCGGTGCTGTTCGACGCCATGGGCGCGATGTCCTCGAAGTACAACGACACGCCGGCCACGGCCTCGCGTCCCTACGATCTCAATCGCGACGGCTTCGTCATCGCCGGCGGCGCCGGCGTGTTGGTGCTGGAAGAGCTCGAGCATGCCAAGGCGCGCGGCGCACGCATCTATGGCGAGGTGGTCGGCTATGGCGCGACCTCTGATGGCCACGACATGGTGGCGCCGTCGGGCGAAGGCGCCGAGCGCTGCATGCGCATGGCGATGTCGACGGTGAAGACCAAGGTCGACTACATCAACCCGCACGCGACCTCGACGCCGGCCGGCGACCCGCCGGAGATAGAGGCGATCCGCAACGTATTCGGCGTCGGCGAGAAGTGCCCGCCGATCTCGGCGACCAAGGCGCTGACCGGCCATTCGCTCGGCGCCACCGGCGTGCAGGAAGCGATCTATTCGCTGCTGATGATGAACAACGGCTTCATCTGCGAGAGCGCGCACATCCAGGAGCTCGACCCCGTGTTCGCCGACATGCCGATCGTGCGCAAGCGCATCGACAACGCCAAGATCGGCACCGTGCTGTCGAACTCCTTCGGCTTCGGCGGCACCAACGCCACGCTGGTGTTCAGCCGGCTGGATGCGTGATCTCTGACTTTGTCATGCCCCGCGAAGGCGGGGCATCCAGTACGCCGCGGCTTCTCTATTTATCACGACGGTCTCTGGAATACTGGATCGCCCGCCTGCGCGGGCGATGACGTCGAAAATAGGAGCGATGGCGGCAATGGAAGGTTTGATGAAAGGCAAGCGCGGTCTGATCATGGGCATCGCCAATGATCATTCCATCGCCTGGGGCATGGCGCGGACGCTTCATGCCCATGGCGCCGAGCTTGCCTTCACCTTCCAGGGCGAGGCGCTCGGCAAGCGCGTCAAGCCGCTGGCGGAGCAGCTCGGCGTCGATCTGGTGCTGCCTTGCGACGTCGAGGACATCGCAAGCGTCGATGCCACCTTCGCGGTGCTCCGCGAAAAGTGGGGCAAGCTCGACTTCGTGATCCACGCGATCGGCTTTGCCGACAAGAACGAGCTGAAGGGCCGCTATGCCGACACCAGCCGCGAGAATTTCTCGCGCACCATGGTGATCTCCTGCTTCTCGTTCACGGAGGTCGCAAAGCGCGCCGCCGAGCTGATGACGGAGGGGGGCAGCATGATCACGCTGACCTTCGGCGCCTCAGAGCGCGCGATGCCGAACTACAACGTGATGGGCGTGGCCAAGGCGGCGCTGGAGGCCTCCGTGCGCTATCTCGCCGCCGATTTCGGACCGCGCGGCATCCGCGTCAACGCGATCTCCGCCGGCCCCATCCGCACGCTCGCCGGCTCCGGCATCGGCGAGGCGCGGGCGATGTTCGCCTTCATGCAGAAGCATTCGCCGCTGCGCCGCGGCGTCACGCTCGACGACCTCGGCGGCTCGGCGCTATATCTGTTGTCGGATCTCTCCGGCGGGGTGACCGGCGAAGTCCATTATGTGGATTCCGGCTACAACGTCATCCTGATGCCGCGGCCGGATGATCTGAAGTCATCGGAATAGCTTCGTAGCCTGGATGGAGCGCAGCGAAATCCGGGACAGGCTCATCCGCGGATGCGATTGCCCCGGATTGCGCTGCGCTCATCCGGGCTACTGCAGCTACTTCGCTTTGCCTACCCTACGAGAGCTTGCTTAACCCGCCGCGATCTTCTCCGCGCGCTGGAAGGCCGGCCGCGCCGTGCAGCGCGCGAGATAGGCGTCGAACGCCGGGCGTGACGGCACCATCTTGAACAGGCGCACCGCGAAATTCAGGCCGGAGCCGATGACGACGTCGGCCGCGGAAAATTCCTCGCCGAGAATCCACGGGCCCTTCTCGAGCGCGGCCTCCAGCACGTCGAACACCTGCGTCGCGCTGCCCCAGGCCGCGGTCGAGGTCGGGATCTCGATCTTGGTGAAGATCTGGATAATGGCGGGCTCGATGCAGCCCGGCGAGAAGAACAGCCATTGCAGGTAGCGCGCCCGGCGCGGATCGGTCACGGCTGGCGCGAGCCTGGTTTCGGGATAGCGGTCGGCGATGTAGGCGCAGATCGCGGCGGCTTCGGCGAGCGCGGCATCGCCGTCGGTCAGCGCCGGCACCTTGCCCATCGGATTGATCTTCAGATAGTCCGGCGCCTTCTGCGCGCCGGTCGAGATGTCGGTCAGCACGCGCTCATAGGGCAGGCCGCTCTCCTCCATCAGCCAGAGCGTCGTGAACGAGCGCGAGCGGGGCGACCAATAAAGCTTGATCATGGCGGGAACCTTTATTGCTGGAGCAGCTGAGGTAGCGTTTTGTCGAGACTCGTCGTCAGCAGCGTGCGGACACCATCGCGCAGCGCTTGGTTGCCCGCCACCTCGTTGGCAGACGCCGGAAAGGCCGTCTCATCCAATTCCTTGTTGGGGCCGCTGATCGGGTTGATCCCGATCAAGCGTGACATCATGGGTTCGGCATCCGTTGACGCCGCGCCCTTCTTGACGACCTCGAACGACTGTCCGTCGTACACGGTGATATAGGTCAGCGCGAACAGGAACGTGCGTCGCTTGATGGGATTGCCCCACTTCACGATGCCAAATCCTTCGACGGATTGATTCGTGTTGCTGAAGCCGTTCTGAAATCTCTCGACCAGGACATAGAGCTGACATTTGGTGCCTGCCGCGCTCTGCTGAACGAATTCCTGCCGCTCCTGGTTTCGTCTCAGCATCGGCGATCCGGATCCGCCAGCCTGCGCCCAGGCGCTCGGTGAATAAGCGAGGCGCTTGACAGATTTGCCGGCTGCGGCCGCGCGAACCCGCGACATGACGATGTCATCAAGTCCCCAGCCATCGATCGCGACGGGCACGTACTCGTTGCCAAACATGGTGAAGCCAACCTGCTGAACACCGAACCGGTTGCCGACGACGGAAATGAGACCAATCCCGCACGGTCCTGCATCCGCAGCGACAGCCTGTTTGGAGCTCGGGGCGGCTTTCGGCGTGGTGCTCTTGGCTGGCCGAGCCGGCGATGGAGCGGATTGGGCCGCCGCGCGTGCGATGAGCCCTAACAGAAAGATCGTAGTCAAGCAGATGCGAAACATAGGACGGCTGATGCAGGTTGCGGTTTCCAGGATATTCTCATCGACGAGAGACATCTACTAGTGCGCGCCGATGACAACCGCAAGGTGAAGACCCGCTCGTCCTACCCGCCGCCTGGCCGTTGCCGCTTCCACCGGTAACACTTCATCACGAACCCGTTCGACGGCTCGATCTCTTCCTTCTCGAACACAAAACCTTCGCGCTCGTACCAGCGCCAGGCCTTCTCGTTCTCGCGGACGCAGCGAAGATAGATCTCGTCGGGCATTTGCGTGCGCGTGAAAGCGAGCAATTGCCGGCCGAGCGATCGGCCCTGATGGGCAGGCGCGACGAACAGCATGTCGAGATAGAGCTTCGGCAGGTGCAGCGCGAGCATCGCTCCGATCGTGCCGCGATCGTCGGCGACGAACAGGCTCCAGCCGTTCTCGATCTCGCGCTTGATGCGCGCACGCAAATTGGCCAGCAGGAAGTCGCTGGCTTCGCCGAGCCCGGTCGAGACCCAGCTCTCCATCCAGACGCGGCCGATCTCATCGTATTCGTCGGAGCGGGCGAGGCGGATGACCGGATGCGACATGAGCCAGTCAAGCCTTCTGGCCGCGCAGGGATTGCCGCGCGCGCACCTTGCCCGCGGACAGGCACACCACCTCGGAGATCTGCAGCAGCTGCCGCGACAGCGGGCTGGTCTTGCGCCAGACCATGCCGATGGTTCGCGACGGCTCGGGGTCGCGGAAGCGCGCCAGCGAGACCGAGGCGGAGCGCGTCTCCACCGGCACCGCCATCTCCGGGATCAACGTGACGCCGATGCCGGCGCTGACCATCTGCACCAGCGTCGATAGCGAGTTCGCATCGAGCATCTCGCGCGGCGGCGCGGCCTGCATGTTGCAGAAGGAGAGCGCCTGGTCGCGGAAACAGTGCCCTTCCTCGAGCAGCAGAAGCCGCATCTCGCGCATCATCTCGCGCGACGGCACCGGCGTGCCTTCATCGGCGCCCGGCCGCACCAGCAGAAACTTCTCCTCGAACAGCGCGACCTCGGTGAGCGAGGGCTCCGACACCGGCAGCGCCACGATGGCGGTGTCGAGCCGGCCCTCCACCAGCTCCTGGATCAGCCGCGGCGTCATGGTCTCGCGCACGCGGATGTCGAGCTCCGGGTGCATGCGCGTGAGGTTCTTGGTGATCTTGGGCAGCAAATAGGGCGCGATGGTCGGGATCATGCCGATGCGCAGGCGGCCGGCGAAGCGGTCCTGCGAAGCGCGCGCGAAATCGCCGAGCTCGTCGACCGAGCGCAGGATGTCGCGGACCCGTTGCGCCAGCTCCTCGCCGAACCGGGTCAGCGCGACCTGGCGCGCGCTGCGCTCCAGCAACAGGCCGCCGAGCGTCTCCTCCAGTTCCTTGATCTGCATCGACAGCGCCGGCTGCGAGATCGAGCAGGCCTCGGCGGCACGGCCGAAATGGCCGTGGCGCGCCAGCGCATCGAAATACCGGAGCTGGCGCAGCGTCAGATTGATCATCAGAAAATCCTATCGCAGCGATCACTAAAGTCAACTTCCCCTGATAGGACGCGACGCTTAGAGTGGTTCTACCTGGCCAAGGGCGCGAGTTCGACGCCGCCAGAGGAGGTATTCATGGACGACACTTCGAAGTGCCCGTTTTCGGGCGGAAAACCCACGCGCTCAAACCGCGATTGGTGGCCGACGCAGCTCAACATCGAGGTGCTGCACAAGAATTCCGACAAGTCCGATCCGATGGACAAGGACTTCGATTACGCCAAGGAGTTCAAGTCGCTCGACCTGAACGCGGTCATCAAGGACCTGACCGCGTTGATGACGGATTCTCAGGAATGGTGGCCGGCCGACTTCGGCCACTATGGCGGCCTCATGATCCGCATGGCCTGGCACAGCGCCGGCACCTATCGCACCACCGACGGCCGCGGCGGCGCCGGCGCCGGTCAGCAGCGTTTCGCCCCGCTCAACAGCTGGCCCGACAACGCCAATCTCGACAAGGCGCGCCGTCTGCTCTGGCCGATCAAGCAGAAATACGGCCAGAAGATTTCCTGGGCCGACCTGATGGTGCTCGCCGGCAACGTCGCGCTCGAATCGATGGGCTTCAAGACCTTTGGTTTCGCCGGCGGTCGCGTCGACGTCTGGGAGCCGGAAGAGCTCTATTGGGGGCCGGAAGGCACCTGGCTCGGTGATGAGCGCTACAGCGGCGAGCGCCAGCTCGCCGAGCCGCTCGGCGCGGTGCAGATGGGCCTCATCTACGTCAATCCGGAAGGCCCGAACGGCAAGCCGGATCCGGTCGCCGCGGCCAAGGACATCCGCGAGACCTTCGCCCGCATGGCGATGAACGACGAGGAGACCGTCGCGCTGATCGCTGGCGGCCACAGCTTCGGCAAGACCCATGGCGCCGGCGATCCCTCGCTGGTCGGTCCAGAACCGGAAGCCGGTGCGCTTGAAGACCAGGGCCTCGGCTGGAAGAGCAAGCATGGGGCGGGCCACTCCGCCGACTCCATCACCAGCGGTCTGGAAGTGACCTGGACGAAGACGCCGACGAAGTGGAGCAACAACTTCTTCGAAAATCTCTTCAACTTCGAATGGGAGCTGACGAAGAGCCCGGCCGGCGCTCAGCAATGGACCGCCAAGAACGCCGAAGCGATCATTCCGGACGCGTTCGATCCGTCGAAGAAGCATCGGCCGACCATGCTGACGACCGACCTCTCGCTGCGCTTCGATCCCGCATATGAGAAGATCTCGCGTCGCTTCCTGGAGAACCCGGATCAGTTCGCGGACGCCTTCGCCCGTGCCTGGTTCAAGCTCACCCATCGCGACATGGGTCCGATCCAGCGCTATCTCGGCCCGCTGGTGCCGAAGGAGACGCTGATCTGGCAGGATCCGATCCCGGCCGTGAACCACGAGCTGGTCAGTGAGCAGGACATCGCGGCCCTCAAGTCGAAGATCCTGGCCTCGGGCCTGACGGTGCCGGAGTTGGTCTCGACGGCCTGGGCCTCGGCCTCGACGTTCCGCGGCTCGGACAAGCGCGGCGGCGCCAACGGTGCGCGCATCCGCCTTGCTCCGCAGAAGGCCTGGGAGGTCAACGAGCCGGCTCAGCTCGCCAAGGTGCTCGGCAAGCTCGAAGCGATCCAGAAGGACTTCAACGCCTCATCCGGCGCCAAGAAGGTCTCGCTCGCCGACCTGATCGTGCTCGGCGGCACCGCCGCCGTCGAGAAGGCTGCCAAGGATGCCGGCGTCGACGTCAAGGTCGGCTTCACGCCGGGCCGCATGGATGCTTCGCAGGAGCAGACCGATGCGGCCTCCTTCGCCCCGCTGGAGCCGCGAGCCGATGGCTTCCGCAACTACATCGGCAAGCGGCATCAGTTCATGCAGCCCGAAGAGGCCCTCGTCGACCGCGCCCAGCTGCTGCGGCTGACCGGTCCGGAGATGACGGTGCTGGTCGGTGGCCTGCGTGTGCTCGGCGCCAATGCCGGCGGGTTGAAGCACGGCGTCTTCACCTCGAAGGTGGGAACGCTAAGCAACGACTATTTCGTCAACCTGCTCGACATGAGCACGCAGTGGGCACCGCCCGGTGCGGACGGCGTCTACGAAGGCCGCGACCGCAAGACCAACACCGTCAAGTGGACCGCAACGCGCGTCGATCTGATCTTCGGCTCGCACTCGCAGCTTCGCGCCTTCGCCGAGGTCTATGCCACCTCGGACTCCAAGGAGAAGTTCGTGAAGGACTTTGCGAAAGCCTGGACCAAGGTGATGAACCTCGACCGCTACGACATCGCGGCGCGATCCTGATCGGGGGCCCGCAAACAAAAGGGCGGCCGAGAGGCCGCCCTTTTTTCATCATCCCGGATCGGCGTTACACGTCGAGTGTGCCGGCCTTCGCGGCAGCGTAGCGCTCGCCCACCGCCTTCCAGTTCACTGTGTTCCACCATGCCTTGAGATAATCGGCGCGCCGGTTCTGGTAGTTCAGATAGTAGGCGTGCTCCCAGACGTCATTGCCGAGCAGCGCCCGCTTGCCGTCCATCATCGGATTGTCCTGGTTGGGTCGCGTTTCGATGGCGAGCTTGCCATCCTTGCTGACAGTCACGAACACCCAGCCCGAGCCGAAGACCCGTCCGCCGGCAGCGTTGAAGTCCGTTTGCAATTTCTCCATGCCACCGAGATCGCTGTCGATCGCGGCGAGCAGGGCACCTTCCGGCTTGCCGCCGTTCGGTCCCATGATCTGCCAGAACATCGTGTGGTTGGCGTGGCCGCCCATGTTGTTGCGGACGCCAGTGCGGATCGCGTCGGGAACGGCGCCGAGATTGCCGAGCACTTCGCTGACCGGCTTTCCCGCGATCTGCGGATTGTCCTTGGCGAAATTGTTCAGGTTGGTGATGAACGCCTGATGATGGCGGCCGTGATGAATCTCCATCGTCTTGGCATCGATATGCGGTTCCAGCGCATTCGCCGGATAGGCCAAAGGATCGAGCTTGAACGGCCCTGCGGCGGCTTGCGCAAACGCCATGCGCGGGGCAGCGGCAGCCGCGACGAGGCCGGTTGCAGTGAACATGAGGCGGCGCCGGGATATGGACGTCATTTGGTTCTCCTGTCTTGGGACGATCCGCTGATGAAGCGTACGGCGGTACGATAGTTACGCAACACCAACCATTCCGGGTTTCGAACGCGGTCACTCCGACGCTGCGGCGGAAGCGCGCATGGCCTGCGATGATGCAGGCGGCACGGCAAAGAAAAAGGGCGGCCTCTCGGCCGCCCTTCGCGTTTCCGGACTGTCGCGAGGCCTTACTCGCCGGCGGCTTCGCGCGGGGCCTTCTCGCCCTCGCCGCCCTTGTCCTTGCCTTCGAGGTCTTCGCCCGTGGTCTGGTCGACCACCTTCATCGACAGGCGGGTCTTGCCGCGATCGTCGAAGCCGAGCAGCTTGACCTTGACCTTGTCGCCTTCCTTGACGACGTCGGAGGTCTTCTGCACGCGGTTGGCCGCGAGCTGGCTGATGTGGACGAGACCATCCTTGGAACCGAAGAAGTTCACGAAGGCGCCGAACTCCATCACCTTGACGACAGTGCCGTCATAGATCTGGCCGACTTCCGGATCGGACGCGATCGACTTGATCCACTTGATCGCCGCCTTCATCGCCTCGCCGTCGCTGGAGGCGACCTTCACGGTGCCGTCATCCTCGATGTTGACCTTGGCGCCGGTCTTCTCGACGATCTCGCGGATCACCTTGCCGCCGGTGCCGATCACTTCGCGAATCTTGTCGGTGGCGATCTTGAAGGTCTCGATGCGCGGCGCGTATTCGCCGAGCTCGGCGCGGGCCGCGGTGAGGGCCTTGGCCATCTCGCCGAGGATATGGATGCGGCCGTCCTTGGCCTGAGCCAGCGCGACCTTCATGATCTCTTCGGTGATGCCCTCGATCTTGATGTCCATCTGGAGCGAGGTGATGCCCGCTTCCGTGCCGGCGACCTTGAAGTCCATGTCGCCGAGATGGTCCTCGTCGCCGAGGATGTCCGAGAGAACCGCAAAGCGCTTGTCTTCGAGGATCAGGCCCATCGCGATGCCCGCGGTCGGCCGCTTCAGCGGCACGCCCGCATCCATCAGCGCCAGCGAGGCGCCGCAGACCGAAGCCATCGAGGACGAGCCGTTGGACTCGGTGATCTCCGACACCACACGCGTGGTGTAGGGGAATTCATGGTGCGGCGGCAGCACCGGACGAATCGCGCGCCAGGCCAGCTTGCCGTGGCCGATCTCGCGGCGCTTGGTGCCGCCGAGGCGGCCGGTCTCGCCGACCGAATAGGGCGGGAAGTTGTAGTGCAGCAGGAACGTTTCCTTGTACGTCCCGGACAGCGCGTCGATGTACTGCTCGTCCTCGCCGGTGCCGAGCGTGGTCACGACCATCGCCTGGGTCTCGCCGCGGGTGAACAGCGCCGAGCCGTGGGCGCGGGGCAGCACGCCGACCTCGGCGACGATGTTGCGCACCGTCTTGCTGTCGCGGCCGTCGATGCGCTTGCCGGTGTCGAGAATATTCCAGCGAACGATCTTGGCCTCGAGCTCCTTGAACACGCCGGCGACACGGAGCTTGTCGTATTTCGGCTCCTGGCCCTCCGGGAAGTAGTGGGCCATCACCTTTTCCTTGACGACGCCGACGGCGGCATAACGCTGCTGCTTGATCGGAATCGCATAGGCGGCGCGCAGCTCCTGCTCGACCAGGCCGAGCATCTCCTTCTCGAGCGCGGCGTTGTCGATGACGGTGACTTCGCGCGGCTCCTTGGCGGCCTTCTCGGCGAGCTCGATGATCGCGTTGATGACAGGCTGGAAGTGGCGGTGACCAAACATCACCGCGCCGAGCATGATGTCTTCGTTCAGTTCCTTGGCTTCCGATTCCACCATCAGCACGGCGTCGGCAGTGCCGGCGACGACGAGGTCGAGCTGGGTGTCGACCATCTCGTCGAGCGTCGGATTGAGAATGAACTCGTCGTTGGCGAAGCCGACGCGGGCCGCGCCGATCGGGCCCTTGAACGGCACGCCGGACAGCGTCAGCGCCGCGGAGGCCGCGACCATCGCCACGACGTCGGGATCGTTCTCCATGTCGTGCGACAGCACGGTGACGATCACCTGGGTCTCGTTACGCCAGCCGTCGACGAACAGCGGGCGGATCGGTCGGTCGATCAGGCGGGAGACCAGCGTCTCCTTCTCGGTCGGACGGCCCTCGCGCTTGAAATAGCCGCCGGGAATGCGGCCCGCAGCGTAGGCCTTTTCCTGGTAATCGACGGTCAGCGGCAGGAAGTCGACGCCCTCGCGCGGCGCCTTCGCCGCGACGACGGTGGCGAGCACCACGGTCTCGCCATAGGTGGCGACGACGGCGCCGTCGGCCTGGCGGGCGATCTTGCCGGTTTCGAGCTTGAGTGGGCGTCCGCCCCAGTCGATCTCGACTGAATGCTTATTGAACATAGAGGTCTTCTTTCATGGGTTCTCGAAAGAAGGGACGCTTCCAAAAACAAAAACCATGCGCAAGATTGCGGGACGCTGATCGGAGCGGATGATCAGCGTCCTGCGATCCTGCCATGGTTTTTGGATGTCGGATGGCGTCCATCCTTTCGGGTCATACGGGCGCCTTGCCCGTTGTGCCCAGCCGCCGGATTGCTGCTGGACTGTCAGTCGGCACGAATGCAAACACCGAAACTTCGATCTTCGCTCATCATGCCCGGACGCGAATCAACAATCCGCATCCGACGCGCACGCAACCTCGATCAAAAAGCTTAAAACAAGCGCTTTCGTTCGAAACCACGCGCGAAAACGCGCGCCGGTGGCGCGCGCAGGAACTCTTAACGACGAATATTGTGCTTCTCGAGCAGCGCCTTGTACCGCGCCTCGTCCTTCTTCTTGAGATAGTCGAGGAGCGAGCGGCGGGTCGAGACCAGCTTCAAGAGGCCGCGACGCGAATGGTTGTCCTTCACGTGGGTCTTGAAATGGTTGGTGAGGTTGTTGATGCGTTCCGACAGGATCGCGACCTGAACCTCGGGCGAGCCGGTGTCGCCGGCCTTGGTGGCATTCGTCTTGATGACTTCCGCTTTGCGTTCTGCGGCAATCGACATCGTCAATTTCTCTCGTTGCGACCGGGGCTGGCAGTCAGGCCGGTCAGGTTGAACACACGCTTGGGGATGATTTCGCCATTGCCAACTTCGGCAAGCGCCAAAAGACGGCCTGCCACCGTGACATAGACTGTGCCGCTACAAGTGGGCGCATCCCGTCCGCGCAACAAAACGGCCTGGCCCCGATGGAGCCTTGCCGCATCAGCCCGAGTGACGGCCAGTGCCGGGATGTCGTCCAGCGCGGTCTCAACGGGCAAAAGCGCGTCGGCGAGGCTGCCCTCGCCGGACGCGGCTCTATCGCACAAAGCCTCCAACTGATCCAGCGGAATCATGTCGTTTTCGCCAAATGGGCCGACCAGGGTCCGCCTCAGCGCGCAGATATGGCCGTAAGTGCCGAGAATCCGGCCCATATCGCGGGCGAGCGCCCGCACATAGGTGCCCTTGCCGCATTCGGCCTCGAACACGGCCCGGTCGTTATCTGGTTGATCGACAAGGGTTAAATGGTGAATCTCGACCGGGCGGGGCGCCAGTTCCACAACCTCGCCGTCGCGGGCGAGGTCATAGGCGCGCTCGCCCTGGACCTTGATCGCCGAATAGCGCGGCGGGATCTGCTCGATCACCCCGGTGAAGCGGGGCAGCAGCGCCAGGATGGCCTCCCGGCTCGGACGCTGCTCCGAGGTCGCGGTCACCCGGCCCTCGATGTCGTCGGTATCGCGCTCCTGGCCCCAGCAGACCGTGAAGCGGTAGCGCTTGCGGCCGTCCATCACGAAGGGGACGGTCTTGGTGGCTTCCCCGAGCGCGATTGGCAAGCCCCCCGAGGCGAGCGGATCGAGCGTGCCGGCGTGTCCGGCGCGCTTGGCGTTGAACAGGCGCTTGAGCACGGCGACGGCCTGCGTCGAGGTCATGCCGATCGGCTTGTCGAGCACGACCCAGCCATGGACGTCGCGGCGGTCGCGGCGGGCCTGGTTGCCCTTCTGCTGCTTGGCCCGCGGATCGTTGTTGACGCGGCGCGGCTCCTGATGCGGCTGCGAATTGCCGCCCATCTCCGCGAAATCGTTGGTCTGCGCGTCGCGCTGATCGGTGTCGTTGCCGCCGATCGTGCCGTGAGCGGGGTCCATGGTCATTGCTCTTCTTCCCGATCCGAATGCGGATCCTGTTCCAAATCCTTCTGCACCGCAGGCGTTCGCAAAAGCTTCTCGATCCGTTCCGCTTCGTCGAATCGTTCGTCGACGCGGAAGCGAATGTCAGGTGCAAATTTCAGGTTAACGCGCCGCGCGACCTCGCCGCGCAAGAACTTCTTGTTGCGCTCGAGCGCAGCGATGACGATCTCGGTGTCGCGGCCACCGAGCGGCATCACGTAGACCGTCGCGAGCTTCAGGTCGGGCGACATCCGTACCTCCGGCACGGTGATGATGTGACCTTCGAGGTCGGCATCATGCACATTGCCTTGCGCCAGAATATCGGCCATCGCGTGGCGAACCTGCTCGCCGACGCGCAACTGACGCTGCGAGCCGCCGGGCGCGGAACCCTTCTTCTGATGATGCCGTGGCATTTTTCGAAAATCACCTCGTCATGCCCGCATCTGGGACACGGGCATTGTCATTTGTCCTGTTGAAACGAAGAGGGGTGGATGGCCGGAAAAATCCGGCCATCGCACTCCCGCAATCTCAGTTCAAAAAGATCCGAACGCTTCGGTAAGACTTGGACTTACAGGGAGCGCTGGATCGTCTCCACGCGATAACATTCGATCACGTCACCGGCACGCATGTCGTGGTAGTTCTCGAAGGCCATGCCGCATTCCTGGCCGGACTGGACTTCCTTCACTTCGTCCTTGAAGCGCTTCAGCGTCGACAGCTTGCCTTCGTGCACGACGACGTTGTCGCGGATGAGGCGCACATTGGCGCCGCGTTCCACCGTGCCGTCGGTGACGCGGCAGCCGGCTACCTTGCCGACCTTGGAGATGTTGAAGATCTCCAGGATCTCGGCATTGCCCAGCATGGTTTCGCGCAAGGTCGGCGCGAGCAGACCGCTCATCGCCTTCTTCACGTCGTCCACGAGGTCGTAGATGATGTTGTAGTAGCGGATCTCGATGCCGTTGCGCTTGGCGGCCGCAGCGGCCTCCTTGTTGGCTCGAACCGAGAAGCCGATGATCGCGGCGTTGAAGCCTTCGGCCAGCGTCACGTCGGATTCCGAGATGCCGCCGACGCCGGCATGCAGGATGCGGGCGGCGACCTCGTCGGTGCCGAGCTTCTCCAGCGAGCCGAGGATGGCTTCCAGCGAGCCCTGCACGTCGGCCTTGACGATCAGCGGGAATTCCTTGCGGCCCGCCGTCTTCAATTGCGACATCATCTGCTCGAGCGAGCCGCGCATGCCGGAGATCGAGGCTGCCGCGTTCTCGCGCTTCTGGTGCGCGCGGTAGCTGGTGACCTGGCGGGCGCGGGCTTCGTTCTCGACCACCGCGAGACGATCGCCGGCCTCGGGCGGGCCGTTGAAGCCGAGCACCTCGACCGGCACCGAGGGGCCGGCCTCCTGCACGGTCTCGCCCTGATCGGAGATCAGCGCGCGGACGCGGCCCATTTCGGCACCGGCGACGATGATGTCGCCGACGCGAAGCGTTCCGCGCTGCACCAGCACGGTCGCGACCGGACCGCGGCCGCGATCGAGCTTGGCCTCGATCACGGTGCCTTCGGCCGGACGCTCCGAATTGGTCTTGAGGTCGAGGATTTCGGCCTGCAGCGCGATCATCTCGAGCAGCTTGTCGAGATTGGTCTTGTTCTTGGCGGACACCTCGACGTCGACGACTTCGCCGCCGAAAGATTCCACCTGCACCTCGTGCTGGAGCAGCTCGGTGCGCACGCGCTCGGGCTTGGCGTCGGGCTTGTCGATCTTGTTGATGGCAACGATGATCGGCACGCCGGCCGCCTTGGCGTGATTGATGGCTTCGACCGTCTGCGGCATCACGCCGTCATCGGCCGCGACCACCAGCACGACGATGTCGGTCACCTTGGCGCCGCGGGCGCGCATCGCGGTGAACGCGGCGTGGCCGGGCGTGTCGATGAAGGTGATCTTCTTGCCGGTTTCAGGCGATGTCACCTGATAGGCGCCGATGTGCTGGGTGATGCCGCCGGCTTCGCCGGAGACCACGTTGGCGTGACGGAGCGCGTCGAGCAGCGAGGTCTTGCCGTGGTCGACGTGACCCATGACGGTCACCACGGGCGAACGGGTCTCGGTGTCGGTCGAATCGTCGGTCGCGTCGAACAGACCTTCTTCAACGTCGGAGGCGGCAACGCGCTTGACGGTGTGGCCGAGCTCTTCGGCAATCAGCTGCGCGGTGTCGGCGTCGATCACGTCGGTGATCTTGTGCATCGCGCCCTGCTTCATCAGCATGCGGATGACGTCGACCGCGCGCTCGGACATGCGGTTGGCGAGTTCCTGGATGGTGATCGCTTCCGGAATGACCACTTCGCGGATGAGCTTTTCCTTGGGCTCGTTCGAGGCGTGGCCCTTCAGGCGCTGGGTGCGGCGGCGGAACGAGGCGATCGAGCGCTCGCGCACCTCGTCGGCATTGAGCGCGGTGACGACGGTCAGGCGGCCGCGCTCCTTCTGCGGGCCGGGCTTGTGGGTGGGCTTGGGGGCTACCACGGGACGCGCGGCGCCGCCGGGGCCGCGGCGGATCTGGCGCGGCGCCTCGTCGTCGTCAGCTTCGGCCGCAACGGCCGGGCCGCGGCCGGCCGGTCCACCCGGACGCTGCGCGGTCGTGGTTGCAGGGCGCGCCGTCGTGGTTCCCGGACGTGCTGTGGTGCTGGTTCCAGGCCGGGACGCAGGCGCACCGGGGCGCGGTGCGGAAGCGGCGGGTGTTGCGGTCGCGGGGCGCGCGGCGGATGTCGGCTGCTCACCTTCGCCGAAACGCTTCTTGGCCTCGGTCTCGGCCTTCCGCTTGGCTTCGTCCTCGTGACGGTGGCGCTCTTCCTCGGCCTTGCGGCGGGATTCGGCGGCTTCGCGCTCGGCGCGCTCGGCAGCCTCACGGGCGGCGCGGCGCTGGGCCTCTTCCTCGGCCTGGCGGCGTTCCTCGACCTCGCGCAGCTTGGCGTCGGCGAGCGCGCTGGCACGGGCCGAACGCTCATCCTCGGTGAGGGTGCGAAGCACCACGCCGGAACCGGCGTTGCGCGGCGGGGGCGGAGCCGGACGCGGCGGCGCGGCGGGTGCGGCCGGCGCCGGCTTTGCCGTCACCTCGGGCGCGTGCGGCTCGGGTCCATCGCCAATGCGGCGCTTGCCGCGCTTCTCGACCACGACCTGCTTGCTGCGGCCATGGCTGAAGCTCTGGCGCACGGTGCCCGTTTCGACGCGCGGCTTGAGCGATAGCGTCTTGCTCGGAACGCTCAGCTTCTTGTCGCCAGGGGTCTTGGTATCAACCATTCAGCAGTCCTAATCCTGATTTATCAGTGTTGTGCGTTGCCGCACCATCCAATCGGGTCGTCGTTGTCTCTCAGAAATCCTGGCCGGGTTTTTCGGCAGTCTTGTCGTCGTCCGCCATCCGGTATCGGACCAGGATCTGGCTACGTGACAGGAATGACTTGCTCGCCGGGCCCGCGAGCAGGGCAGCATGTATCACATTTGACCGGGTCAGTGCCAAATCCAATTCTACCGATTTCAGAGCGGTGACGACGGGAATCTGCGCCTTAGCACCGCGATTCCCGGCATTCTGACGCGCCAGCATGTCCAATTTGCGGATTCCGTCCGCGGCCCCGTCGCCGGCATGGATCAGGACCTCGACCGTTCCTTCCCGGAGGGCGCTCTCGACCTTGCCGAAGCCGGCCACGACCTGGCCCGCCTTGGCGGCGATCCCAAGGGCTTCGGTCACGCTCCGGACCAGGAGCGCCTCGATGTCGGTGGGAAGCGTCTGAGGGATGCGCAGCTCGCGCTTGAAGGCCTTGCTAAATTGGTGACGCCGCACCGCTTCCGCAACCGTCTTGCGGGAGGCGGTGAGCCACATCCCGCGTCCGGGCAGCTTGCGCTTGAGATCGGGAACTATTTGTCCGTCAGGCGATGCAACGAAGCGGATCAGCTCGTCGATCGGCCGGACCTCGCGGCTGACCGCGCACATGCGCATGGTCGCGGACCTTTCGGTCCGCGGGCCATGGTCAAGTTCGAGGTCGGAATCTGCAAGCATCCGGGCGACATTCTCCTTTGCCCTTAAGCCGGTTGATCTTCGGTCGCCTCGGCCTCCTCGGTGGGCTTGGCGAGATCGGCTTCGGTGATCCAGCCGGCCTTGACGCGGGCCTGCATGATCATCGCTTCGGCGTCGTCACGGGAGATGTCGATGCCATCCAGCGCACCGGCGTGCTTGGTCGGCTCGCTGCCTTCCTTGCGCTCGGTCCAGCCGACCAGATCGTCGGTGGCGCAGCCGGCGAGGTCCTCGACGCTCTTGATGTCGTTCTCGCCAAACTTCACCAGCATCTTCGAGGTCACGCCGGGCACGTCCTTGAGCGCGTCATCGACGCCGAGCTCCTTGCGCCTCGCCTCGAGCTCGGCTTCCTGCTGCTCCAGATATTCGCGGGCGCGGTTCTGCAGCTCCTGCGCGGTCTCCTCGTCGAAGCCCTCGATGCCGGCGAGCTCCTTGACGTCCACCATCGCGAGCTCCTCGACCGAGGTGAAGCCCTCGGACGCCAGCAGCTGGCCAACCACTTCGTCGACGTTGAGCGATTCCATGAAGACCCGGGTCGAGTTCTCGAAGTCGGCCTGGCGGCGCTCCGATTCCTCCTGCTCGGTCAGGATGTCGATATCCCAGCCGGTGAGCTGCGAGGCCAGGCGCACGTTCTGGCCGCGGCGGCCGATCGCGAGCGAGAGCTGGTTGTTGGTGTCGGGCACCACGACCTCGATGCGCTCGCGGTCCTCGTCGATCACGACCTTGGAGACTTCCGCCGGCGCCAGCGCGTTGACCACGAAGGTCGCGATGTCGGGCGACCATGGAATGATGTCGATCTTCTCGCCCTGCAGCTCGTTGACCACGGCCTGCACGCGCGAGCCGCGCATGCCGACGCAGGCGCCGACCGGATCGACCGAGGAATCGCGGGAAATCACGCCGATTTTCGCGCGCGAGCCCGGATCGCGGGCCACCGCCTTGATCTCGACGATGCCGTCATAGATCTCCGGCACTTCCTGCGCGAACAGCTTCGCCATGAACTGGGGATGGGTGCGGGAGAGGAAGATCTGCGGGCCTCTCGTCTCGCGGCGGACGTCGAAGATGTAGGCGCGAACGCGGTCGCCGTTGCGGAATACTTCGCGCGGCAGCATCTCGTCGCGGCGGATGATGGCTTCGCCGCGGCCGAGATCGACGATCACGCTGCCATATTCGACGCGCTTGACGACGCCATTGACGATGTCGCCGATGCGGTCCTTGAATTCCTGGTACTGCCGGTCGCGCTCGGCCTCGCGCACCTTCTGCACGATGACCTGCTTGGCCGATTGCGCGGCGATGCGGCCATATTCCAGCGGCGGCAGGGTGTCGGCGATGGTGTCGCCGACCTGGGCGCCGGGATTGGCGCGCTGCGCGTCCACCAGCGAGATCTGGTTGGAGTGATTCTCGACCTTGTCGACCACCAGCATGTGGCGCGACAGCCGCAGCTCGCCCTTCTTCGGGTCGATCTCGGCATGAACGTCAGTCTCGCTGCCGTAACGTGCGCGCGCCGCCTTGGCGATGGCGTCCTCCATCGCCGCGATGACGATGCCGCGGTCGATCGACTTCTCGCGTGCGACGGCGTCGGCGATCTGAAGCAATTCGAGTCGGTTGGCGCTGACTGCCATGGCTAGTCTCCTTGGTCAGGCTCGATCTCGCCGCGCCGCGCGCGTTCGGCGGCAAGGCGATGTTTCTTCGTGTTGGTCGGGGCCGGCTTCTTCTTCGGCTTGGTGTTCTTGGTAGTCTTCTCGCTGATCCTGGCGTGCGGCGCCTGCGGCGGCTCGAGACCGAGATTGCGCCGCATCTCGCGCGCCTCGGCCTTGCCGCGGCGCATGGATTCGGCGATCAACTCGTCGGTCAGCACCAGCCGGGCCTCGCCGATATCCTCCATCGTCAGGAGAACGTCGGCATCGTCGCCAGCCTTGGCATCGTCGCGATGCAGATGCACGCGGTCGCCCTCGACCGCGCCGAGCGTGCCGCGGAAGCGCTTGCGCCCCTCATGCGCGACCGCCATCTCGATCTTCACCAGGTGCCCGGAATAGCGCTCGAAATCGGAGCGGCGCACCAGCGGGCGGTCGATTCCCGGCGAAGAGATCTCGAGGCGATAGGCGCGGTCGATGGGATCGGCGACGTCGAGCACGGGCGACAGAGCCCGCGAGATCGCCTCGCAATCCTCGATCTGCATCGAGCCGTCCGGCCGCTCGGCCATGATCTGCACGGTGCAGCCGGCCTCGCCGGAAATACGGATCCGGACCAGGCGGTAGCCCATGCCCTGCAGCACGGGACCTGCCACCGCGGACACCCGTGCCGCGACGCCGGGCTCGACCACGAGCCGCGGCTCGGCCAGCAATTCGGCATCCGTGGAACCAGGGTTCGGCTCGGTCATGTCCAGGGTCAGAGCGCTCGTTGGTTAAGGCTTGGGTTAAGGCTTGGTTACGATTTCAAAGCCCGCTTCGGAACTTTCCCGACGATGCGTCGGGCACATCTCCCGCCGAGCCGCGTTCAGGTAATAAAAAAGAGCGGGTCCTTGCGGGCCCACTCTCACTACGCGGATCGTATGAGAAGATGAATTGGCGCTGATATAGCGCTTTCTCAACCCCCGGACAAGGCCCATTGCAGCGGGAACGGGGCCTTTTTGCGCCCGTCGGACTCTGCGCAACGCTTCCTTCATCAAGCAGGCCTAGATTCCCCGATTGTGGGGCGGCTTGGACCAAGGGCGCACCCGCGGCGTGCCCCGTTCGAGTTGCGTTTTCATGACCGTTGCCACGTCGCTCATTCCTGGACTGGACGATATCGTCAAGCGCGGCGATCCGCGCCGCCGCGGCGAGATCGCGCGCGCCATCTCCCAATTGTTCTTCCGGGATGCGGACAAGCTCCGCCCCGAGTTGATCGATCTGTTCGACAATCTCCTGATCGATCTCGTGCCCCATGCCGAGCTGGCATCGCGCGTCGATCTGTCCGAGCGCTTCTCGCGTCTGAACAACGCGCCGCCGCACCTCGTCAATCAGTTCGCGCGCGAAAACGAGATCGCGGTCGCCGGCCCCGTGCTGCGCCGCTCGCCAGTGCTCGACGACGCGGCACTGGTCGAGATCGCGCGCTTGAAGGGCCAGGGTCATCTGCTGGCGATGACCGAGCGTCCCGCTTTGTCGCCCGTCGTCACCGACGTGCTGGTCGAGCGCGGCGATCGCGACGTCGTGCGCCGTGCCGCAGCCAATGCCGGTGCAGTGTTCTCGCCGGGCAGCTATTCCGAGCTGATCAAGCGCGCGGCGCAGGACGGCGTGCTGACGCTGAAGATCGGCCAGCGCAACGACCTTTCCGGCGAGCACCTGAAGCAGCTGCTCGACGGCACGCTCGACGTCATCCGCCGCCGCCTCTCCACCGTGGTCAATCCCGCGCGCCAGGTCGAGATCAAGCGCGCGATGGCGGCGATCGAGGAGGCCGCGCTGCCGCCGGGTCCGCGCCGCGATTTCTCCGCGGCACAGCGCACGGTGCTGACCTTGAATCGCGAAGGCCATCTCGGCGAGAGCGCGCTGCTCGGTTTCGCCAAGGCGCACAAATACGAGGAATCGGTCGCCGCGCTGTCGGCGATGTCGGGCGTTCGCCTCCAGGTCCTCGACCGCCTGATCGCAGGCGACCGCTACGATCCGCTGCTGATCCTCGGTCGGGTGCTGAACCTCGGCTGGCCCACGGTACGCGCGCTTATCCTGCTCTGGTACGGCTCGAACCGCACGCCGGCCGACGCCGACATCGAGGCCGCCCGCATCAACTTCACGCGCCTGATGCCGACGACCGCCGAACGCGTCGTGAATTTCTGGCGCAACCGGCAGACGATTTGAAGAACAGGCTTTGTCGTCATGGCCGGGCATAGCCGTCCGAAGGACGGCGTCGCTCGCGCTCGCCTATGTCCCGGCCATCCACGTTCTTCGTCACACGGAGAGGAAGTGCGTGGATGCCCGGGGCAAGCCCGGGCATGACGACTGCAGATGGAGTGCACGCGAAATCTACACCCGCCTGAACCGCAGATAAGCCGCCTTGCGTCCCTCGCGCGCGGCCTTTCGGCCGTAGCGCGTCATGGTGTAGCCCGGCCATGGAAGCCGGAAATCGTCGGCGCATTCGGCGAGCCAGACGAAGTCCTGCGAGCGCGCAAGATGCGACAGTGTCCAGGCGCAGTAATCGTCGATGTCGCAGACGAAGCGGAATTCGCCGCCTCGCTTGAGCACGCGCGCCATCGCGGCAATGGTGCGGTCCTGGACGAAGCGCCGCTTCCAGTGTCGCCGCTTCGGCCAGGGATCGGGATGGATCAGGTCGATCCGCGACAGCGACTCCTTGGGAAGCCAAGCCAAGAGCTCGGCGGCATCGCCCGCGAACAGGCGGATGTTGCCGATGTTGGCCGCCTCGATCTGCGCGAGGATCTTGGCCATGCCGTTGACATAGGGCTCGCAGCCGATGAAGCCGGTGGCAGGAAAGTTTTGTGCCTCGGCCGCGAGATGCTCGCCGCCGCCGAAGCCGATCTCGAGCCTGACGTCGTCGGCTGCGGGATCGAAGATGTCGCGGGCGTCCGCCGGCGCCTCACCGTCGATATCGAGGGCAAGATGCGGCAGCAGCTGCTCGATCAAGACGGCCTGGTGTTGCCTCAGCTTGTGGCCCTTGCGGCGCCCGAAGAAGGCGCGCTCGCTGTCGTCGCGGTCGGGGCTTGATTTACGCTCGCTCATCGCAGCGTCTGATACAGGCGATGGAGCAGCCGCGCACGCGGTGCGAGCGAGGAGATATAGAGCTGCTCATAATGGGTGTGTGCACCCTTGCCGTCGACGCCGAGCCCGTCGAGCGTTGCGGTGAAGGGAGCGGTGAAATTGCCGTCCGAGCCGCCGCCGGTGTGGGTGTCGATCAGCTCGAAGCCGATCTCGCCCGCGAGCGTCCTGGCATGCTCGTACAGCGAGGCGCCTGCATTGCTCTTCTCGTAAGGCGGCCGGTTGAGTTCGCCGGTGACCGTGACGGTGACGCCCTCGGTCTTCGAGGTCAAAGAGAGAATCTTGCCGACGAACTCGTCCGCGTCCTTGAGGCTCACGACGCGCAGATCGACTTCCGCATAGGCCTCCTCGGGCGTGACGTTGGGGCGCGTGCCGCCGCGCACCACGCCGACATTGACGGTCACGCCGCGCGCAACATCGTTCATTCCTTCCAGCGCCAGGATGACGTTGCCGAGTTCGCGGACGGCGCTGCGGCCGTCTTCGGGCCGCGAGCCGGCATGCGCGGGCACGCCCTTGATGAATACCCGGAAGCGTCCGACGCCCTTGCGCCCGGTGACGATCTTGCCGCCGTCGCGCGCCGGCTCGGTCACCAGCACGTATTTGGCCTTGCGCCCTTCCTGCTCGATCAGCGCACGCGAGGTCGGGCTGCCGATCTCCTCGTCGGAGGTGAACAGATGCGTGATGCCGAGCGGCGAGCGATCGCCCGTCGCGCAAAGCGCGCGGAAGGCGTGGTGGGCGATGTAGGCGCCGCCTTTCATGTCGTAGATGCCCGGACCGAACGCGACGTCGCCTTCGACCTTGAACGGCAGGCGCTCGATGAAGCCGATGGGATGGACGGTATCGAGATGGCTCAGCACCAGGATGCCCGGCTGATCCTGCCCCCAATTCGTGCGCGCCACGAGATGATCGCCGCAGCCGTCCGCGCCCGCGATGCGCTCGAGCGTGACGGGCAGGTCGCCGTATTGCTCCGCGACCACGGAGACCAGCTTGTTGACCTGTTCAGGTGCTTCCGTCGGCGTCTCGATCTCCACCCAGCGGCGGATGCCATCGAGAATAGTTTGTGAATCGAACCAATTGGAGCCGGTCATGGACGCATCTGTGCCTTTGAATCGCATCATCGAAGCGGACGCGCATCAAAGCGCGGTCGTAAATGACGACATAGGCCAGATTTGATGCAGTCTCAAATCGCGGGGGACATGAGCTTCAACGCTTGTCCGGACCTTCGCGGGCCGCAATCTGCTCGACGAGATCGACGATCGAGCGGCGCATCTTCGAATCAGTGATTCGCGTGAACGCCTTGGTCAAAGCGAGCCCTTCGGAGGTGGCGAGAAAGTCCGAGACGTAAGAGGGCGAGGCGCCTTCGCTGAAGCCATCCGGACCCGGCACGCCGCTCGGGCCGCCCTCGAACAGGAAGGACACCGGCACCTGCAGAATCTCCGCGATCTGCTGGATGCGGCTTGCGCCGACCCGGTTGGTGCCCTTCTCGTACTTCTGAATCTGCTGGAAAGTCAGGCCCAAAGCTTCACCGAGCTTCTCCTGGCTCATGCCCAACATGATGCGGCGCATGCGCACGCGACTGCCGACATATTTGTCAACAGGGTTGGGCGCTTTCGACATTTCCTCAGCCCTCCAAACACCACCTTCGGCGCAATGATCAAGCATGCCTCGGGTGCAGCACCGTCAAAATCAAACCCTGTTATTGGGAAACATTGCGGAGAAATTTAGCAATGCACCGCCATCTTTCGCAGCCGGTGCAGAATGGGGAGCCCGCGTGCAGTCTGTCAACCGTGGGACTACGGTTGTCAAAGGATTCCGGCCGCTGCGGCGGCGGTGCGATCAGGGCTGGCGTTTGCCTATTCGTCGGCGGACCGCCAACAGCACGGCCACCGCGACGAGCATGATTGCGGGCACATCACCCACCCGTGCATAAACCGTCGGTGGGATCGCGGCCGGCAGGTTTGCATCCAAAATGCCTTCGAGGCCGAGACCGAGGCTCGCGACGGTGCGGCCGACCGGATCGATCACTGCGGAGATGCCGGTATTGGCCGAGCGGACCAGCGGCAATCCGAGCTCGATCGCGCGCATCCGCGACTGTTCCAGGTGCTGGTAGGGACCGGTCGAGATGCCGAACCAGCCGTCATTGGTCAGGTTCACGATCCAGCCCGGACGTTCGTTGCGTACAGCCACTTCGTCGGGAAAGATCGCCTCGTAGCAGATCAACGGCAACACGGGCGGCGCGCCGGCAACGGGGAGCGCATGCCGCACGGTGCCTGGAATGAAGCCGCCGCGCACACGCGTCAGTTGCTCGAAACCGAGCTTCTCCATCAACGACTGGTACGGAAGAAATTCTCCGAACGGTACCAGATGCAGCTTGTCGTACACGGCGAGCACGCTGCCGTCGTGATCGATCACGTAGATCGAGTTGTAAGCGCGCGTGATCGGCGTGCCCCGCGGCACATCGGGCGCGCGGACCGATCCCGTGATCAGCACCGTGCCCTTCGGCAACAGATCGGCTATTTGCGCCATCGCGTCGGCTTCGCGGGTCAGGAAGAACGGAAAGGCGGATTCCGGCCAGATCAGGATGGTGGCATCCCGCACGCCGGTCGATTGCGGGCCGGAGGCGCGGTCCGACAGCGCAAGGTACTTCTTCATCACCTCCGGCTTGGCGGCATAGTTGAATTTCTCGTCCTGCTGCAGGTTGGGCTGCATCAGGCGCAGCTTGGCGCCGGATACGATCGTGGTCGGATGCAGCGACAGGCGGATTGCGCCAAAGATGCTCATGACGAGCAGGAGCGCGACGGCCGCGGCCGGCACCCGCCATTGCAGGCGCCGATCCGGCGTGCGGTCGATCAGCGTCGCCGGGCTCGCGAAGATCGCAATCGTCAGGAACGTCACGCCCCACAGGCCGATCAGCGAGGCCGTCTGCGCCAGCGGCAATGGCTCGGACAACGCATAGCCGAACGTGTTCCAGGGAAAGCCGGTCAGCGCATGGCCGCGCAGCCATTCGCTGATGGTGAGGCTCGCTGCGAGCGCCAGCACGCGCGTGGCGTTCTTGCTCCAGAGCAGGCGCGCCAGCGCAAAGCCGATCGCCGTGAAGATCGAAAGATAGGCCGGCAGGCCCAGCACCGCGAACGGCGTCAGCCAGGCGAATGTGTCGGCTTCGACGAAGAAGGCGTAGCCGATCCAGTAGAGGCCGGGCACGAAATAGCCGAGCCCGAACCAGTAGCCGGTCAGGGCGGCGGCGGGCACGCCGCCATAGCGGCCGGCCCCGGCGCCGTCGATCAGCCAGATCAGCACCGGGAAGGTGACGAACAGCACCGGAAAGAGGTTGAACGGTGCCAGCGCCAGCACCGACAGCGCTCCGGCCGCCATGGCGACGACTGCGCGCTGCCATCCCCAGGTGAGGATGATGGCGAGCGCAATTTGCCGAAGGCGCTGCGATGGGCTCACTGCGAGGCGGCCCCGTCGCGCGGCGGCGATGTCGGCGTGTCGCTGGCCGGCGCTTGTCCGCTCTCCGGCGTGGCTTCACGCCGCCGGCTCTCGCGCTGGGTGCGGGGCGCCGGGCGTTCCTTCCGCGTCGCGATGCGCAGCCGCTTGACGCGGCGCGGATCGGCATCGAGCACCTCGACCTCGTAATTGCCGGGGCCCGAGATCACCTCGCCGCGCACCGGCAGGCGCCCGACGAAGCTGACGAGATAGCCGCCCAGCGTCTCCACCTCCTCGCCGGCCTCGCCGGTGACGAAATCCTCGCCGATCACAGAGCGGACGTCGTCGAGGCTGGCGCGGGCGTCGGCAATGAAGGCGTTGTCGGGCAGGCGCACGATCGAGGGCGGCTCGTCGCTATCGTGCTCGTCGTCGATCTCACCGACGATCTGCTCGACGATGTCCTCGATCGAGACCAGCCCGTCGCTGCCGCCATATTCGTCGACCACCAGCGCCAGATGGATGCGCGAGGCCTGCATCTGCGCGAGCAGGTCGATCGCCCGCATCGACGGCGGCACGTAGAGTAGCTTGCGGATGATGTGCGCCTCGTGAAGCGGGAGCGCGAGATCGACCGCGCGCAAATCGAGCCCGGCCGGCAGCGGCTTCTTGCGCTTGGTCTTGGTGGCTTCCGACACGCGGGCGCGCGCGGTCATGAAGGCGAGCAAATCGCGGATGTGGACGATGCCGACGGGATCGTCGAGCGTCTCGTTGAAGACGACGAGGCGCGAATGGCCGGCGCTCTCGAAGCGGTCCATCAATTCCCCGAGCGGGATGTCGCGCTTCACCGCGACGATGTCGGCGCGATGCACCATGACGTCGGCGATGCGGCGCTCGTGCAGGCCGAGGATGTTGCGCAGCATGGTGCGCTCGACCGCGGAGAAGCCGGTGTCGTCGGGCGTCGAGGCGTCGAGCACGACCTGGAGGTCGTCGCGCACCGACCCCGCCTTCCAGCCGAACAGTGTGCGGATGGCGCGCAGCAGCCAGCTTTCGGCACTCGGGCGCAGCACCTCGCCCGGCGTCACCACAACCGGCAAATTGGCCGTGGTGCGGGGATTGTCGTGGGTAGGCTCGGAATCCGGCATCTCAGTGCGTCCCCGGGCGGTCGGCATAGGGATCGGGAATGCCGAGATGGGCGAGGATTTCGGTTTCGAGCGCTTCCATCTCCTCGGCGTCGTCGTCGTTCTCGTGGTCGTAGCCGATCAGGTGCAGGAAGCCGTGCACGGCGAGGTGGCTCAGATGATGGTCGAACGGCTTGTGCTCCTCGTCCGCCTCGCGCCGCATGGTCTCATAGGCGATCGCGATATCGCCGAGCATGCGCGGGGCATCGCCCGGCTTCCACGCGCCCTCCGGCTGCAGCGCCGGGAACGACAGCACGTTGGTCGGCTTGTCGATGCCGCGCCAGTTGCTGTTGAGCGTGCGGATGCCGGCATCATCGGTCAGCATCACGGCCACTTCGGCGTCGGCAACATCCTCGTCGACGCTCTCGGCGGCCGCCGCCAGTGCGCGCTGGATCACGGCTTCGGAATCGGGCTCGCGCTGCCAGCAATCGGCGACGACGAGGACCTCGGTCATGGGAAGGTTGGAATGGGACATTGTGTTGTCTCGGACGAAGGCGCGGTGCTCGCGCCCTCTTTGGTCCGGTGTTGCCTCGTCAGGATTGACCGGTGGCCGGCCGCTGCGGCGGCCCTTCATAGGCGGCGACGATCCGCGCCACGAGCTCGTGGCGGATCACGTCCTCCGCCTTGAAATGAACCTGGGCGATGCCCTCGACGCCGCTCAGGAGGCGGGTCGCCTCGGCCAGGCCCGAGGTCTGGCCGTTCGGCAGGTCGATCTGCGAGGGATCGCCCGTCACGATCATGCGGCTGTTCTCGCCGAGACGCGTCAGGAACATCTTCATCTGCATCGACGTGGTGTTCTGGGCCTCGTCCAGGATGATGGCGGCGTTGGTCAGGGTGCGGCCGCGCATGAAGGCGAGCGGCGCGATCTCGATCTCGCCGGTCTGCAGCGCGCGCTCGACGATGCGCGCATCCATGAGGTCGTAGAGCGCATCGTAGATCGGCCGCAGATAAGGGTCGACCTTCTCGCGGAGATCGCCGGGCAGAAAGCCGAGCCGCTCGCCGGCTTCCACCGCCGGGCGCGACAGGATGATCTTGTCGACCTCCTTGCGCTCGAACAGCTGCGCGGCATGCGCGACGGCGAGCCAGGTCTTGCCGGTGCCGGCGGGGCCGATGCCGAACACCAGCTCGTGCCGCTTCAGCGCGCGGATGTAGGAATCCTGCGCCGCCGTGCGTGCCCGCACCGGACGCTTGCGCAAGTTGATGCTGTCGAAGGTCGATTTGGCCGATTTGGCGTCGAACTCGAACAGCGAGCCCTGCGCGATCACGGCGCGGATCGCGCCCTCTACCTCGCCCTGGTCGAGATCGTGCCCCTTCGCGGCCTGCGCGTAGAGCATCTCCAGCACGCGGCGCGCAGCGTCGCAGCCGTCGCGGGTGCCGCCGATTGTGATGTGGTTGCCCTTGGAATCGACGATGACGCCGAGCCGCCGCTCGATCTGCGCCAGGTGCTGGCCGTAGGGGCCGACCAGCGCGGAAGCGGCGCGGTTGTCGTCGAAGTCGATGACGACCTGGGTCTCGGGCGGAACTTGCATGTCGCGGTCAAATTTGCGGCTGGGAGCGAACGAAGACGAATCCGATGCGCTTTTGGGCAAGGGTTCAGGCTCCACTGGCTTGCGATAAAGCGGGCTCGCGCGCCTTGCGCGGCATCACGAGCTCGCCGAGAAAACTGTAGCGCTCAAGGCTGTCGATTCTGACAGGCAGGATCTGTCCAATGATGTCGGGCGCGGCCATTACGTGGGCGGGCTGGAGGTAGGCGGTGCGGCCCACGATCTGGCCCTCCTTGCGCGCCGGACGCTCGAACAGCACGTCGACCGTTGAGCCAATCGCGGCCTTGTTGAAGGCCGATTGCTGGCTGTCGATCAGTTCCTGGAGCCGCTCCAATCGCTGGTCCATCTCGGCGGGGGACACCGTCTCCTGCATGTCCGCGGCCGGCGTTCCCGGCCGGGCGGAGTATTTGAACGAATAGGCCGCAGCGTAGCCGATTTGCGTGACAAGCGCGAGGGTGGCGAGAAAATCTTGCTCGTTCTCGCCGGGGAAGCCGACGATGAAATCCGATGAAAAAGCAATGTCTTGGCGTGCGGTACGAAAACGGTCGATGACCCGCCGGTAATCATCGGCGGTATGTTTGCGGTTCATGGCCGCCAAAATGCGGTCCGAGCCCGACTGCACCGGCAGGTGCACGAACGGCATCAGGGCACCGAGATCGCGATGGGCCGCGATCAGGCTGTCATCGACGTCGCGGGGGTGGCTGGTCGAATAGCGCAGCCGCGCGATGCCGGGAATCGCCGCCAGATGTTCGAGCAGCCGGCCGAGCGGCCAGGTTTGTCCGTCCGGCCCCTCGCCGTGATAGGCGTTGACGTTCTGCCCGATCAGCGTGAGCTCGCGCACGCCGTTGTCAGCGAGCCGCTTCACGTCCTCGACGATCTTCGCCACGGGGCGCGAGACTTCGGCGCCGCGCGTGTAAGGCACGACGCAGAAGGTGCAGAACTTGTCGCAGCCTTCCTGCACCGTGACGAAGGCGGAAATGCCGCGCGCGCGGATCGCGTCCGGCTTCGGCTGGGCCAGGAAGCCGAACTTGTCGGCGGCGGGAAATTCGGTCTCGATCGCGCGGCCTTCGCCCTCGGCGCGCTTCAACAGCTCCGGCAGATGATGATAGCTCTGCGGTCCCACCACGACGTCGACGACAGGCGCGCGCCGCACGATCTCCTCGCCCTCGGCCTGCGCCACGCAGCCCGCCACCGCGATCTGCATCGCGCGGCCTGCACGCGCGGCCTCGTCCTTGGCGACGCGTAGCCGGCCGAGCTCGGAATAGACCTTCTCCGAGGCCTTCTCGCGGATATGGCAGGTGTTGAGGATGACGAGGTCGGCATCCTCCGCGCTCGCCGTCTCCACGAATCCTTCCGGGGCCAGCGTGTCCACCATGCGCTGGGCATCGTAGACGTTCATCTGGCAGCCATATGATTTGATGTGCAGCTTGCGCGGCGGCGTCATGGAACCCGAAATGGAGCTGGAGGACGGCCCTCAGATATAGGCTGGAGGGCCGAAAATCCAGCGAATGGAGCCATTTCCGCCTGTCATTCCGGGGCGCGACGCAGTTGCGAACCCGGAATCCAGAGTTTTGCTGCGAGATTCCGGGTTCACGCGCCCACGCGTGCCCCGGAATAACGGTCTGGGCGAAAATCAGCCCGCCAGAGCGTCCGCCTCAACCCGCCGGACCAGTTCCGGCAATTGCCGCATATCGTCGAATGTCAGGTTGGCGCCTGCGGCGCGCAACCGTTCGGCGTGGCCCGGCGGGCAGTGGCCGCCGCCATGAAAGCCGAGCACGGTCATCCCGGCGGCGTGCGCGCCTGTGACCCCGGGGACGCTGTCCTCGATCACGAGACACCGCTCGGGTGGGACCTTCATCTGCGCCGCGGCGAAGAGGAACAAATCGGGCGCGGGCTTGCCGCGCGCGACTTGGTTGGCGGAAAAGATGTTCGGGGCGAGCAGGTCGTAGAGCCCGGCGCAGGTCAAGCCGTGGTGGATCTTGTCCGGCGTGCCGCTCGACGCAACGCATTTGGGCAGGTCGATCGCGGCGATTGCTGCCGCGACATGGATGATCGGCTGCAGATCGCTGGCGTAGGATTGCAGCGTGGCCGCATTGATCTGCTGCTCCAGATCGTCGGGAAGACTGCGGCCGATCTCCTGTTCGACCATCCGCCGCGCGTCTTTCTCGGACACGCCGAGAAATCGGACCAGCACCTGCTCCGACGTGATCGGATAGCCGTGCTTCGTCAGCACGTCTGCATGCGCGCGACAGGAGATCACCTCGCTGTCCACTAGCACGCCGTCGCAATCGAAGATGATGAGATCGATGGGCATTAAGGCATGACCCGGAAAAGTGTGAAGCGGTTTTCCGACCAGGTCATGCCCAATCAAGACGTCGGCTTGTCGTCGTCGAGCGGGACGCAATAGAGCTCGAGCCGGTGATCGACCAGGCGATAGCCGAGCTTGCGGGCGATCTCGGCCTGCAGCTTCTCGATCTCCTCGGAGGTGAACTCGATCACCTTGCCGTCGCGCAGATTGATGAGGTGGTCGTGATGGCTGTCGCGCATCTGCTCGTAACGCGCGCGGCCCTCGCGGAAATCGTGGCGTTCGATGATGCCGGCGTCCTCGAACAGTTTCACGGTGCGATAGACCGTCGAGATCGAGATCTTGTCGTCGACCGCAACGCAGCGCCGGTACAGTTCCTCGACATCGGGATGATCGATCGCTTCGGCCAGCACGCGGGCGATGACGCGGCGCTGCTCGGTCATGCGCATGCCCGTTGCGGCGCAGCGCGCCTCGATCTCGGATGTCTTGGACGCAGAAGAATGTTTCAGTGTGGTCATAGCGTTGTCTGCCTGGGCGGGCGCTTTCTGCCACCGATGTTACGACAAGTCACGCCGCATCAGAAGGGCGTTCAATTGTTCCCCGTTGGGCTGCTTATAGTAGCGATCGCGGCGTCCGACCACCACGAATCCGGCTCGATCGTAAAGCCGCCGCGCCGGCTGGTTGTTCTCCTCCACTTCCAGAAATATGGTGCGTACGCCGCGCCCGGCGAGGTGGCCGAGATGGGTCATCAGCAGCGTGCGGGAGAGGCCGCGGCCGCGATAAGCCCCGTCCACCGCGATCGAGAGAATCTCCGCTTCGTCCGCGCCGATCCGCGACACCGCAAAGCCGATCGTCTTGCGGCCGAGCCGCAAGCGATGCACCAGCGTGTTGCGCTCGCTCATCATGCTCTCGAACTCGCCTTCGCCCCAGCCGTGCGCGAAGGAGGCGCCGTGCAGCTGCGCGAGGCGCGCGGCATCGCGCATGGTCGCGGGCTCGACGGCGGCGGTGCCGCCGCGCCACCACTCCGACAGCCATCCCATCATGAGGTCGCGGCTTGTGCTGCGAGCAGCGTCCGTGCTGCCGGCTTGGCGTCGGGCGCTTTCAGATAGAACGGCCGCGCCGGATTGGTGTCGGGATTGGCCGCCGCGCCGAGCCAGGCGACCCAGCTGATGTCGGGCGCGGGCTGCGCGTCGACCGCGACGGGTTGCGGTCCGTCCTTCGGCCAGCGACCTGCGAGGATCCCGGCGGCATTGCCGACCAGATGCGGCGCGCCGAATTGCGAGGCCGCGATCGCCGCGTCGATGGAGGCGACACAGGGGCGCACCAGCTGGCTGCCGTCGCCGGCGACGATCTGGAAATAGACGTGATCGTGCCGCGCATCGATCGCAGAGATCACCGGCACCGTTCCGCTCTTGGCGACGACCCCAGCGGCATAGGCCGACAGCGTCGTCAGCCCGACCGCCGGCCGTTTCGCCGCAAGCGCAAGGCCCCGCGCCGCCGAGATGCCGACGCGCAGGCCGGTGAAGCTGCCGGGCCCGACCGTGACGGCGATGCGGTCGAGCGAGGTGAAGGAAAGGCGGGCCGATTGCATCACGCGCGCGATCATCGGCATCAGCGCCTCGGCATGGCCGCGCTTCATCAGCTGCGATTCCCGTGCGAGGAGCTCGCCGGCGTCGGTGTCGAGAACGGCGGCCGCGCAGGCTTCGAGCGCAGTATCGATGGCAAGGATCAGCATGATGGAGCAAATGGCGAGTGGCGAATGGAGAACACTCTAGCGAACCAGGCGCCTGTCCGCCATTCGTCAGGCAGGATTTGCACTTCCGATATGCCCTATTGCGCAAGGAGGGCTATCGCATTTGAGAGTTTTTCCCTGCGGCCATCCTTCGAGACGCCCGCTTGGGCGGGCTCCTCAGGATGAGGGCGGAGTGCGCGGCAACAGTTTCAAGGAGCACTGACGCTGACTAGCCTCATCCTGAGGAGGCGCGTAAGCGCCGTCTCGAAGGACGAGGCGTGCGCACGCCCGCTGCCACAAATCATATGCGATAGCCCCGCATTTCGCAGGGTGGGCAGGATTATCCCTCGCGTGCGTTCCTGAATTCCTTAGTCGCCTTGTCCAGCACGAACAGCGACCCCTCCGCCACGCCGAAATAGGCGCCGTGGGTCTGCATCCGGCCGCTCTCAACGGCCTTGCGGACGAACGGGAAGGTCATCAGGTTTTCCAGGCTGCGGAACACGGCGGCCTTCTCGATGCGCTCGACGAATTGCGCCATGGTCTCGTGCTCGCGCTGCTCGACCACCTCGCCCGGCTTGATGAACATCTGCATCCAGCGGCCGATGAAGTCGCCGGGCGTGAGCGGCTCGATCTTGTCGATGAAGGCGCGGATGCCGCCGCATTGGGCGTGGCCGAGCACCACGATGTGCTTCACCTTCAGCACCGTCACCGCAAACTCCAGCGCTGCCGAGACGCCGTGCGCGCCTTCGTCAGGCTGATAGGTCGGCACCAGATTGGCGATGTTGCGGACAACGAAGAGCTCGCCCGGTCCAGCGTCGAAGATCACCTCGGGGGAGACCCGGGAGTCGCAGCAGCCGATCACCATGGTCTCAGGCGACTGCCCTTTGACCGAGAGCTCGCGGTAGCGGTTCTGCTCGGTCGGCAGCCGCTGGGTGGCGAAGGCCTTGTAGCCTTCCAGCAAGTGCGTCGGGAATGTCGTCATGGGCCATGCCTAATCACATACCGCCAAGGCCGACAAGCCTTTCGAATGGGCAGGCCAAATGCTATCGGCTGGGGGACGACAGACCAGGAAGGAACGCCAGCATGACCCGCCCGCGCCGCAGCCATCTGTTCATGCCCGGCTCCAACCCGCGCGCGCTGGAAAAGGCGCGCAATCTCGCCGCCGACGGCCTGATCCTCGATCTCGAGGATTCCGTCGCCCCGGAGGCCAAGGCGGCGGCGCGCGACGGCATTGCGGCGGCGATCGCCGCCAAGGGTTTTGGCAGGCGCGAGGTCCTGATCCGGACCAACGGCCTCGATACGCCCTGGTGGCCAGATGACGCCGCCATGGCCGCCAAGGCCTCGCCGGACGGCATCCTGGTTCCAAAAGTTTCAAGCGTCGAGGATCTCGACGCCATCGGCCGCAAGCTGGCCGAGCTCGGCGCCGGGCCGACCGTCAAAGTCTGGGCCATGATCGAGACCGCGCGCGCCGTGCTGCATGCCGAGGAACTGGCCGCCGCCGGCCGCGATCCTTCGCGCCGTCTCTCGGGCTTCGTGTTCGGCCCGAACGACATCTCGCGCGAGACGCGGATCAGGATGCTGCCGGGCCGCGCCGCGATGATCCCGATGATCACCCATTGCATCCTGGCGAGCCGCGCGCACGGCCTCGAGATCCTCGACGGCCCCTACAGCGACATCGCAAATTCCGACGGTTTCGCCACCGAATGCGCGCAAGGCCGCGATCTCGGCTTCGACGGCAAGACGCTGATCCACCCCTCCCAGATCGACGCTTGCAACGCCATCTTCACCCCGCCGGAGGAGGAAGTCGCCCGCGCGCGAAAAATCATCGCGGCGTTCGAACTGCCGGAGAACGCCTCGCGCGGCGCGATCCGCCTCGATGGTGCGATGGTGGAGCGCCTGCACGCCGACATGGCCCGGCGCACGATCGCGATTGCGGACGCGATCGCTGCGATGGGGAAGGGCTGAGGCGCGAGATCCACTTCTCCACGCGCCGCAGGTTTTGCACTCTATCGTCCCGCCCGCGAAACGGCTTTGAATTCACCGCCTGCTCCGTGGGAGGCGGCGATGGCGCTTTGCCGGAATCGCGCATCGGCAGGCTGGGGCGCCGCCAATTCCTGGCAATACATTCGATCGATCGTGCGCTGCATGAGCGCATAGCAATCGCATGCGATCCTCTCGAGCCGCGACCGATGGATCTCGACAAACCCGCGCCGCTCGGACGGGATGGCGCCGGCCTCGCGTAGCTTGCTCATCGTCAAAGTCACCGTCGTCCGCCGGACCCCAACCAGTTGCGCCAGCGCCTCCTGCGTCACCGGAAGCAGGTCCTCGGGAACGCGGTCGTGAAGCTGCAGGAGCCACCGCGCCATGCGGCCATCCACCCGGTGCAGCGCGTTGCAAGCGGCGACATGCTGGAGCTGCAGCAACACGGCGCGGGCGTGGACCTGCACGACATTCCTGATCGCTGCGCTTTGCGCATGGGCAGCGCGAAATTTGGCGGCGGAAATCACCGATGCAGTGCCGGCTGTGCGGGCAATCGCGGTCACGGATGAAGGCGAGGGGCCGAGCACGGAGAACGAGGCCAAAGCGCCTTCGCGTCCCATCAAGCTGGTCGCGACCGTTTGCCCGTCCGGCATATCGAGCATGAAGGCGATCGCGCCGCTATGGGGAAAATAGACAGGGTCGAGTTCGTCGCCCGATCGCACCAGGACGGCATCGGGTTCGAACGAGACCTTCTGGAAGTGGGGCGTCAGCAAAGCGAGATCCGCGGGCGGCAGCGCCGCCAATAGCCGATTCCCGATGCCCTTGCGGTGGGCAGTCACGGTGTCCTCTGTTGAACGAGCACCCAACGAACGACGGGAATCATCTGTTTCATTCGCCATGATTATCCGAAATGCGAATTGCGGAACGGCAGCGATCCAAACAGAGCTAATAATCGAGATCAAGCACGGATATTTGCGGTGAGCTTTCCCCGCATCCTCGCCGCGCAAACAGTCATACTATTTACGCCCGTTGCCATCCGACGATGCGCACAAGCGAAAGCTCTGCTGTACGCTGCCATCAGCGGTCCGGCAGATGGTCGGGTCTTTCTCGGTGACGGTAGCGGTGACGAAATCGCGGATGCGATCGCGGTGATGCGGAAGGGCTGAGGGCTCGCACACTCCGTCGCCTCGCGACGGAGTGCGCCAATGCCGCCGCACTCAGATCGTCTGGCCGCCGGACACCTCGATGCGCTGGGCCGTAACCCAGCGATTCTCCGGACCGAGCAGGCTCGCGACCATCGGCCCGATGTCGTCGGGCACACCGACGCGGCCAAGCGCGGTCATTTGCGCGAACTGCTTGTTCAAATCCGGCACGTCGCGGACGGCGCCGCCGAGGAAGTCGGTCTCGATCGCGCCCGGCGCTACGACGTTGGCGGTGATGCCGCGTTCGCCGAATTCTTTTGCCATGTAGACGGTCAGAACCTCGATGGCGCCCTTGGCGGCGGCATAGGCCGAGAAGCCGGGGAAAGACACGCGCGTCAGCCCGCTCGAGAAGTTGACGATCCGGCCATTGTCGCCAAGCAGCGGCAGCAAGGCCTGCGTCAGAAAGAACGGCCCTTTGACATGGGTGTCGAAGAGTGCGTCGAACTGCTGCTCCGTCGTCTCGGCTATGGCGGCCATTTCGCCCTGGCCGGCATTGTTGACGAGATGATCGAACTTGTCGGCGTGCCAATGCTCCGCCAGCGCCGACGCGACTTTTGCGGCGAACGCCGGAAAGGTCGATACGGAGGTGACGTCGAGCTGGAGCGCGACCGCTTTTCGGCCGAGCGCCTCGATCTCGGTGACGACCTCGCGGGCGGCGGCGGCGCCGCTGCGATAGGTCACGATGACGTCGCCGCCGTGACGCGCGATGGCGATTGCGGTATTGCGGCCAAGGCCCCGGCTGGCGCCGGTGACGAGCGAAATGGTGGGCATTTGAGGCTTCCTCGTGAAGTTTCGGTGGGGCCTTTCTGCCTGTGATCGAGCATCCGGTGTTGCCGGATGCTCCGATCGTCTTGCCCAATCCTCCAGGAATGCGGCCGGCGGCAGCCTTGCCTGAAACTCCCGTCTTCTTGCCCGATCGCCCCTCGGCAATTGCCGGCATGCTTGGCGCGGCCTAGATTGGGCCCGTGACCGAAACGCTGCTCCAGATCGCCAGCCGTTACGCCGCAGCTCACGCCGACGGCAAAGGCCTTGCGTGCACGCCTTTCGCCGGCATCTCGATCATTCGTGAGACCGCGCCGAGCGCGCTCCAATTTGCGATCTCCAAGCCGCTGGTCGCTTTGGTGCTGCAAGGTGCCAAGCGTGTTGCGGTCGGCGCCACGTCGTTCGACCTGGGTGCGGGCGATTCGCTGGTGATCTCGAGCGACGTGCCGACGGTCAGCCAGATCACGCGCGCCACAGCCGCGGTGCCCTATTTGTCGCTCGTCGTCGAGCTCGATCCCATCGTCATCGAGGGGCTGGTCGTCGAGATGGGGGCCGCGCCTTATGTTCCGTCGCAGCCGCTTCGGGTCGAGCCAGCGGAGCGGGATGTGAGCGATGCGGCGCTGCGGTTGTTGCGCCTGATCGATCGGCCCTCGTCCGCCTCAATTCTCCAGAGCCAAGTGCTGCGGGAGCTGCATTATTGGCTATTGGCCGGTCGGCACGGTGGTGCCATCAGGGCGCTCGGTATGGCCGACAGCCATGCGCAGCGGATCGGCCGTGCGGTTGCGATCATTCGCGCCGACTATGCCAAACCTTTGCGTGTCGACCGGCTCGCCAAGGCCGCGGGGATGAGCCACTCGGCCTTTCACCTGCACTTTCGCAGCATCACGTCGCTGACCCCGCTTCAGTTCCAGAAGCAGTTGCGTCTGATCGAGGCGCGCCGCACCATGCTGGCCGATGGCGCGAGCATCGCGACCGCCTCTCATCGGGTCGGCTACGAAAGCGTTACGCAGTTCACGCGGGAATATTGCCGATTGTTCGGCATGCCGCCTGGGCGCGACATGCGCGAGGCGAAGCGGCGCGTCGAATCGGCGGCTTGAAGAGCTCTCACATGGCGACCATCGACCGGATCTACATCCTCGACGGAGGCATTGCTGAGGTCGAAGACGGTTCGATCTACTCTCCCGGTATCAATGTCGGCATTCCCATGACGTTGAGCTGCAATGCCTATCTCATCCGTCACCGCGGTGAGTGGCTGATCTGGGATACGGGAATAGCGGATGAGCTGGCGAAGCATCCGGAAGGACGGATCATCGCACACGGCATACGCGGCATCGTGCGCCGCCCTCTCGCGGATCAATTGGATGAAATCGGGGTGCGGCCCCGCGATATCGGCACGATCCTCCTCTCTCACGCGCATTTCGATCATATCGGAAATGTCGACCTGTTCGAAAACGCAAGATGGATCGCTCAACGGGCCGAGTTCGAAGCCATGTTCGGACCTGACCTCGACGAGTTCGGCTACTCACTGCCGCACTACGAGGCGTTGCAGGAGCGGCCTTTCGAGATTGTCGATGGCGACCACGACATATTTGGCGACGGCGCGGTGCGCATGATCTTCACGCCCGGCCATACCCCCGGGCATTGCTCGCTGCTGGTGAAGCTGCCGCGGCGCGGCGCCGTGCTGCTGAGCGGTGACGTCGCGCACAACCGGGAGAACCTCCGGCACATGCGCGTGCCGTCGTTCAATGCCGACCCGCAGGCGACGGTTGCGTCGATGGCCAAGGTGGTCGAGCTGCTACGCGTCGAGAACGCCGAAATCTGGATCAATCACGATACGGCGCAAAGCCAGGGGATGGCTTACGCGCCGAAATGGATCGAGTAGCGCAATGCCTCACCGCGGCACGAGGTCGGCACGCTCGAGCGTCTCCAGGGTCGAGGCGTTGGCGCAATAGCCGTGGTAATTCTCCGCGGCGGTGCCCTCAGTGAGATCGCGGTCGCACTGTCCCTTGTGATTGCAGAGCGAGCAGACCCGCTCGAGGTCGCGGAGCAGCAGCGGCTGCGCGCGGCCGAGCGCCTCACTGCTGATGCCGAGCTGTTCGAGCATCTTCGGCAGCTCGTCGGCGGCGTGCCGGCCATGACGGACCAGTTCCTCCAGATCGTCCGGCGCGATCCTGAGATCATTGGCGATCCGGTCGAAATCGGCGCGGTCGAGCTGCCGCATTTCGTTGATCTCGCGGCGGTGCTTCACCCAGTTCGCGAAGGACTCGATGAGATCCTGGACGATGGGGTAGGGCCTGGTTGCGGTGCTCATGGAAAGCTCCATTCGGACGGTCGGAATTGGAGCGAGATAAGCACAATGATGCAGAAGCGCGTTGCGCTGGATCAAACAGGAAAGAGCGGGGTTGCCAACCTCTCCCGCTTGCGGGAGAGGTCGCGCCGAAGGCGCGGGTGAGGGCTCTTTCCTCTGGGGGATTGTCCCATTGCGGAGATACCCTCTCCCCGACCCTCTCCCGCAAGCGGGAGAGGGAGCGCACCTCCTGCGCAGCAGCTACCTGAACCGCTCCGCCGCCCAGGCATACAGGCTGCCGGGAATCGGCTTCTCGCCGCCGCGTCCCTTCGGCGAGATGTGCAGGCCGATGATGGCGGGGTCGGTGACCAGGCCAAGATAGCTCGAGGGATCGAAGAACAGCTTTGGCTCGGCATGCACGGCATAGAACGATTGCTTCGGCAATGCGTTCTGCAGCTCGCCGGTGCGGCGCGCGAGCGCGGTGAGTGCCGCGGGCCCGTAGATCGCGACGCGAACATCCGAGAGCCGGTTCGAGCCGCCGCGCAAACGGCGCATCATGAAGGTGATGCGATGGCGCAGCGACAGCCAGTTCGGCGTCAGCTCCTCCTGCTCCATCAGCTCCGCGAAGGCGGCAACGATGCCGTGCGCGGGCGGCAGATAGAGCACGGAATTGCCGAGCTGGCGCGGCCGCTCCCAGGCGAAGTACGGCTTGGCCGGATCGATCTCGACCGGCCTCAACAGCAGCACGTCGGCATCCAGCCAGAGGCCGAGGCCCTTCGCCATCAGCTTCATGCGGAAGAAGTCGCTGAACTGCAGAATGGTCCAGTCGCGCCAGCTGCCGTCCGGCTGCGGCGGGCGCAGGCGTTCGGAGAACGCATGCGGCAGGATCGCCTCGGCCTCGGCATTCGCGACGCCGGCCGGCAATCCGGGAATAGTGTCGAAGCTGTAGACCGTGACCTTGTGGCCGGCAGCCAATTGCGAGCGCAGACAGGTCTGGCGCAGCGCGTCCATCGGGCCATGCCAGAAGGTGACGATCTCGGGCAGCATGGGCAAATCTATACGGGACAATCCAGGCAACGAAAAAGCCCCGGCGCTTGCGGCACCGGGGCTCAACAAAAACTTGCGATCAGGCCCAGGCGCGCTCGCGCTTGAGCTTGTCCTCGTAGGAGTCGATCGAGGCCTTCTTCTCCATGGTGAGGCCGATGTCGTCGAGGCCGTTGATCAGGCAGTGCTTGCGGAACGGGTCGATCTCGAACTTGACCTTGCCGCCGTCGGGGCCGCGGATCTCCTGATTCGGCAGGTCGATCGTCAGCGTCGCATTGGCGCCGCGCTCGGCGTCGTCGAACAGCTTGTCGAGGTCCTCTTGGGTGACGCGGATGGGCAGAATGCCGTTCTTGAAGCAATTGTTGTAGAAGATGTCGCCGAACGAGGTCGAGATCACGCAGCGGATGCCGAAGTCGAGCAGCGCCCAGGGCGCGTGCTCGCGGCTCGAGCCGCAGCCGAAATTGTCGCCGGCGACCAGCACCTTCGCGTTGCGATAGGCCGGCTGGTTGAGCACGAAGTCCGGATTCTCGCTGCCGTCGTCCTTGTAGCGCTGCTCGGAGAAGAGCCCCTTGCCAAGGCCGGTGCGCTTGATGGTCTTGAGGTACTGCTTCGGAATGATCATGTCGGTGTCGACATTGATGATCTTCAGCGGCGCCGCGACGCCTTCCAGCGTGGTGAACTTGTCCATGGTTGCGCTTTCCCGCACGTGGTTCAGGGAACCGGCTATTTATCGCGATCGGGCCGGAAATCCTAGGCCGAATTCGGCAGGGCTAGTCTGCCGTAGGGGGTTTGAAGCCGAACTGGCGCGGCATCGGGATTTCACCTCTCCCCGGTGGGGAGAGGTGGACCGAGAGCGTCCTACTCCGCCTTAGCCTCAATCGCGGCCATATCGTCGTCCGACAGACCAAAATGGTGGCCGATCTCGTGGATCAGGACATGGCGGACGATGTGGCCGAGACTTTCGTCGTGCTCGGCCCAATAATCCAGGATCGGGCGGCGGTAGAGCCAGACCATGTTGGGCAGCCGTGCCACGTCGCCAGAGCTCTGCTGGGGCAGGCCGACGCCCTGGAACAGGCCGAGCAGGTCGAACTCGCTCTCGCATTCCATCTCGTCCAGGACCTCCTCGGTCGGGAAGTCCTCGACGCGGACGATCACGCCCTCGCAAAGCTTGCGAAATTCCGCCGGCAGGCGCTCGAACACGTCGTGAGCCATCGCTTCCATTTCGGCCAGCGAAGGGGCTTTCAATTCCGTCCACATGAGCACCTCTTAGCGCGGGTTTCCCGCTGATGCATCTGGCTTTATAAGCGCGGCGAGGTTGACGGGCGCCGCCAAAACGGGGAGCGTGGGGCGATCGATGGGACGGTTCAGGGTGGGCGGAAAAATGCGAGCGAAAACAGCGCTGACTCTACTGTGCATGGGGTTGTTTTCGCAGTCTTGCGTCGGCGCCGAGGCGCAGGCCGCCAGTTCCGAAATCCGGATGGCCCAACTGGTCTCGCCGGACGATGTCCCCCCGCCGCGCAAGCGGCCGCGCCTGCGCATCACGCCCTATTACAGCCCGGACGGCGTCTATCCCCGCTACAATCCCGGCCCCGACGCGGTCCGGGTCTGCAATGCCACCTATGTGCAGGAGTACCGGCCAAGCGGCACGGTGATCGTGCCGCGCGTGAGCTGCTACTGGCGCCGGGGCTGACTTCGCGGCGACCTCGTGAGGGTGTGATGGCGAGATGGATCGCATGGGCCTTTGCCGTCGCGCTGGCCACTGGGCTGCCTCGCGCGTCCGCCGCGCCAAGGGCGACGGTCCCGGAGGCGTCTGCGGGGATTGCGGTTTTTGATGTACGACGACACGCGCGGACCTATGACATGGCGCGGCCTGCCGTACGCCGCGATCCGCGCTACTACGCGCGCCCTGTCTACTATCGTCCCTATCCCTACGGCGTGCCGGCACCGTTTGTGTTCACCTACGGCCCCTTCTGGTAAGGCGCCGCTTTGGCGGCCGGCTTTGCGATCGCGCGAGGCACGGCGTCGCATCGCGGCGCCGCGGGTCGTTCATTCATGGCGCGTTCACATCGCTGTCCGCAACTTGATCCCGGCAGCGACCGCAATTGAACGGCCATGGCGCGGCCGAGACGTCGCAGCTCTGCTGTCCGGATTCAGGGAGGATTCCATGCTGAGGATGTTTGGCCGCCGGGCTGTCCCGATGCGCCTGCTCGGGCTTGCGGCCGCCGCGACGCTGATGCTGTCGGCCGGCAGCACGCGTCGTGCTGAAGCGCTCACCTTGATCAATCCGGCGACGTCGCCGATGACGAAGGCCGCGACCGACGATCTCGTCACGCAGGTTCGCCGTGGCGGGCACGGTGGACATGGCGGCGGGCATTTTCACGGCGGCGGTTTTCGCGGCGGCGGCGGGCATATCGGCCGCGGTTTCCACAGCGGTGGCGTCCGCGCCGCGCCGGCCTTTCACCACAGACATGTCGGCATCCATCGCCATGGCGGCTTTCGCCACGGCGGATATGGCGGGGTCCACCGGCACTGGGGCCATCACCGCCCCCATTTCCGGCATCGTCACTTCTACCGGCCCTATTATGTCGGCGGCTACTATCCTTCCTACTCTTATCCGCGCCGCTGCCGGATCATCTGGACCTATTACGGCCCGCGCCGCGTCTGCCACTGGCCGCGGTGGCACTATCCGTACCGCTATTGGTGACGTGAGTGGATTGCTGGCTCTGCATTCGTCATGGCCGGGCATAGCCGTCCGAAGGACGGCGTCGCTTCCGCTCGCCTATGTCCCGGCCATCCACGTTCTTGGGGCTTGTGCAGAGAGTTCGTGGATGCCCGGGACGAGCCCGGGCATGACGGAGAGACTGGTTAGAGCCAATCCTTCAGCTTCCACGACGAAGCTTTCCACCGCATCAGATTGCAGGGACCAGCTTAGCGCCAGTCCCTGACGTCGACGAAGTGGCCCGCGATCGCCGCCGCTGCCGCCATCGCCGGCGACACCAGATGGGTGCGGCCCTTAAAACCCTGGCGGCCTTCGAAATTGCGGTTCGAGGTCGAGGCGCAGCGCTCTTCCGGCTTCAGCTTGTCCGGGTTCATGGCAAGGCACATCGAGCAGCCCGGCTCGCGCCATTCGAAGCCGGCCTTGATGAAGATCTTGTCCAGACCCTCGGCTTCGGCTTGCTCCTTCACGATGCCGGAGCCCGGCACGACCATGGCATTGACGTTCGCCGACACGGTCTTGCCTTCGGCGATCTTCGCCGCGGCCCGCAGGTCCTCGATGCGGCCGTTGGTGCAGGAGCCGATGAAGACGCGGTCGAGCTTGATGTCGGTGATCTTCGTGCCCGCCGTCAGGCCCATATATTTCAGCGCGCGATGCTTGGAGATGCGCTTGGCCTCGTCCGCGATCTTATCAGGATCGGGCACGATACCGGTGACAGAAATCACGTCTTCAGGCGAGGTGCCCCAAGTCACGATCGGCGGCAGCTTTGCGGCATCGAGGCGCAGCTCGTGGTCGAAATGCGCGCCGTCATCGGAGCGCAACTTCTCCCAGTAGCGCATCGCCGCGTCCCAGGCCGCGCCCTTCGGAGCCTTCGGACGATCACGCAGGAAGTCGAACGCCTTCTGGTCGGGCGCGACCAGGCCAGCGCGCGCGCCGCCTTCGATCGACATGTTGCAGACCGTCATGCGGCCTTCCATCGAGAGCGCGCGGATCGCTTCGCCGGCATATTCCAGCACGTAGCCGGTGCCGCCGGCGGTGCCGATCTCGCCGATGATGGCCAGGATGATGTCCTTGCCCGTCACGCCATCCGGCAATTTGCCGTCGACAGTGACGCGCATGTTCTTGGCCTTCTTCTGGATCAGCGTCTGCGTCGCCAGCACGTGCTCGACCTCGGACGTGCCGATGCCGTGGGCGAGCGCGCCGAACGCGCCATGCGTCGAGGTGTGGCTGTCACCGCAGACGATGGTGGTGCCGGGCAGCGTAAAGCCCTGCTCGGGGCCGATGACGTGGACGATGCCCTGGCGCTTGTCGAACTCGTTGTAATATTCGATGCCGAACTCCTTGGCGTTTTCGGCCAGCGCCTTGATCTGCTCGATGCTTTCGGGGTCGGGATTCGGCTTGGTGCGGTCGGTGGTCGGCACGTTGTGGTCGACGACCGCGAGCGTCTTCTCGGGCGCATGGACCTTGCGCCCCGTGGCGCGCAGGCCTTCGAACGCCTGCGGCGAGGTCACCTCGTGCACCAGATGGCGGTCGATGTAGAGCAGGCAGGTGCCGTCCTCGGCTTCGTGCACCAGATGGTCGTTCCAGATCTTGTCGTACAGGGTGGTCGGCTTGGACATGAGCTCGAGCTCCAAAGAATGTGTGTCAGCGATGAGCGCGGCAGAGCGCGCGGGCAACAAAATCGTCAGCGCAGCCTTCAGGCTGCGCGGCTAAGCTCTGACGTTGCCGAGGTCGCGAAGCGTCCGAAGAACCGGCCAGGCAGCCGCGAGCGATCGTCGATGACGATGCGCTGGATGGGGGCGAAGCTGGTCAGATCTGGAAACATTCTAGAAGTTATATAGCACGCGGAAGCTAAAGCGCGAGAGCTTCAGCTCGTCATTGCGAGCGGAGCGAAGCAATCCAGAAATGCATCCGCGGAGACAGTCTAGATTACTCGTCGCAAGAGCTCCTCGCAATGACAGCAGAGCCAACAAAAAAGCGCGGAGCCGAGCCCCGCGCTTTCGAAAGACCTGCCTGGTGGCGAAAGCTTACTCGCCGACGGCAGCAGCGCGGTCCTGCTTCTCGACGATGCGGGCCGACTTGCCGCGAAGATTGCGGAGATAATAGAGCTTGGCGCGACGCACCTTGCCGCGGCGCACCACCTTGATCGAGTCGATCATCGGGGAGAGCAGCGGGAACACGCGCTCGACGCCCTCGCCATAGGAGATCTTGCGCACGGTGAAGCTCTCGTTGAGGCCACCGCCGGAACGGCCGATGCAGACGCCCTCATAGGCCTGCACGCGGGTGCGGTCGCCTTCGACGACCTTCACGTTGACGATCACGGTGTCGCCGGGGGCGAATTCCGGGATGTCCTTGCCGGCCGACAGCTTGTCGAATTGCTCCTGCTCGAGCTGCTTGATCAGGTTCATGGGTAAATCTCCATCGGCGCGCCCAGCCCTGGAAACGGGGGGCTGCGCAAAATTCGTCTATCCAGCCATTGCGGATTTGGCCGCTCCTATAAGGCAAGCCGGAGCGTTTGTCACCCGTCTGTCTTGTTTTTTGGCGTTTTTTGGCCGATCCCCCGATTCGCGGCTTTTTCCCACAAATCCGGGCGCCGGGCGGCCGTCAGGGCCTCGGATTCGGCCCGCCGCCAGGCCGCCACCTTGGCGTGGTCGCCGGAGGTGAGGACAGCAGGGATCGGAATTCCCTCGAACAGCTGCGGGCGGGTGTATTGGGGGTACTCCAGCAGGCCGTCCGAAAAGCTTTCCTCGGTTCCGGAGGCTTCCTTGCCCATCACCCCCGGCAGCAGCCGGACGCAGGCGTCGATGAGGGCTAAAGCTGCGATTTCGCCCCCGGACAGCACGTAATCGCCGATCGAGACCTCCTCCAGGCCGCGCGCGTCGATCACCCGCTGGTCCACCCCCTCGAACCGCCCGCAGACGATCAGGGGGCCGGGGCCTCGGGCGAGCTCGACCACCCGTGCCTGGGTCAATGGCCGACCCCGCGGGCTCATGAGCAGGCGTGGCCGCGCTTTTGACGGGTCTTGCCCGATCTCGGCAGCATCGATCGCCGCGGCGAGAACATCCGCCCGCAGCACCATGCCCGGCCCACCGCCGGCCGGCGTGTCGTCGACGCTGCGGTGGCGGTCGGTGGCGGAGGCCCGGATGTCCCGCGCCTCGATCTGCCAGAGCCCAGACGCGAGCGCCCGGCCGGCGAGGCTCACGCCGAGCGGCCCCGGAAACATCTCCGGAAACAGCGTCAGCACCGTCGCGCGCCAGGGTGAGGGATTGGTCATGTTCGCTGGTTAGGACATCGTGCGCGCCAGGTCGAGACCCGGCATGGGGCGCACTCAAGTGGCAATCTTTAGGGCCGCGGCGTCCCGTTACGTCTGCTTCGATTCCGTTGCTCTACACAACTCCTCCAGTTCCGGACGAAGAGCGGACGCATTTGCCAAACTCGCCAGCGCGATCCGGGCGAAGGCGTTGGCGTCAGCCAGATTGCCAATCGATTGCCTCATGAGCGCCAATGAGCGCGCCATTCGAACCTTCGTGGAGCCGAAGCCTGAAAAGCTATACTCGCCGGCCTCGAATTGTGCAGGCGTGACCTTTTGCAACGGAGATTCTGGTCCGGACACCTCGGAGAATAGCCTCCAACCGATTGTCGCGTAGACCAATGCTGCCGCCCGAACGGCCGCGTCCATGCTCTCTTCTGACCCTTCGTGTTCCCACCATTGATCGCTCTTGTTTCAGACAGTCTTCGCCGAAATTCGCAGAGCTCTTCTCTGATTTTCATTGGATCAGGTGAGTTGCCAGCGACATCCGGGATCGACCGAGGCTGGATGCCGAGGTTTATCGCGAACTTGCCGCCGTACCGCGATCCTTGAACCTGAACAACGTGGATGAGATCTTCCGAGACACGACGAAATGTGCGGCCGAAGCCGACGAAGCCGTCGTTCTTGAGCGTTGGATTCAGGTGCTTCTTGATTGAAGATTCGAGGCGAGGCATCGGTCCATTCACATGTCTCTCCGAACCTTTGCTCTCAGTTCCGCTCGCCGGCGCACTCAGGAATCTCCTGCGCATTTCGCGCGCGGTCCCTGTGCATGAATTCAGACGAGAACTTATAGCGATGACTTCTCGTCCTCGCCCTCGATCTCCTGCGGCAACGCGATCACGACGCGGCCGCCTTTGAGGTCGACTTCCGGCACCACCGCGTTGGAGAACGGCAGCAGCATCGTCGGGCCCTTGAGCGGCGCGATCTCGATGATGTCGCCGGCGCCGAAATTATGGATCGCGAGCACGCGGCCGAGCGCATCGCCATCAGTTGTGACGGCGGCGAGCCCGATCAGATCGGTGTGGTAATATTCGTCCTCGTCCGTCGCGGGCAGTTTTTCGCGCGCGACGTAGAGCTCGATGCCGTTGAGGCGCTCGGCCTCATCGCGGGTCACGACACCCTTGAATGTCGCGACCAGATGATCTTTGGCCTCGCGCACCTGCGCGATTTCGAACTGGCGCCTGCCGTCCTTGGTCGACAGCGGACCGTAGCGGCGGACGGCAAAGGGATCCTCGGTGAAGGTCCACAGCTTGACCGCACCGCGCACACCATGCGCGGCGCCGATCCGCGCGACGCAGACCAGCGCCGACATGATCCGGCCTTACGCCTTGGCGGCGGCTTCGGCCTGCGCCTTGCGCTCCTTGCGCGGCACGGCCTTCTCAGGGTTGTTGCGCGCTTCGCGCTTCTTGACTCCGGCGGCATCGAGGAAACGCGCGACGCGGTCCGACGGCTGCGCGCCCTTGGCGAGCCAGGCCTTCACCTTGTCCATGTCGAGCTTGAGGCGGGTCTCGTTGTCCTTCGGCAGCAGCGGATTGAAATGGCCGAGACGCTCGATGAAGCGGCCATCGCGCGGAAAACGCGAATCGGCGACGACGACGTGATAGACGGGACGCTTCTTGGTGCCTGCACGGGCGAGGCGGATAACGACGGACATTCAGTTCTCCTTGAAAGTGTGGTTTGCAAAGTACGTTTTGTTCGGTCGATTGGTATTCCGCGTCGCCTGAGATGCTGATGATCCCCGTGCGACGAATTCCTCATTTCTTCTTGCCGGGGAAACCGCCGAGGCCCGGCAGCGTCGGCTTGCCGCTCAGCCCGGTTAGTCCCGGAAGGTTCGGTAGGCCTTGGCGAAGACCGGGCGGCAGATCCTTCGGCAGATTCGGCAGGCCTTGTCCGCCGCCCGCGCCTTGCATCTTCTCCTGCAGCGCCTTCATCTCTTCGGGCGAGGGCATCTTCATGCCGCCGCCGAAGCCCATCGCCTGCGCGATGCCGGCGAGCGGGCCGCGCTTGCCCGATCCCATGGCCTTCATCACGTCGGCCATGTTCCGGTGCATCTTCAGCAGCTTGTTGACGTGCTCGACGCTCTGGCCGCTGCCGGCCGCGATGCGCTTCTTGCGGCTGGCCTTCAAGAGGTCCGGATGACGCCGCTCCTCGCGCGTCATGGAATCGATGATTGCGACCTGACGCTTCAGGATCTTGTCGTCGATGCCGGCGGCCGCGATCTGGTTCTTCATCTTGGAGATGCCGGGCATCATGCCCATCAGCCCGCTGATGCCGCCCATATTGGCCATCTGCAGCAGCTGCTCGCGCATGTCGTTGAGGTCGAACTGACCCTTGCGCATGCGCTCGGCGGTGCGCGCGGCCTTCTCGGCGTCGATATTGGCGGCGGCGCGCTCCACCAGCGACACCACGTCGCCCATGCCGAGGATGCGGCCGGCGATACGATCCGGGTGGAAGTCTTCCAGCGCGTCGGTCTTTTCGCCGGTGCCGATCAGCTTGATCGGCTTGCCGGTGACGGCGCGCATCGACAGCGCGGCGCCGCCGCGGCCGTCGCCGTCCACGCGTGTGAGCACGATGCCGGTGAGGCCGACGCGCTGATCGAACGAGCGCGCGAGGTTCACGGCGTCCTGGCCGGTGAGCGAATCCGCAACCAGCAGCACTTCATGCGGATTGGCCGCGGCTTTGATCGCGGCCGCCTCTGCCATCATCTCTTCGTCGAGCGTGGTGCGGCCGGCGGTGTCGAGCAGCACGATGTCGTAGCCGCCGAGCTTGCCGGCTTCCAGCGCGCGTTTGGCGATCTGCGGCGGCTGCTGGCCGGCAACGATTGGCAAAGTGGGAATGTCGAGGTCGCGGCCGAGCACGGCCAGCTGCTCCATCGCCGCCGGGCGGTAGACGTCGAGCGAGGCCATCAGCACCTTGCGCTTGTCGCGCTGGACCAGGCGGCGGGCGAGCTTTGCGGTGGTGGTGGTCTTACCGGAGCCCTGCAGGCCGACCATCATGATCGGCACCGGCGGCACCGAATTGACGTCGATGGTCTGGCCTTCGGCGCCCAGCGTGTTGACCAGCTCGTCATGGACGATCTTGACCACCATCTGGCCGGGCGTGACCGACTTGACGACGGTGGCGCCGATCGCCTGCTCGCGGACGCGCTCGGTGAAGCTGCGGACCACTTCGAGCGCGACGTCGGCCTCCAGCAGCGCGCGGCGCACCTCGCGCATCGCGGCGTCGACGTCCTTCTCGGTCAGCGCACCGCGCCCCGTCAGACGATCGAGAATGCCACCAAGCCGTTCCGACAGATTGTCGAACAATGCCGTTGTCCTGTTGCTGTCTTCCCGATGGGAAGAGCGCTCCGTAACTCACCGCTGTCATGCCCCGCGAAGGCGGGGCATCCAGTACGCCGCAGCACCTCAGTTCAAGCCGAGCCGCCTCTGGGATACTGGATCGCCCGATCAAGTCGGGCGATGACACCTTCCTGGATAAGCATCTTCCAAACACCTTTGCGCCCGAGGGCGCACAGCGCTGTCGGGCGTTGACCTCCGGCCTCGAGGCCGGTCGGCGGGTCGAAAAGAAAGCCTTTCCGAGAAAGTGGCGGGGTTAAACGCCGCTCCCGCCCAAAAGTCAAGGAAAGTTAGGGTGTCGGCCCGCCCTTGGTAAGGCAAGGTTCTGAAAACGTGATCCTTTTGTCGCAGGTTCCTTTTCCGCCAGCCCCGCCCATATAGGCGGTGATGTCTTACCCCTCCAACCATCCCTAGAAGCCCGCCGTGCCGATCACCCGCCGCCGCCTTTTCGGACTATTCGCCGGAGCCGGTGCGCTGGTCGGCATCCCCTCCCTCTGGATGTCCAGCATGAAAACCTATGACGGCCCCGCCTCCGATCATTTCGACGGCCTGACCTTCTTCGATCCGGACGGGGCGCCGCCGAAATCGCTGCGCGAGGTGCTGCGCTGGCAGCTCGGCGGCAAGCGGCAGCGCGCGACCTGGCCGGATTGGGCGCCCAGCCCACACGCCGACACCCCGCCGGCGCGTGTCGACGGCGACAAGGTGCGGCTCTCCTTCGTCGGTCATGCCAGCTGGCTGATCCAGGCCGGCGGCCTCAACATCCTCATCGATCCGGTCTGGTCGGAGCGGGTCTCGCCGGTCGCCTTCGCCGGGCCGAAGCGGCACAACGACCCCGGCATCGCCTTCGAGAAGCTGCCGAAGATCGACGTCGTGCTGGTCTCGCACGGCCATTACGACCATCTCGACATCGCGACGCTGTCGCGGCTCACCAAGAATTTCGCCCCGCGCGTGGTCACCCCGCTCGGCAACGACGTCACCATGCGCAGCTGGGATCCCGGCATCAAGGTGGAGGCGTTCGACTGGCATGATCGCGTCGAACTCGGCGAAGGCGTCGCGGTGCATTTAGTGCCGACAAGGCACTGGACCGCGCGCGGCCTGTTCGACCGCAACAAGGCGCTGTGGGCGAGCTTTGTCCTGGAGACGCCGGCCGGGAAGATCTACGTGGTCTGCGATTCCGGCTATGGCGATGGCCGCCATTTCCGCCGCGTCGCCGAGAAGCACGGCAAGCTGCGCTTGGCGATCCTCCCGATCGGCGCCTACGAGCCGCGCTGGTTCATGCGCGACCAGCACATGAACCCCGAAGATGCGGTGAAGGCGCTGGCCGATTGCGGCGCCGAGCAAGCGCTCGGGCATCACCACGGCACGTTCCAACTGACGGACGAAGCGATCGACGCGCCGGCGACAGCGCTGGTCGAGGCGCTGGATGCCGCGAAGATTCCGCAGGAAAGATTCGTGGCGATGCTGCCGGGGCAGGTGGTGGAGATTTAGGTCGTGTATCCATAAACCCGGCGGCTTGATGCGACGAAAGCAATGTCCGCTTTGCTCCCATTGCGGCAGGTGCGTGCGGTTCTGCGCCGTTGAACCAGAAAGCCCATGACGCAACAAAGCACCATGGATTTCTTTTGGTCGGAAGACCTTTATTAATCGATGGATGGAGCCGGCCTGTGGGATTTTTGCTGAGAATTGTGCTTGCAACCGCTCTCGTGAACCTTGCTCCGGCCGCCGCCCAGGCGAGGAACGCCGTCGCTTCTCCTGCCTTGCAGAAGGAATTCGATGGCTACATCGAGAAGTTTCGCGCGGCGCTGAAGGCAAACGATTCCGCCGCCGTCGCCGGTATGACACGGTTGCCGTTCATGAACGACAACGCAATTCGCGACGCCGCGCAATTTGGCGCCAAGACCTATCGGACCTCGTTCACGGCGAAAAATCGCGCGTGTATCCAGCGCGGCAAAGCCGTCTACGATCGCGATGACTATAAGAACGACAGTTACTTCGTCTTCTGCGGCGAGCTCATCTTCGTCTTTACCAAGACGCCGACGGGGTTTCTTTTTACTGATATCAGCGTGAATGATTGATCGGGCAACAATGCCATCCCCTGCCGCCGGACGTATGATCGGGTCGCCGGCCCATTGGTGTTGCGGCGATGCGCCTCTTACGAAAGAGGCTACTGCCCCTGCTTGATCGCCCAGCTCACATTCACCGTCACCGTCAGCGTCTCCTCGCCGGGCGCGACGGCGGCCTGTGGGGCCGCGGCCATCCGTTCGGCCATGCGGCCCTTGAACAGCGGCACCGGGCCGCCGCCCTCGGTGACGCTGAGCGGCGCGCCCAGCGTGACGCCGGCAGCCTTCGCATAAATCTCCGCCTTGCGCCGCGCATCGGCAACGGCCTGCTCGCGCGCATCATCGAGCAGCTTTGACGCCTGCGTCACCTCGAACGAGATATTGCCGATGTCGTTGGCGCCGGCGCTGACCAGAGTGTCGATGATGCCGGCCACCTTGGTCACGTCGCGGATCTTGACGGTGACGCGGTTGCTGGCGCGGAAGCCGACCACCGGCGAGGCGCCGGTGGATTTGTTCTGGCCGTATTGCGGCTGCAGCGACAGCCGCGAGGTCTGGTAGTCCTTCTCGGCGATCCCGGCGCCCTTCAGCGCCAGCAGCACCTTGCCCATCGCGGCATTGTTGGCATCGGAGGCCTCTTTCGCCGTCTTGGCGTCGTTGGCGACGCCTGCATCGATTTGCGCGAGATCGGGCGCCGCGGATACGGAGGCTTCGCCGCTCACCGAGATCGCGGAGGGAAAATCCTCGGCGCGCGCGGGCGCGGCGAGCAGCGTGGTGGCGAGGACGGCGGCAAGTAGGGCAGGCTTTTTCATCAGTCTCACTTCAGTGGCACGAAAACATTGATCACGAGCTTGTCCTCGGACGTCTTTAGGGGATCGGTGAGGTACTCCTCGATGAAGGTGTCCTTGGCTTCCAGCCTCTTGTCGTCGAGATGATTGGTGATCGCCTCATACGTATTGTCCATGTTGTCGTAGGAGCCGCGATGGACGAATTTCAGCGCCTTGCCTTCAGGCGATTTGCCGATGCTCATGTCCTTGGACAGGTTCTTCGGGTCCTGATCGACCGGGATCTGGGCAAGAAAGGTGAAGCCGGTATCGTCCGTCGAGGTGTAGACGATCATCGAATTGCCCGATGGCTTGATGCCCTGCTTGTCGAGCAGCGTGTTCAGCGCCTTGAAGGCGTCGATCAGCGTGTCGAAGGCGGAGTCCCAATTGGCGGTGCCCTTGACCATCACGACCTTCTTCGGCTCGAGCGTGGTCTCGAGGCCAAAGGGATCGGCGGTCTGAACCGGGGCGGGGGACGCGGCGGCGGCCGGGGGCGGGCTGGGCGAGGCGCTGGCGCCGGGCGCTGGCGATGCTGCAGGAGCGGGTCTGTCTCTTATAC
>NZ_JADYVQ010000016.1:0-161284 GCF_020193895.1 Bradyrhizobium sp. NBAIM14 | reverse complement strand
CTCCCGCAGCGGCTCCGCCGGCTCGGCCGACTCCCGCGCCTGCGCCCACGGCAACACCGCCTGCTCCGACAGCCGCGCCCCCGGCCCGCCCCGGCGCGCCTGCGCCGGCAGTCACGCCGGCTCCAACGGCGACCCCGGCACCGACGACGCCACCTGCGCCAACCGCAACGCCGGCTCCCGGCAGCACGCCCGGCGCAGCGCCGGCTGGTCGCCCCGGCGCACCTCCGCCCGGCGTACGTCCTGGCGCGCCGCCGCCCCCGCCGGGATCACCCGCACCCGGCGCCACGCCCGCTCCAACGGCAACGCCCGCGCCCGGCAGCACGCCGCCACCCCCGCCGCCCGGACGTCCGGGGTCGGCAACGCCCGCGCCCGGCGCAACCCCGGCCCCGACAGCGACGCCAGCCCCGGGGCAGCAGGGTGGAACGCCTCCTGCCGGCGCGCCCGCCGCCGGGACTCCGGCTGCGCCGCCGCAGGCTGGTGCGCCCGCCCGGCCGCCGGCACCTCCGGCCGGCGCCGCGGCTCCGACCGTGGTGCCCGGCACGCCGGCCGCAGCGCCGCCGCCCGACCGGGCACAATACAGACCGCCGACGGTCGCGCCGGCTTTCCGCGCCGCGCCGACAGTCGCCGCGCCCCTGCCGCCGCCGCCGCGTCCGCAGCAGCGTGACCTGACGCCGCTCGCGATCGGCGCGGGCGTGGTGGCCGGCGCCGTGATCGGCGCCACCATCGCCGATATCCATAACCAGCGGCGCGAGGTCGTCGAAGGCGGCCGCACCGTCTACACCGAGCCGGACCGCATCATCATCCGCGATCCGGGCGGGCAGGCTTACGTCCGCGGCAACGATCTCTATCGCTTCCGCTATGGCGCCCGCGACATCCGCACCGACACCGTCGGCGGCGAAACCCGCACCGTCGTGATCCGTCCCGACGGCAGCGAGGTGATCACCGTGGTCGGGCCGGACGGCTCGCTGCTGCGTCGTATCCGCCGGGACCCGCGCGGACGCGAGATCGTGATCATCGACAACACCTACCGCGATCCGCGGGCGGTCGGCGGCTTCTACGTCGACGTGCCGCCGCCGGTGGTCAACATTCCCTACGATCGCTACATCGTCGACGCCCAGGAGGCGCCGCCGCAGGTGATCTACGAAACGATGCGGGCTCCGCCGGTGCAGCGGATCGACCGGCGCTACTCGCTCGACGAGATCCGCTACAGCCCGAATGTTCGCATGCAGATGCCGAGCATCGACGTCAACACGATCAACTTCGAGACCGGATCGTGGACCATTCCGCCGGATCAGGCGGCGCGGCTGCAAGTGATCGCCGACGGCATCAACCAGGCGCTCCAGGCCAACCCGCAGGAGGTGTTCCTGATCGAGGGCCACACCGATGCGGTCGGCAACGAGGTCGACAATCTGTCGCTGTCGGATCGCCGCGCGCAGGCCGCAGCCGAATTGCTGACGCAGCAATTCAGTGTGCCCGCGGAGAACCTGACGTCGCAGGGCTATGGCGAGCAGTATCTGAAGGAGCAGACGCAAGGCGCGAGCCTGATCAACCGGCGCGTCACCGTCCGTCGCATCACGCCGTTGCTCAACGGCGACCAGGCCAACGCGGCGCCTCCGCCGCGCCAGTAAGACCTTCGCAAGAAGACAATGGCCGGGAGCGATCCCGGCCATTTTTCTTGTCACGCCGTCATTGCTTCCGACGGCAGGCATGCCTCGCAAGCGGCGGCAACATGCCGGTGATCAGTGCCGCAACAGCCGCCGAGAATGCGCATGCCGGGGAATGCGCGCCTCAGCAAATGGTAGCGGCGGCCGAGATCTTGGGGATCACCACTGTCCAGCGCCTCCGATTCGTCGAGCTCGGCGTGGCTCTTGACCGATGCATTGGCTCTGATGCCGTGGATGCGCTGAACCCACGCCTCGCCTGCGGCGAGTGCACTCTCGAAGTGAGTTGGGTGCGCGCAATTGATCAGGAAGTATTCGCAGGCACGTTCAGTTGCGTCGTCGACCGCCTCGATCGCCTCGCGCAGCGACTCTCCCCGGACGAGGCGGCCATCGGTTTCGACCGTGAAAGAGATGGCGACCGGAATGTCCTGCCTCTTGGCTGCACGGACCACGCCCACCGCTTCGTTGATGCTGTTCAGCGTGAATGCAGTCACCATGTCGGCGCCCGCCTCGGCGAAGGCCGCGATCTGGCCTGAGTGGTAGGCTTCCGCCTCCGCCGCGTCCATGTTGCCGGCCTTGTAGCCGTCGCCTCGCGGACCGATCGCGCCGTTGATGACGCAAGGCATGCCGGGCAACTCCCAAGCGCCGCGCAATTCGTCGAGGAAGCGGATGGCGCGCATGTTGATGGCCGCGAGCCTGGCCGCATCATAGCCGAGCTTGGCGCCCCAATCAGGGTTGGCGCGCCAGGTCGGACTGTCGAGGACAAAGCCGAGCCCATGCTGCCGCGCGATACGCAGGTAGGCTTCGTAGTACTGCCTCAAATGCGCGCGGCCATCCGCGCTGTCGAGCAGCACGAATGCCGCAAAGTGGGGCAGCTCCAGCCCGTGCTGAAAGATGAGGGTTGTTTCCATGCCGCCGTCGGTCAGGAAAATGCCGCCGCCGCGCTGCGGCAGACCATGTCTGTATCTGGCCATTGATCGCTCCATCATTTGGACGGGCCGCTCTCTTCACTCGGTCGCGCTAGGCCCGTGTTCGGTCGCGGCATTTGGTGCCGCATAATGTCGCGTCGCTCTAGAAGCCCCGTGGTGCGGCTGAACTTCCACCCGCAAGCGGAGACAAATCAATGATTTGCAGGAGTCACGCGGAGTGGGCCTTGGCCCCCAAGGGCCAATTTCCGCACCGTCGGTACAGTTCTGGAGACATCGATGGGAAAGGGCGAAGCGACGCGCGAGCGCATTCTCGAGATCGCGGAAGCGGCGGTGCTTGCAAAGGGCTTCGGCGCCACCTCGATCGAGGAGGTCATTGCCGAGGCCGGACTGACCAAGAGCGGCTTCTTCTATCACTTCAGGGACAAGAACGCGCTCGCACGGGAGATGCTGCGCCGGTACGTGGATACGAATGACCGCCTGTTCGATGAGATCTTCAGGCGCGGACGTGAGCTCTCCGACGACCCGCTGCAGTCGTTCCTGATCTCGCTGAAACTACTCGCTGAAGTCATGGCCGATCTGCCGAACGGCCATCCCGGCTGTCTGATCGCCAGCATCTGCTACCAGGAGCGCTTGTTCGACCGCGATGTTCGCGATCTGACTGCACAATCGGTCCGGAGCTGGAATGCGCACTTCCGCGAGATTCTCGACGGCATCGCCGCGGTCTATCCGCCCCGCGAGCCGATCGACCTCGACGATCTCGCGGAGATGATCTCGTGCGTGGTCGACGGCGCAATCATCATGTCGAAGACGCTCAACGACCCGAAGCGGCTGGAGCGACAGATCCTGCTCTTCCGCAGCTGCGTGAAGCTGGTCTTCACGCCGCCTCACTCGTCGTGAATTGATGGAACGTGAGCGGACCAGGGCGGCCCGTCCTGCCGCGCTCGCCAGCGGCAGGAATGTGATTGGGCCCAGGTTGGCCAGTCGCCCCCATCATTCTCGCGCAGCCAATCCCAGCGCCTCGGCCATGACGCGGAACACTTCGGTATTGTCCATCGAGCCGTGCACGCGCTCGCTCCCCGGGCCCGCCGCCGTGACAATGACGTCCTCGCCCGAATGCACGCTGGCGCCGACCAGCGACGACAGATTGCCGGGGCGCAGCACCGCGCCCGGGACCTCCTTGTATTTGTCGTTGGCCTTGAAGGTGCCGTCGTCGCCGGCCTTGACGGTCGGCTCGTTGGGATTGTCGAGCTTCGGACGGAACGTCTCGTAATGATCGGGCAGGCTCGCCGAGAAGATGGCAAGCCGGCGGCTCACGTCGATGCGTGACGGATAACCTTCCGCATCCGGCGCGGGATAGTTGGGGAATCCGGCCTGATCGTAGACCCCGACGCGCTCGCGCAAGGGCACGTTGGGCGTCGTGCCCATGTCGTCGTTCACCGTGCCGACCAGGCTGTTGGGGTGATTGTGATCGGCCAGCACCAGGATGAGGGTGTCGTCGCCGCGTGCGCGCGCCCATTCGCGCGTCTGACGCACCGCGTTGTCGAGCATGATCGTGTCGTAGACCGCGCGCTCCATGTCGAGCAAATGCGCGTATTTGTCGATCATTCCGGATTCGACCATCAGGAAGAAGCCGGCTTCGTTCTTCGAGAGGATTTTCAACGCCGCCTGCACCTGCTCGGTCAGATCAGGCTGCTCGGGGAATTTCTTGACGCCGCCGCCCTTGAGGAATTTGCGGTCGAGCGCGCCGTCCATGTTGCCGGTGGCGAACAGGCCGAGCAGCTTGCTCGTCTCCTGCTTGGCGGCGGAGGCGCTGAGCTCGCCCGCGGTGGTCGCCACCTGATAGCCGGCATCGCGAAACTTCGCGATGTAGTCGGTCTCGTCCTTGCGCTTGGAGCCGGCAGCCGACTTCGGCAGAAAATTCGCGCTGCCGCCGCCCATCATCACATCCGGCTTTGCCGCGAAGAACTGCTCGACGATGTCGTCATAGGCGGCACGCCGGCGGGTGTGCGCGACCATCGCCGCCGGCGTCGCGTCTTCGATCTCGGTATTGGTGACGACACCGATCGCCATGCCGAGCCGCCTTTTGGCGAGGCTGGTGATGGTTTCGACCTTGGGATCGTCGAGCGGGCTCGCGCTGCGGTCGGCATAGACGCCGAGGGCATTGACGGCGCTCTTGTGCCCGGTCGCATAGGCGCTCGCCGAGTTCGCGGAGTCCGTGATGATCGAGTCCGAGCCGGCGGTTGCCACCAGCGCCATATGGGGCATGTCGTCGATGGCGAGCTTGCCGCGGCTCTTGCCTTCCGAAATGCCCTTGGACAGGATTCGCGCGGCGACCCGATGCGCCGGCGACATGCCGTCGCCGATGAACAGGATGACGTTCTTCGCCTTGCGCGGGCCGGTGTCGTAAACCGTCCATGTGACGCTGCGCTGGCGCGTGCCGTCGCTCACATCCACGTTTACGCTGCCCGGCTTGGTCAGCGTGACGTCGCGCAGGACCAGGGCCGACTGCTCCTTGCCGTCCTCGCGCTCGACGAAGGTTCCGGAGCGGCCGAACGCGGCCGCGTAATCCGCGCCGTTCACCGTCACCTTCAACTTGGCGGGATCGATCAGCCCCGGGAGCTCGACCTTGAAGTCGAACTTGGCTCCGGCCAGGATCTCGGCGCGATCGATCGGATAGATCGTCTGCGCCGACGATGATGATGCCCAACAGAGAACAATGAGAGAGGCGAGTGCCGATCCCCTGACCATGTGCGATGCTCCGCAATCCCGTTTCCAACAGTGAAAGCGTAGCGGCCGAGAATGACAGCGTCATTAAGCTCGGTGCCCGGATGGAGCGAAGCGCAATCCGGGCTCCGGAAAGCCTCAGCCCTTGTCGCTCTCGAGCCGGAAGATCTGCGAGCCTTCGCTGCCCGACAACAGGCCGGTCTTCGAATAGAGACCGAGCTTGGTGCGGGTGTCGGCGATGTCGAGGTTGCGCATGGTGAGCTGGCCGATGCGGTCGGCCGGCGTGAAGGCGGCGTCCTCCACCTTCTCCATGCTCAGCCGCTCCGGCGCATAGGTAAGGTTGGGGCTCTCGGTGTTGAGGATCGAATAATCGTTGCCCCGGCGCAGCTCGAGCGTGACTTGGCCGGTGACGGCGCGCGCGACCCAGCGCTGCGCGGTCTCGCGCAGCATCAACGCCTGCGAATCGAACCAGCGGCCCTGATAGAGCAGGCGCCCCAGGCGCATGCCGCTGATCCGGTACTGTTCGATCGTGTCCTCGTTGTGGATGCCGGTGACGAGGCGCTCATAGGCGATGTGCAGCAGCGCCATGCCGGGCGCCTCATAGATGCCCCGGCTCTTGGCCTCGATGATGCGGTTCTCGATCTGGTCGCTCATGCCGAGGCCGTGACGACCGCCGATCGCGTTGGCCTCGAGGAACAGCGAGACCGGATCGGAGAAGGTCTGGCCGTTCAGCGCGGTCGGCTGCCCTTCCTCGAAACGCACCACGACCTTCTCGGCCTTGACTGCGCAGTCGTCGCGCCAGAACGGCACGCCCATGATCGGGGTGACGATCTTGATGCCGCTGTCGAGGCTCTCGAGATCCTTTGCCTCATGGGTGGCGCCGAGCAGATTGCTGTCGGTCGAATACGCCTTCTCCGCGCTCATCTTGTAGGCGAAGCCTTGCGCGGTCATGAATGCCGACATCTCGGCGCGGCCGCCGAGCTCGTCGATGAACTGCTGGTCGAGCCAGGGCTTGTAGATCTTCAGGCCGGGATTGGTGAGCAGGCCGTAGCGGTAGAAGCGCTCGATGTCGTTGCCCTTGAAGGTCGAGCCGTCGCCCCAGATGTTGACACCGTCTTCCTTCATCGCTGCGACCAGCATCGTGCCGGTGACGGCGCGGCCGAGCGGCGTGGTGTTGAAATAGGTGATGCCGCCGGTCGAGATGTGGAAGGCGCCGGACTGGATCGCGGCGATGCCCTCGTGGACCAGCTGCGTGCGGCAATCGACGAGGCGCGCGTTCTCGGCGCCGAACTCCATCGCCTTGCGCGGGATCTCGTTGTAGTCGGCTTCATCCGGCTGACCGAGATTGGCGGTGTAGGCGTAGCAGCGCGCCCCCTTCTGCTTCATCCAGAGCAGCGCCGCAGAGGTGTCGAGGCCGCCCGAAAAAGCGATGCCGACTTTCTCACCCTTGGGCAGGCTTTTCAGGATCGTGGTCATGGGGCTTCCAATCGGGTCTCAAGCTGATGTGATGGGTGCGTTCGACCGCGCGAATATCAAATTTCGCGGGGCTCGGCACCCCTTTAATGGCTCAAACCGAGGGCTCGGGGTCGGTCTTGCGGCCGAACAGGCGCTGGCGGAGCCGGTAAGCGGGCATGTTCAACCGGGTCAGGGCGGCATCCACCGCTTCGTCCGAGAACCGCGTCCGCGGCCAGCGGTAAATCAGCGCGTAGGCGAACCAGATCACGACGAAGGTGACGAGGCCGGCGATCGACACGTCCGTGAAAAAGTGCCCGCCGAAGGCCATGCGCAGGGCGCTGGTCAAGGCGCCGAACACCACGGCGGCGGCATAGGCGAGCGGCCGCCACGCCGGCGGCGCCAGCGCGGCCGGCGCCAGCGTCCAGAACGCCGTCGCGCCTTCGCCGGAGAAGAACGAGCAATTGCGCCCGCAAGTGCCGCGCGGATCCCACCACGGCACGAATTGCTGATCGCCGGCAAACTCGGTCACCACCACCGGACGCGGACGGCCCCAATAATTCTTGAACGTCAGGTTGGTCAAAATACCGGCCGACATGGTCATCGTCACCAGCAGGAAGATGACCGTACGCCCCGGCACCATCAGCGGCCGGTCGGGCCGGATCATCTTGACCACGAGCGCGACGATCGAGGGAAGGGCGAAGGCCCAGGCGATCCACATCGCCGCATCGCGCGCAAAGCCGGCCCACCCGTTCAGCTTGAGCGGAAACGTCTTGGTCTCCGCGTCGAAGAACAGCGATGCGAGCTTGAGGTCGAGCTCGGGATAGAGGCCGAAGACGACGCCGATCACGAGCCACAGCGCCAGGGCAATGAAGAGTCCGGTACGGTTCATGGCGCGCGGTTTAGCGGAGTGGGATGGAGATGGAAACCCCAGGGGAGGGTAGGAAACTCACCGCGGGCCCGGCCTTGAATTCGCCGGCAATGGCGGCGGTGGTTTCCGCGGGGACGGCGGTTCGCGCCAGACGCCGGCGTTGCGGCCGGCGATCAGCCAGTAGACGAAGCCGGCAACGATGCCCGCGCCGGTCATGATCTCCAGGTGACGCCGGACGATGCCCTCGAACTGCAACGTGTCGGAATGGAACGGGACGAGGCCGAGATAGCAGGCGAGCCCGACAAGGCCGCCGCCGACGGCATAGGCGATCGCACTGCGGATGTAGAGCGCTTCGGTGATCGCGACGATCACCGCCGCCGGCACCACCGCAAAGCCGGACACGAAGATGAAGCCGAAGCCGAGCAGGATGTCGATCGTGCCCTGGTCGACCGGACCGGCGCCGAGATCGGCGAATTCCGGAAACAGCAGCGCGACGACGACGATCATGCCGCCGACAAAGCAGGCGGCGAGGAAGCCGATGAAGATGACGACGAGGCGGCCGATCAGGGACATGACGAAGAAGTCCCGATTGTCGTCATTGCGAGCGGAGCGAAGCAATCGAGACATACGTCCGCGGAGACGGTCTGGATTGCTTCGTCGCTACGCTCCTCGCAATGACGAGGAGGCGAGAGCACGGGCATGACACACTAATCCGTCATCGCCATGGCGCGCAGCGCCTGGCGCTCGCGCGCCGAGAGCTTTTCCGTCTCCGACTTGAGCTGGCCGCAGGCGGCGAGGATGTCGCGGCCGCGCGGGGTGCGCACCGGCGAGGAATAGCCGGCGTTGAAGATATATTCGGAGAACTTTTCGATCTGGTCCCAGTCCGAGCATTCATAGGCGGTGCCGGGCCAGGGATTGAACGGGATCAGGTTGATCTTGGCCGGAATGCCCTTGAGCATCTTCACCAGCAGCTTGGCATCGTCGAGCGAATCGTTGACGCCCTTGAGCATCACATATTCGAAGGTGATGCGGCGCGCGTTCGATGCGCCGGGATAGTCGCGGCAGGCCTGCAGCAGCTCCTTGATCGGATATTTGCGGTTGAGCGGCACCAGCTCGTTGCGCAGCTCGTCGCGCACCGCGTGCAGCGAGATCGCGAGCATGACGCCGATCTCCTCGCCGGCCCGCACGATGTTCGGCACCACGCCCGAGGTCGACAGCGTGATGCGGCGGCGGGAGATGCCGATGCCTTCGTTGTCGCCGACGATCAGAAGCGCATCGCGCACCGCGTCGAAATTGTAGAGCGGCTCGCCCATGCCCATCATCACGATGTTGGTGACGCGGCGCGTGCCGTCCTCGCGATCGGCCCAGTCGTTGAGACGGTCGCGCGCGACCATCACCTGGCCGACGATCTCGCCGGCGGTGAGGTTGCGCACCAGGCGCTGGGTGCCGGTGTGGCAGAAGGCGCAATTGAGCGTGCAGCCGACCTGCGAGGAAACGCAGAGCGTGCCGCGGTCGGTCTCGGGGATGTAGACGCATTCGACTTCATGCGCCTTCTGAACATTGTCGCCGCTCGGCAGGCGCAACAGCCATTTGCGGGTGCCGTCGTTGGAGATCTGCTCGACCACGACTTCCGGCCGGTCCACGGTGAAATGCTGCGCGAGCTCGGCGCGGATGCCCTTCGAGATCGAGCTCATCTCGTCAAAACTCTGGGCGCCGCGGAAATAGAGCCAGTGCCACAGCTGCTGCACCCGCATCTTGCGCTGCGCCGGTGCGACGCCGATCTCGCCGAGCCGATCGGCCAGCTCGGTGCGCGACAGGCCGATCAGCGACGGCTTGGCCGGCGGCACATAGGTTTCGAGCGGGGTCTTCTCCACCAGGAGGCCGTTGTGCGGCTCGGTCGTCGGTTGCATTGAATGGACCTAATGGCTTGGTCGTTCCGGGATGGTCCGAAGGGATCGCGAAGCGACCCTGAGGACCAGACCCGGAACCTCGGAGATTCCGGGTTCGTGCTGTGCGCGCCCCGGAATGACGAAGAAATCTGGAACGGCCCTTATATAACAACCGGCACCGCCGATTGCGACCTTATCGCCCGCAGTCTTAACGCCGGCAATCCTGCGCGATCTTGTCGAGCGCCTGGGCGAGGCCCTTCAGCGAGAAGGTGTCGGTCGTCTCGGTCCCCTTGGCCGAGACGCCTTTGACGACGAGATCGGCGGATTTGCGCATGGCTTCGACCATCCGCTCCTCCTCGGCCGCGTTCTTGATCCAGAGCCCGTCCCCCTGCGTGTACATGGCGAAGGAGGCGCCGCCGACCTCGGCGGTCGATTCCGAGCCCGGCTTCAGCGCATAGCCGATCATGACCGAGACTTCGTTGTTGACCTTCTCGGCCGGCCGGGTCGAGACGAAGGCATAGGCGGGGTCGCGCGGCCGGTTCGGCGGGTTGGTTTTCGACGATGACGGCTTGGCCAGCGCGAAACAGACCTTCTTGCCGTTCGGCGTCGCCGAATAGGCACCCCAGGTGCCGAACTGCCCGATCAGGGTCGGCTCCGCGCCCCCCGCAACGGCCGCAGCCGGGGCCGCCGGCTTGCTCTCGGGCTTCGGGGCCGCCTTTGCGTTGGTGTTGGCCGGCGGCGCCGCCGGCTTCGGTGCCGCCTCTTTTGGAGCTGGACTGGACTTGGGCGTCGGTTGCGCCGTCTGCGCCCGCGCAGACACGGCGATTCCCCCGGCCGCCACGCCAGTCATCAAAGCTAAAATCAGCACCCGCCACATGCCGCGTTGGTTCCCTCAATATTGTGACTGGAAGATGGCCCGAGCGCGCTTTGTCCCCGGGCAGGGATAGCCGGGAAAGTTCAATTTGGGAAGGCAGTTAGCGGTATCTTCGGCGGCTAGGCCCTGGATCGGGCGGCGCGTTGCGCGGCCCATTGCGCCTCGGTCCAGCCGAGCAAATCCTCGGCGCCGGAACTGCGCAGATGCGCGCCACCGTCGATCACCACCATCTCGCCATTGATGTAGGCGGCGTGATCCGAGACCAGGAAGCTGGCGAGATCGGCGAGCTCGCCGTGCTCGCCGGTGCGGCCGAGCGGATTGCGCGAGGTCCAGCCTTCGTCGCGGCCTTCGGGACGGAGCTGCCCGGTGGCCCCTGCGGTCGGAAACGGGCCCGGCGCGATCGCCACGGTCCGGATGCCCTTCGGGCCCCATTCCACCGCAAGACTCCTGGTCATCGCCAGCAGTGCGGATTTCGCCATCGCCGAGGGAACGGTGAAGGCGCGGCCGGTAATGGTGGAGGTCGAGAGGATCGACAGCACGACGCCGCGATGATTAGCCTCGATCCAGCGCCTGCCGGCGGCGAGCGTGCAATACATCGCGCCATGCAGTGTCGGCGCCAGGATCGCGTCCGCGGCGCGGAAGGAGAGATGCTCGCTCTGTGCGATGAAGGTGGCAGCGGCATTGTTGACGAGGATGTCGAGCGGCGCCTCGCGCCAGATCGCATCCATCATGCCGTCGACCGCCGCACCGTCGCGGATATCGCAGGCGATGGTGATGACCGTGCCGCCGATCTCGTCGCGCATCTCGCGCGCCGTCGCCTCGAGCCGCTCGAGCTTGCGGCCGCAGATCACGAGCTCGGCGCCGAGCGCGAGGAAGCGACGCCCCATCGCAGCGCCGAGACCCGAACCACCCCCGGTAATGAGGATGCGCTTGTTCTTCAGCAGGCTTGTTTCAAACATCGTTTGAATCCTTTCTCCGCGGATTTCGTCATTGCGAGCCACCGGGTCCGCGCGAAGCGCGGCCCGATGACGGGCTTCGCGAAGCAATTCAGACTATTCCGCAGGACGGACTCTGGATTGCTTCGCTGCGCTCGCAACGACGGAGGATAGGCCGTCGCTGACCCCAGACAAAGAATCCGGATTGTCGCCACTGCCTAAATCCGGCAGAAACGGCCAAACTATAATTCCACCCGAAACGCCCTCAAGGTGCCGCCATGAAAGCCATCCTCTGCTCGCAATATTGCCAGCCCGACGACCTCGTCCTGACTGAGGTGCCCGATCCGGTGGCGGGGCCCGGCGAAGCCGTGATCGCGATCAAGGCGGCGGCGCTGAATTTCTTCGACATCCTGATGATCCAGGGCAAGTACCAGATCAAGCCGCCGTTCCCGTTCTCGCCGGCCGCGGAAGTTGCGGGCGTGATCGAGAGCATCGGCGCTGGTGTCACTGATCTCAAGGTCGGCGATCGCGTGGTCGCCTCCTGCGGCCACAACGGCGCACGCGAGAAGATCGCGCTGCCGGCGGCATCGATCGTGAAGATCCCCGACAATCTCGACTACGACCGCGCGGCCGGCATCATCATCATCTACGGCACCGCGCTGCATGCGCTGGAAGATCGCGCCAGCCCCAAGCCGGGCGAGACGCTCGCTGTGCTGGGCGCGGCCGGCGGCACCGGCCTTGCGGCCTGCGAGCTCGGCAAGCTGATGGGCTTGAAGGTCATCGCCTGCGCCTCGTCGGACGAGAAGCTCGAATTCGCCAAGGCGCACGGCGCCGAGCTGACGCTGAACTATGCCAAGGAAGATCTGAAGGAAGGCCTGCGCAAGCTCACCGGCGGCAAGGGCGTCGACATCATCTTCGATCCCGTTGGTGGTGCTTACGCCGAACAGGCGCTGCGCTCGATCGCATGGGAAGGCCGCTTCCTCGTCATCGGCTTTGCCGCCGGCGACATTCCCAAGATGCCGCTGAACCTCGCGCTCCTGAAGGGCTGCGACATCCGCGGCGTGTTCTGGGGCGCCTGGACCCGGCTCAACCCGGCCAAGAACCGCGCCAATCTCGAGAAGCTGGTGAAGTGGACCGCGGAAGGCAAGATCTCATCGCATGTCGACCGCACCTTCCCGCTGGCGCAGACGGCCGATGCGTTGAAGGTGTTGGCGGGACGTCAGGCCATGGGCAAGGTGATCTTGCATCCGTGAGGATGCGGGACGGAAACGCGTTTGTCGCGACCTGCACACCACACACTCACTGTCATCGCCCGCGAAGGCGGGCGATCCAGTACTCCGTGACGTCAGCGATTGAACCGGGAGGCCGCGGCGTACTGGATTCCCCGCCTTCGCGGGGAATGACAGCGGAAGGCGTGGCGAAACTGTTACGCTGCCTCGACGTCCGCCTCATCTACGCCGCGCCTCAGCACGGCGCGGGCGGCCTCGCGATGCTCGTTCGTGATGTGACCGGCAACCATGCGGATGGCAGTGGCGAGCACGGCGGCGTCATCGGCGAAGCCGAGCATGGGCATCACGTCCGCGACGAAATCGAACGGCAGGACGAAATAGGCGATTGCACCGAGCAGCGAAGCCTGGACGTGACGCGGCGTCTGCCGGTCGAACGCGCAGTAATAGGCGGCAAGTAGATCCTCCGCGAACGGCAGATGCGCAGCGACCCGCTTCAGCTTGCGCCAGAAGCGGCGGCGCACGCTCTCGCGATCTTCCGCGAGCCGATCGGCCGGCTCGAAGCCAACGCTGTGCTCGGCAGCCATGCTCAAACGCTCCCCGTTCTGCGGGAGGCGGAGGACCGCCCGATCCCGGCTGATCACAAGATGGGGATGCAGCCGGTCCCTGCAAGACGTCTGCTTCAAGACGTCTGCTTGGTGTCAGCCTGCGATGGCGTTCATCGCCTTGGCGAGCGCCATGTCGCGCGCGGTGACGCCGCCGGCGTCATGGGTCGACAGCACCACCTCCACCGTCTTGTAGACGTTGCGCCATTCGGGGTGGTGATCCATCTTCTCGGCGACCAGCGCGGCGCGGGTCATGAAGCCGAACGCCTCGTTGAAATCCTTGAAGACAAAGGTTTTCCCGATGGCGTCGCGGCCTTGGACGTCAGTCCAGCCGGATAGTCCGCCCAGCGCCTGCCTGCGCGCCTCCGCCGAGAGCCGTTCTGCCATGGTCGTCTCCGTCCTCTAGGGGGAACTTTACTCTAACACCGCCCCGGCGCCCCGGTTCATACGGGATTTCCTGCATCCGCTAACCATGACGGAGATGTAACCCCGCCGGACAAGAAATTTGCTACAATTGCGGGCGTAAATCGCCGGCCAAGATGAAACCGAGCCTGAAGCGCCTCTTTGGGAGACCGATGACCGGGGGATTGGACCTGGCCGAAACGCCCCCTCCGCCTTCGCCGCGATCCGCGGCGCGGAAGACGGCGCTCGTGTCTCTGGCGTTCCTGCTTGCGATCGTCGGCGTGGTCGCCGGCGGCTATTACTTCGCGATGCGTCCCGTGACGCTCAGAATCGCGGTCGGCCCCGCCAACAGCGACGACGTCAAGGTCGTGCAGGCGCTGACGCAAGGCTTCGCGCAGCACAAGAGCTATGTGCGGCTGCGCCCGATCCAGACCGACGGCGCGACCGCCAGTGCCAATGCGCTCGCGGAAGGCAAGGTCGATCTCGCCATCGTGCGCGGCGATCTCGACGTGCCGAAGAACGCGCAGGCTGTCGCGACCCTGCGCAAGAACGTCGTGGTGCTGTGGTCCGTGCCCGCCAAAGGAAAGAAGAAGGGCGCGAAGATCACCAAGATCGCGCAGCTCGCCGGCCATCGCGTCGGGGTCGTCGGCCGCACCCAGGCCAACGTCAATCTGCTCAAGGTGATCCTGCACCAATACGGCGTCGACCCGGCAAAGGTCGAGATCGTGCAATTTCCCGTCAATGAAGTTGCCGAGGCGATCAAGGCGCAGAAGGCCGACGTCTACCTCGCGGCAGGCCCGGTCAACAGCAAGATCACGGCGGACGCGATCTCGGCATCGGTCAGGGAGGGCGGCACGCCAACCTTCCTCGCCATCGATTCCGCCGATGCGATCGCGCAAAACCATCCAGTCTATGAAGCGGGCGAGATCCCCGCCGGCACCTACGGCGGCTCGCCCGACCGGCCCGAGGACGAGGTCAAGACCATCAGCTTCGCGCACCACATCGTAGCGCGCAAAGGCGTGTCCGAGGCCGACATCGCAGCGTTCACGCGCCAGCTCTTCGCCGTGCGCCAGCAACTGGTGACGGAATTCCCGCTGGCGGCGAAGATCGAGACGCCCGACACCGACAAGGATGCAGTGATCCCGGTGCATCCGGGTGCGGCCGCTTTCGTCGACGGCGAGGAGAAGACCTTCCTCGACAAGTACAGCGATTACATCTGGTGGAGCCTGATGGCGCTCTCGGCCATGGGCTCGGTCGGCGCCTGGTTCGCCGGTTATCTGAAGAAGGACGAGCGCGACAACAACAATCACCAGCGCGAACGCCTGCTCGACATGATCGCCGCGGCACGCAAGTGCGAGACGACCGAAGAGCTGGACCAGATGCAGACCGAGGCCGACGAGATCCTGCGCGACACGCTGCGCTGCTTCGATCACGGCGCGATCGAGGAAGCCGCGCTCACCGCCTTCAACATCGCACTCGACCAATTCCACGCCGCCGTCGCCGACCGCAAGGCTGTGCTGTTCAGCCTGCCGCCGAACCTGCAACGTGCCAGCGCGCAGTTCCGGGCCGCCGGCAACGCGTGAGCGCCCGCGCGCGTTATTGCTGCGTCACATTGTCTCAATATAGCTCCCAACGTCATTCCGGGGCGATGTGAAGCATCGAACCCGGAATCCATTGCGCAGCATTCGCGGGGAGACATGGATTCCGGGTTCGCGCTACGCGCGCCCCGGAATGACGGACTCCCCCCCCAAGCCCCGGGGTCGGAGCCTCATGACCATCACATTCTCCCGCCGCCGCTTCCTCGCCAGCAGCGCCGGTGCGCTCGGCACAATGGCGATGCCCTATCTTTCGCGCGCGGCCGACCGGCCGGCAGTCACCCACGGCGTGCAAGCGGGCGACATCACCGTCGACGGCGGCGTGGTGTGGGCGCGAACCGACCGGCCCGCGCAGATGCTGGTCGAGGTCGCCACGAGCGAGTCCTTCAAGGACGCCCGGGCATTGCCGCCGATCGCGGCGCTGCCCGAGAGCGACTTCACCGCCAAGATGCTGGTCGAAAATCTACCCGCCGGCCAGGACATCTTCTACCGCGTCCGCTTCCGCGATCTCTCCCACAGCGCGATCGAGGGCGAGGCGGTGACCGGCCGCTTCCGCTCCGCGCCGGCCGACCACCGCGACGTCAGCTTCGTCTGGGGCGGCGACGTCGCAGGGCAGGGCTGGGGCATCAATCCCGACGACGGCGGCATGGTCACCTTCTCGACCATGCGCAAGCACCGGCCGGATTTCTTCCTGCACTCGGGCGACACGATCTATGCCGACGGTCCGATCCAACCCGAGGTGAAGCTCGCCGACGGCAAGATCTGGAAGAATCTGACCATCCCGGAGAAGGCCAAGGTCGCCGAGACGCTGGACGAGTTTCGCGCCGCGTACAAATACAATCTCACCGACGACAATCTCCGCGCCTTCAATGCCGAGGTGCCGGTCTTCGTGCAGTGGGACGACCACGAGGTCACCAACAACTGGTCGCTGTCGAAAGACTTGCCGGCCGCCTACAAGGTGCGCGACATCTCACTGCTCGCAGCCCGCGCGGGCCGGGCCTTCCACGAGATGTACCCGATGCGGGAGAGCATCACTGAACCCGGCCGCGTCTATCGCCAGATCTCCTACGGCCCGCATCTCGACGTATTCGTGCTCGACGAGCGCAGCTATCGCGCACCGAACGGTGCCAATCTCGAAACCGCCTATGGCCCCGCCAGCTATTTCCTCGGCCCGGACCAGATCACCTGGCTCAAGCGCGGCCTGCTGAATTCACGCGCGACATGGAAGGTGATCGCATCGGACATGCCGATCGGCCTGATCGTCTCCGACACGCCGAAGGGCGGCTCGGAAGCCGTTGCACAGGGCGACGGCCCGGTGCGTGGCCGTGAGTTCGAGATCGCCGACATCCTGCGCTTCATCAAGGTGGCGCCGATTAGCAACACGGTGTGGCTGACCGCGGACGTGCACTACGCCGCCGCGCATTATTACGATCCGAACAAGGCGCAATTCCAGGAGTTCGAGCCGTTCTGGGAGTTCGTCTCGGGCCCGGTGCACGCGGGCACGTTCGGCCCGAACGCGCTCGACAATACCTTTGGCCCCCAGGTGCGCTTCGTCAAGGCGCCGGGCAAGGATAGCCAGAACCTGCCGCCGTCCGCCGGCATGCAGTTCTTTGGTCACGTCAAGATCGACGGCGCGTCCGGCCGGATGACGGTGACCCTGCGCGATCGCGCCGACGTCGCGCTGTGGTCGACCACGCTCGATCCGAAGCTTGCGTGACGGCCAATTCGAAGCCGGATGAACCATCCGGCCGGCCCGGACGACAATTGCGAGCGCCCGCGCATTTTCGAGGGCGTGATGCCGTCCGAGCCGTTTTCGAGTTGATGCCGTGCCGTTCAGCCGCCCAACGATCGTTATTGCGCTGCTGCTGAGCGCAGCATCCCCCACATGCGCGCAGACCCAAGAGAAGGCTCAGGACAAAGCGACGCTGGTGCGCGAGGCCCTCGCTTCGCCTTACGGTAAGGCGCTGACCGCCGAGCTCGGCAAGTCACTGCGCGCAAGCGCCGACCCGGCATGTCTGACGGACAAGGGGTTGGCTGCCGACCAGCTCGAACCGCGCGGCCGCGATATCGTCATCAGATGGGGCACGCATATGCTGGAAGGCGCATCGGCGTTCATCGACCGGCAGACCTCCGACAATCCATTTGCCGGCGCAGCCGAATTGGAAAGCCTGAAGAGCAATCCAGACGTAAAGCGCTATCTCGCGATGGAAGAGCCGATACGTCAGGCGAAGATCCTGGATTTGATCTTCGAGCATTTCGACCGCTACAACGTGATCGCCCGCGTGAAACTTGGAGGGGTCTATCCATTGCAGACAGGCAACGAAGGTCTGCTCCGTCTCAATCCGACCGATGCAACGGAAGAGCGGTTGGAGACATTCGCCAGGAAGAGTCGCTCGAAGGCGCTGAAACGTTTCCTGCAATTGTCCGATCAAGAGGCGATTGCGCAGAGTGCGGCGATCAGGAAGGCCTCATCGCCGGCGCCGTCTCCGCACACCTTCTTCAAGGGCGTCGAGACTGACCTCGCCGAGCTCTGCATTCGCTCCGGCAAATAGGCGATCAGGTGTCCCGTCTCTGCAGCGCCGCCTCCAGCGCCTCGCTCGAGCACGGCTTCTGCAGCCGGGGCCGGCCCGCCAATTCGGGCGGGATGCGCACCTCGGCGCCGTAGCCGGTGACGAACACGAACGGAACCTTCAGCGCGATCAGCCGCTCGGCGATCGCAAAGCTCGTCTCGCGGATCAGCTCGACATCGAGCAGCGCGAAATCGGGTGTCCGTTTGGCGATGGCGTTCAACGCCTGCGTCACCGAACCCACGGTCCGCACGGCGGCGACACCAAATCCGAGCAGGCGATCCTCGAAATCGATCGCGATGATCGGATCGTCCTCGACGATCAGAACATCGGCCGGCCAGCCTGTGCCATTGCAGTGTGCAGGTACCATGATCGCATCTTGGTTTGGGGGTTTTTGGATCAGGACTGCCGCGACACGATGCCTGCGCGCAGCGCATCGGGGGTTCCCGGAACGAAACTCACCACATCATCGTTATCTGGTCTGTCCACTTGTGCACACAGGAAACGGATGGAACTCGCTAAGGTGGGAGGAAGGGTGGGAGTTCAGAATGGATGCGCGTATCGGCAAGATCACCGAGGTCGAGAGCCGGCCGGCCAACAATCTGCTGCGGCGTTTGAGTCAGCTCGACTACGGCCTCGTGGCGCCGCACGTGACCGTCGAGGACTCTGCAGCCGGGCACTTGCTCTACAATCCCGGCGATGACGTGCAGGTGGTCCACTTCCCCTGCGGCCCGTCGCTCGCGACTTTCCTCGTCCCCAACGAGGATGGCCGCGACGTCGAAACCATTCTGGTCGGCCGCGAAGGCGCGGTGGGCGGCATCGTCAGCGAGGGGTTTCTGCCGGCCTATACCCGGATCTGCGTCAAATTCGGCGGACCGTTTGCGCGCATTCACGTTGCCAAGCTGGAAGCGGCCAAGCTGCGCTCGGCGTCGCTGCGCAACGTCTTTGCCCGCTATGCCGATTGCATGCTGGCCCAGATCTTCCAGTCGACCGCCTGCAACGCGATCCATTCGATCGAGCAGCGCACCGCCAAATGGATCCTGGCGGCGATGGAGCGGACCGGCGACGAGACCAGTGTGCCGCTGACCCACGAACAGCTCGCGACTTTGCTCGGCGTTGGCCGCTCCTATGCCAGCCGCGTGCTTCAGTCGTTCAAGGCCGAAGGCGTGCTCGACACGCGGCGCGGCTCGATCCTCGTCCGCAACCGCGACGGCCTGAGGCTGCGCGCCTGCCTGTGCAACGATGCGGTGAAGATGCATTTCGAGGAGGTGCTGCGCGGGGTCTATCCGACCGAGGAGCGGGAGGCCGGGTAAGCGGTTCTTGCTTTCTTCCTTCTCCCCCTGTGGGAGAAGGTGGCGCGAAGCGCCGGATGAGGGTTTCTCTCCGCGCTCACACTTGCAAATGAGATGCGGAGAGACACCCCTCACCCCAGTGAGCCTGTGTCTGCGAGCGGTGATGCCCTCTCCCACAAGGGGAGAGGGCGCAATCATGCGCATCGCGCTGTTTGAACGTAGCCGTGCTATACTGGCCCGGCATGAGCGGGGCTTTCCTTCACACTCTCTTCGACATCCTGGCCTGGCTGGCGGCGGCTACCGCCGTCTTTTGGCTGTCGCGACGGGGCTTGCAGTTTCCCTCGCAATCCTTCGCGCTGCCCTATATCGCCACGCTGGTGTTTGGCGCAGGCCTTGGCGCCTATCTGTTCGGCTCCGCCAATCTGTGGCTGTCCGGGCAAAGCGGCATTGCGCGCTCGGTCGAGGGCGGGCTGGCGGGCGGCATCGTGGCGATCGAGCTCTACAAATGGTCCGCAGGCGTCACGGTGCGAACCGGCGCGCGCTTCGCGCTGCCGCTGGCGCTCGGCATCGCGATCGGCCGGATCGGCTGTTACTTCGCAGGGCTCGACGATTTCACCTATGGCACGCCGACGGCGCTGCCCTTCGGCCATGATTTCGGCGACGGCGTTCGCCGCCATCCCGTGCAGCTCTACGAGAGCGCGGCCATGGCCCTGTTCGCGCTCGCCTATGTGGTGGCGGTCTTGAACCGGAACGCGTTCACGATCACCAATGGTTTCTACCTGGTGCTCGCCTATTACGGAATGCAGCGCTTCCTATGGGAATTCCTCAAGCCCTATGGCACGCTGGTCGGGCCCCTGACCCTGTTTCACCTACTGTCGCTGTCCGTCCTGCTCTACGCCGCATTCATGCTCGCGACGGCACCCCAAGCGAGACGCTTACAAAACGAGTCACTTGCATGAACGCGCCGTTGCGTAAGTCGCGCCCCTACATCTTCTGGGGCCAGACCCAATCTCTTTGCGAGACCTGCCTGAAGCTGGTTCCGACCAAGATCCAGATTCTCGGCAACGAGGTCTGGTACGAAAAGCGTTGCAGGGAGCACGGCGTGCAATCGACGTTGGTGTCGACCGATGCCGCCTATTGGCGGCTGTGCAAGGATTTCATCAAGCCGGGCGACCGGCCGCTGCAATTCCAGGAACGAACCCAATTCGGCTGCCCCTATGATTGCGGTCTCTGTCCCGACCACGAGCAGCATTCCTGCCTGGCGCTGATCGAGATCACCGAGCATTGCAACCTCACCTGCCCGGTCTGCTTTGCGGAGTCCTCGCCGGCACGAACCAAATTCACGCCGCTCGCGACGGTGGAGAAGATGCTCGACGCGCTGGTCGCGAGCGAGGGCGAGCCCGATCTCGTGCAGATTTCCGGTGGCGAGCCAACGCTGCATCCCGACTTCTTCGCGATCCTGGACGCGGTGCGCGCCCGGCCGATCCGCCACGTCATGATCAACACCAACGGCCTGCGCATCGCCCGCGAAAAGGATTTCGTGGCGCGGCTCGCCAAAAATAGGCGCGGGCTGGAGATCTATCTCCAGTTCGATTCGCTGCATCGCGATGCGCTGATCAACCTGCGCGGCGCGGACTTACGGAAAATCCGCCAGCAGGCGCTGGAAAATCTCGAGCATTACGGCATCTCGACCACGCTGGTCGCGACCATCAAGCGCGGCGTCAACGATTCCGAGATCGGCGACATCGTGCGCCACGCGCTGACCTGGACGTGCGTGCGCGGGGTGACATTGCAGCCGGTCCAGGATGCCGGCCGCAACGAGAGCTTCGACAAGAATACCGACCGCATCATGCTGTCGGAGATCCGCAAGCGCGTGATCGAAACCGGCGTGTTCGGCGACAAGGACATGATCCCGCTGCCCTGCAACCCCGAGAGCATCTCGATCGGCTATGGCCTGCGCAACGGCGAGAAGGTGCTGCCGCTGACCTCGTTGATTCCGCAAGAGCAGCTGGTTGCGGTGATGCCAAACACGATCAGCCCGGAAAAGTATCCGATGCTGCGGGAAAAGTTCATCGACCTGTTCTCGCTCTCCTCAGGGCCCCTCAACACGTCCGAGCGCGTCTGCGAATTGTTGTGCTGTCTGCCGAGCTTTCAGGTGCCGGACGGGCTCACCTACGAAAACGTCTTCCGCGTCACCATCGTGCAGTTTCTCGACCGCTTCAATTTCTGCGTCGGCAACGTCAAGCGCAGCTGCATCCATTTCGTGACCGAGCAGGGGGCGATCATCCCGTTCGACACCTACAATCTGTTCTATCGGAATGGCGCCATCTCCCGGATTCGCGCCGGGCTCGAGGGGCAAACCTATCACGAGGCGAGGCAAACCGAGGAGGCACCACGATGAGCGACACGCCACCGCCGGTTCTACCGCCACCCGCACCAACGCCCGGCCCAGCTCGCAGCGGTTGCCTCACCGCGCTGATGGCGATCGCCGGGATCTTCATGCTGCTGCCAGGTCTCTGCGCACTCCTGTTCGGCGGAGTGTCGATGTTCGAGGACGGCAAGATCACTGGCGACATCGCGCCGTTCGTCCTTCTGGGACTGGTCGTGGGCATCGGCGGGGTCGCCATGATCTGGGCGGCCATCAAGGGGCGCAGGGTCCCCGCTCACCCCCCGACCCAGCCCTAAGCCCCGGGGATTCCCGGACAAAATTCAGTCAACCACCGGTCAAAGAACACATTGTTTTTTGGCCGTTTTTGCATATATTGCGCCGCAACGCGCAGGGCGCCCGGTCTGATATGGCCGGGCTTCCTTTTTGGGCGGAAAGCGCCCCGTTTCCAGTCTTCCAGCGTTGTTTCGAGAAGAGGTCCCGGTCCGACCGGCGAGATCGCGCTTAACCCATTGTTCGACCGCAAAGAAGCTCACTCATGAATCTTCGTAACGTCGCCATCATCGCCCACGTCGACCACGGCAAGACGACCCTGGTCGACAAACTCCTGCAGCAGTCCGGCACGTTCCGCGAGAACCAGAAGGTGACCGATCGCGCCATGGATTCCAACGATCTGGAGCGCGAACGGGGCATCACCATCCTGGCCAAGGCGGCCTCGGTGCAGTGGAAGGACACCCGCGTCAACATTGTCGACACCCCCGGCCACGCCGATTTCGGCGGCGAGGTCGAGCGCATCCTCAACATGGTGGACGGCGCCCTGGTGCTGGTCGACGCCGCCGAAGGCCCGCTGCCGCAGACCAAATTCGTGGTCTCCAAGGCGCTTAAGGTCGGCCTCAAGCCGATCGTCGTCATCAACAAGGTCGACCGCCCTGACGCGCGCCCGACCGAAGTCATCAACGAGGTGTTCGACCTGTTCGCGGCGCTCGATGCCAGCGAGGAGCAGCTCGATTTCCCGATCCTCTACGGGTCGGCCAAGCAGGGCTGGATGGCGGATAGCCCCGAAGGTCCGCAGGACAAGGGCATGGAGCCGCTGTTCGACCTGATCCTGCGCCACGTCGCCCCGCCGAAGGTCGAGGAAGGTCCGTTCCGCATGATCGGCACCATCCTCGAAGCCAACCCCTATCTCGGCCGCATCATCACCGGCCGCATCTCTTCCGGCACGCTGAAGCCGAACCAGCAGGTCAAGGTGCTGAACGCCGACGGCAAGCTGGTCGAGTCCGGGCGCATCACCAAGATCCTGGCGTTCCGCGGCCTCGAGCGCACCCCGCTCGATGAAGCCGAAGCCGGCGACATCGTCGCGATCGCGGGCCTCACCAAGGGCACCGTCGCCGACACCTTCTGCGACCCGACCGTCGAGGTGCCGCTGCCGGCGCAGCCGATCGATCCGCCGACCGTGTCGATGTCGTTCATCGTCAACAACTCCCCGCTCGCCGGCACCGAAGGCGACAAGGTGACGAGCCGCATGATCCGCGACCGTCTCCTGCGCGAAGCCGAGGGCAACGTCGCGCTGCGCGTCGTCGAATCCGCCGACAAGGACGCGATGGAAGTGTCGGGCCGCGGCGAACTCCAGCTCGCGATCCTGATCGAGACCATGCGCCGCGAGGGCTTCGAGCTCTCGGTGTCGCGTCCGCGCGTCGTCTACCAGAAGGACGAAGCGACCGGCGCAACCATGGAGCCGATCGAGGAGGTCGTGATCGACGTCGACGAGGAGCATTCCGGCGTCGTCGTGCAGAAGATGAGCGAGCGCAAGTCCGAGCTGATCGAGATGAAGCCATCCGGCGGCAACCGCCAGCGCCTGGTGTTCTACGCGCCGACCCGCGGCCTGATCGGCTACCAGGGCGAATTGCTCACGGACACCCGCGGCACCGCGATCATGAACCGCCTGTTTCACGGCTATGCCCCGTACAAGGGCGAGATCCAGGGCCGCCGCAACGGCGTCTTGATCTCCAACGACCAGGGCGAAGCGGTGGCTTACGCCATGTTCAAGCTGGAAGACCGCGGCCCGATGATGATCGAGCCGGGCTGGAAGGTCTATCGCGGCATGATCGTCGGCGAGCACACCCGCGACAACGATCTCGAGATCAACGTGCTCAAGGGCAAGCAGCTCACCAACATCCGCACGACCTCGAAGGACGAAGCGGTGCGCCTGACCCCGCCGATCCGCATGACGCTGGAAAAGGCGCTCGCCTATATCGAGGACGACGAGCTGGTCGAGGTCACCCCGAAGTCGATCCGCCTGCGCAAGAAGCACCTCGACCCGAACGAGCGCAAGCGCGCGGAAAAGGCCAAGGAAGCGGTGGCGTAAGCGGGCGAATGGGGATTGGCGAGTAGCGAATAGGGCCGTTTGGCCACAGGCCCTAGTTCCGATACTCTATTCGCCATTCGCCACTCACTATTCGCTTTTTCATGTCCCTCCCCTCCTCCGTCGACGTCGCGATCATCGGCGCTGGTGCCGCCGGCCTCGGCGCGGCGCACGCGCTGGCGGGCCGTGGCCTCTCCGTCATCGTGCTGGAGGCACGTGACCGGCTCGGCGGCCGGGCCTGGACGGTGCAGGCCTCACCCGAGGTGACGTTCGACGTCGGCTGCGGCTGGCTGCATTCGGCCGACAAGAACTCTTTCGTGCCGATCGCGCGACAGCTCGGTTTCGAGCTCAACAAGGACCTGCCGCCCTGGCGCGAGCGGGCCTACGGCAATGCCTTTCCGGAAAGCGAGCGCGACGATTTCATGCGCGCAATGGACGCGTTCTATGAGCGTCTGTGGGAAGCGGCGCAAACAGGTAAGGACGAGGCCGCGAGCTCGCATTTGGAGCCCGGTAATCGCTGGAATCCGATGATCGACGCGATCTCGACCTATATCAACGGCTGCGAGCTGAAGGATATGTCGACGCTGGACTGGGAAGCCTATGAGGACACCAACTTCAATTGGCGCGTCCGCCGCGGCTATGGCGCGCTGATTGCGGCCTATGGTGCGCCCTGCCCGGTGGCGCTGAATTGCAATGTCGCGCTGATCGATCATTCGGACAAACGCGTCCACATCGAGACGTCGCGGGGCGCGCTGACCGCGGACAAGGCGATCGTCACCGTGCCGACCAATCTCATCGCGGAAGAAGCCATCCGCTTCTCGCCGCCGCTCCCCGCAAAGGTGAACGCAGCGGCGGGCCTGCCGCTCGGCGTCGACGATAAGGTGACGCTGGCCCTCGATGACGCCGAGACCTTTCCGACAGAAGGCAATCTACGCGGCGCCACCATGCGCACGGAGATGGGCACCTATCACATCCGCCCGTTCGGCCAGCCCTGCATCGAGGGCTTTTTCGGCGGCAGCTTTGCCCGCGCGCTGGAAGATGCCGGCGACGGTGCCATCGCCGCCCAAGCCATCAGCGAGATCGCGGGTTTTCTCGGCAACGATATCCGCCGCAAGCTGAAGCCGCTGTATGAATCGCGTTGGGCCCGCGATCCCTTTGCGCGGGGGTCGTATTCGCATGCGCTGCCCGGCCATGCCGGCGACCGTGCCGTGCTGGCTGCGCCGGTGGATGCACGTCTGTTCTTCGCGGGCGAGGCGACGTCGCCGACCTTCTTCACGACCGCGCATGGTGCACGGGACAGCGGCGAGCGGGCGGCGAAGGAAGTGCTGGCGGCTCTGGGCAAGCCTTAGCTGCAAGCTCCGTCATTGCGGGCTACTCGATCACTCGCGCTCGCAAATCCGCATCTGGCACGAAGCAGGCGTCATACTTTCCGAAGATGCGATAGCGGTTGCGCGCGACGAGGCTGTAGACCGCATCCCGCAGCGGCTTCGGCAACACGAATAATGCGCGCACCCAGCGCCAGCCTGGGAGTTGCGACAGCACCGTCAGCACAGCATCCGACTTCATGAACACCTCGCCGCCGTGGACAACCGCGTTGGTGTCGGGATCATCGGGGTCGATGCCGAACGTGCGCGCGAGCCGGGCGCCATAATCCGACTGGATCGGCGTGAACCGAAACTGCCTCGCCGTGTCGCGCTTGGCGACGAAGCGGACCCAGCGTGAGCAGAAGATGCAGACGCCGTCGAACAGAATGACGTCGTCCTCAGGCCATTTGGGCATCAGACTCTCTTTTTGACGCGTTTTCTTCACGCGAACCGGAATCCACTTCGCTCGAAAACGCTATCGGTTATCCAGCATCAGGAGCGCGACGACCATCAAGACGATCGCCGGCCCGGTCTTCACCAGCGCGCCAAGCGGCTCGATCCAGAGGTCGGGCGTCAGGATCGCCGCGCCCAGCATATAGCCGAGCGAAGCGAAAATACCCGCGACCAAGCCGATCGCAGCCGTTCGGCGGAAGGCGATCAAGACACCGATGCTCATGTCCATCAGGCTGGTGCCGATGGTGATGGGATCAACCAGCGCGGGCGGAAAGTTGTGCGCGGTCAAAATGCCGGCGGCGGCACCGTAGGACACGAACAAGGCGATGAAACCGGAGACGACCCAGAACGCGACCAGGCTTGCGAAAATCAGCGCCTTGACCAGGAACAGGCGCGCGAACCATTTGTCCTGGATGCTGGCAGGATGGCGTCCGATCGCCTCAGCCAGATGCTTCGGCGCGATACCCGTCGCGGCGCTCCACGCTGACGGATCGCCAGTCACGCCGCGACGCAGCTCGGCAATGGCGGTCGAGCGCATCGGCGGCGTCCAGCCGAGATAGCAGGCGACATCGCCGAGTTTCACGCCGAGATCGAGCAGGAAGCGGGGCATCGCGATGCGCGGCCAGCCGTCCGTGCCGAACGCATGGCGAAACGGCTTGATGACGCCGGCCATGGTGATCGGTTCGGCCTGCATCAGGTCCCAGCTCACCGCCCTCAACGAGGCATCGTCGATGTCGCGCGCGGCGAGCCAGGCGATGGTCGCCGTAATATCCTCGATCGCCACGGGCTGAAATGGCGTTGCCATGTCCTTGGCCGGCAAATCGATCGGAAAGGCTGCAAGCGCGCGGAGCATGGCGCTACCGCCATAGGCTGACGGTGCGACCACGAAGCCGGGCCGCAGGATGGCATGAGGAATGCCGCTAGCCCCGATCAGGCGCTCGGCCTCGCGTTTGGTCGTAGCGAAGGCGGTGCGGTCCGCCTCCGCGGAGCCGGGGATCGAGATGTGCACCAGCCGGATTGCGCGGCCGCTGCCGCCGATCGCCCGAAGCAGTCGCGCGACGAAATCGCGATGCACCGCGCTCGTGTTGCTGCCGGGGCCATCCTGGAGCACGCCGAGACAGTTCACGACGACGTCTACCGCGTGCTCGCTGAGGAGACGCGTCAGCGCGGCCGTGTCGAGGATGAGGATCGGCAGCTCGATGTCCAGCGCGCTCATCCTCTGCGCCGGCGACAGGCTCCGCGCCACGCCGACGACGCGAAAGCCCCGCGTGCGCAGATCGTCGGTGACGAAGCGGCCGATCAGGCCGGAGGCGCCGAGCACCAAAACGGTTCGCTCACTCATCGCTTCTCTCAAAACGGTTTCGCGATCATCAGCCACAGGATGGCCATCGTCGCGCCGAAGCCGGGGAAGCCGAACGCGAACCAGCGGCGGAATAGCACGAAATAGCGCTGTGGGAGCGCACTGCGCTGCGCAGCAGCCTTGCGCGCGAGGTCGCGCATTTCGATCTGCATGAACACGACCGGCACCCAGAACAAGCCGGCAATCGCGTAGAGCGCGAGTGAGGCCAGCAGCCAGCGCTCCGTGATCGAGGTCGCCGACAGCATCATCAGCACGCCGCCGCTGACCGGCTGGAGGATCACGGCCGACAGCGTGAAGATCGCATCCGCGATGACCACGACTGAAGCGGTGCGGGCGATGAACTCCGGGTCCTGCGTGCGATGCGCCATCAGCATGAAGAAGGCGATGCCGGTCCCGGTGCCGAGAATGACGATGGCGCCGAGGACGTGTACAAATTTGAACAGGAAATACAGCGTCATGGTTTCTTGGTCGCCATAGGCTTGGGCGGGTTCAGCGCCCGCGCGAGCTCGCCGCTGGCGGCTTTGACGCCGGCTTCGGTTTCGATCATCCAATGGCCTTCGCTGTCGACGGCCGGCAGCGGGCGAAACTCAGCCTTGCCGCCCGTGCCGCGAAACGCATCGACGAGTTTCTGCGAGAATGCCGGCGCGAAATAGCTGTCATTGGGCGCAACGAGCCAGGTGACGGGAATGCGCGCGGTCTTGCCGAATTCAGCTGCGGCGGCGAGCAGGGTGTGCGGCGCGCAGATTCGGTTCGGCTCATCATTGGCATGGCCGCCGCGTCCCGGTGCAAACACGGTGATGGCGGAGATCACCTTCGGATCGGCACCGGCGAGCGCCAGCGCACCCCACCCGCCGGCGGAATGGCCGATCACGATCGCGCCATCCTTGCGGATGAAATCCTGCTTTTGCAGCTGGACCAGCGCCAGTTTGATTGCGTCGGCCGTTGCGCGGCCCGAGCGCGTGTAGTCGGGCTCGCCGCAGCCGCCCTGATCCTCGAGGTAGCGGCCGCCGGTGGCACCATGGCCTGGCCGCTCCGGCACCAGCACGGCAAAGCCGCGCGCGACGAGATAGCCGGCGAGCGGGCGGTATTCCGGCTGCGGCATTTGCACCCGACGTAGCGTGTTCTGCGTCGAGGCGTGTGCGATCACCGCGAGCCGGAACGGACCTGGGCCCGAGGGGCGAAACAGCAGGGCATGCGCAGCAAGATCGGTATCCGGCGTTGGCACGCGCCATTCCTGCCGACGAAACGGTTCGCCCTCCTCTCCCGATGGACCGAACCTGACCTCTGCGGACAGAGGCGGCGCGGTCAGCAAGGCCAGCAGAGGCAGGAGCGCGATGGTATTGAGGAGCCGCATGAATTTGCCGAGGGCGAACAAGAACAGCGACAGGCACACTAGTAGGAACGAATCACAATGAGCGGACTTTCTGCGGTGCCCATTGCCGTTCCTTCGTTGCCGCAAGCAACAGGAGTTTTGCACCGACGGCACGCACGCAGGTGCCCTCGGAGTTGCCGTCCTGTCTTTTTTCGGCACAACTCGGTTGAAATACTGATGCAGAAAGTCCACAGGTTAACCGATAATTAACGATAGGTCTTGCCGCCGGCGCGGCGACTTGGTTTGATCGCGTCCATGAGCACAACCCTGATCGAGGTCCGGCCGGCCAAAGCCGCAGATGCAACTGCGGTGGCGTCGACCCATGACGAAGCCTGGCGTTCGGCCTATCAGGGCATCATTCCCGGCGCCGAGCTGGAGAAGCTGATCAACCGCCGCGGTCCGCAGTGGTGGGACAGCGCGATCCGCAAGGGCAGCCGTGTCAGCGTGCTGGTGTTCGGTGACAAGATCGCCGGCTATGCCAATTACGGCCGCAACCGGGCCCGCAGCCTGCATTTCGACGGCGAGATCTACGAGCTTTATCTGCGGCCCGAGTTTCAGGGCCTCGGCTTCGGCCGCCGCCTGTTTGCCGCCGCCCGCCGCGACCTGATGCAGAGCGGGCTGAAGAGCATGGTGGTGTGGGCGCTCTCGGACAACGATCCCGCTACCGAGTTCTACCGCGCCCTGGGTGGTCGCATGGTGGCGCGCTCGTCGGAGCGTTTCGGACCGAAGGCGCTCGACAAGGTTGCCTTCGCTTGGACCAATTGAGCTGCTGAAACCCTAGCCGGGCAGCGTTCCCATCCGTCGATACCGCAGGCCGCTTGCGCCGGTGATCGCCGGATTCATTATTTCACAAAAACGCGATGGATCAGCGGGCCAAGCCCGCGTATGACAGCGCCAAAATCGCTGCCGGGCGCGATTTATCCTCGGCAACAACGGAGCCTTGAATGCGTATCGATGCGGTCTCGATCGGAAAGAACGTCCCCCACGACGTCAATGTCATCATCGAGGTCCCCGTGGGCGGCGAACCGATCAAGTACGAGATGGACAAGGAGGCCGGCACGCTGGTGGTCGACCGCTTCCTCTACACGCCGATGCGTTACCCCGGCAATTACGGCTTCATCCCGCATACGCTGTCGGATGACGGTGACCCCTGCGACGTGCTGATCATCAACACCCGCGCCATCATCCCCGGCGCCGTCATGAGCGTGCGTCCGGTCGGGGTGCTGTTCATGGAGGACGAAGCCGGCGGCGACGAGAAGATCCTGGCGGTGCCGTCGTCCAAGCTGACGCAGCGCTACGACAAGGTGAAGTCGTATTCCGATTTGCCTGACATCACGCTGCAGCAGATCCAGCACTTCTTCGAGCACTACAAGGATCTCGAAAAAGGCAAGTGGGTGAAGATCCTGCGCTGGGGCGGCCCGGAGGAAGCGCACCAGCTGATCCAAGAAGGCATCGAGCGCGAGAAGAAGAAGAAGGGCTGATCCGCACGGTCATTCCGGGGCACGCGTCAGCGCGAACCCGGAATCCAGAGGTCGGGGCGCGAGATTCCGGGTTTGGCTCTGCGAGCCGCCTCGGAATGACGCTCAACTACACCGCCGGCTTCGGCAGGCCGGCGATCGCGCAGGCCGCGCGGAGCGTGTTCACCAACAGGCACGCCACCGTCATCTGGCCGACACCGCCCGGCACCGGCGTGATCGCGCCGGCAACGGCAAGCGCTTCCTGATAGGCGACATCGCCGACGAGGCGCGTCTTGCCGTCCTCCTTCGGGATGCGATTGATGCCCACATCGATCACGGTCGCACCCGGCTTCAGCCAGTCGCCGCGCACCATCTCTGGCCGGCCCACCGCCGCATAGACAAGATCCGCTTTCTTCACGAGGCCAGGCAGGTCGCGCGAGCGCGAATGCGCGATCGTCACCGTGGCGTTCTCGTTCAGCAGCAATTGCACGAGCGGGCGGCCGACCAGGTTGGAGCGGCCGATGACGATGGCGTTCATGCCTTCGAGCGAGGCGTGCACGCTTTTGGTCAGGATGATGCAGCCGAGCGGGGTGCAGGGCGACAGCGCCTCGAAGCCGCCGGCGAGCCGGCCGGCATTGTTCGGATGCAGCCCGTCGACATCCTTGGCGGGGTCGATGGCGTTGATGACCGCTTCGGTGTTCAGCCCCTTCGGCAACGGCAATTGCACGAGAATGCCGTGCACGGCGGGATCGCGGTTGAGCTTTGCCACCAGCGCAAGCAGGTCTGCCTGGGAGACGTCGGCCGGCAGCTTGTGCTCGAACGAGGCCATGCCCGCGGCCTGGGTCTGGGTGTGTTTTGAACGGACATAGACTTCGCTGGCGGGGTCGTTGCCGACCAGGACCACTGCAAGGCCCGGCACCAGATTGTGCTCGCGCTTGACGCGGGCGACCTCCTCGGCGACGCGGCCACGGAGCTCCGCCGCAATGACTTTTCCATCGATGATATCAGCGGTCATGTCCGTTCTCTCAATCTGTCGGTTTGGCCGATGTGAGCTGGCGCAGGGTTTCGCCGAGACGCGCCGGATCGCCGTCGACCGCGATCTGCTTCAGCCGCGACGTGGCTCCGGATAGCAATTTTACATTGCTCTTGGGCACGCCGAGCGATTTCGCCAGCAGCGCCAGCACGGCCTTGTTGGCCTCGCCGCCATCGGCAATGGCGCGCACCCGCACCTTGAGCACGCTGCGGCCATCCGAAAGCTGCTCGATCCCGTCGATGTCGTCGCGGCCGCCGCGCGGCGTCACCCGCAGCGCGATGCTGATTCCTGCGGCCGAGTAGCGCCAAGGGTCCTTAGGGCAAGGCTCCTGACAACAAGGCTCCTTGTTGGCAACCAAGGCGCTCCCGCCCGCTTAGACCACGTTCGGGTAGATGTAGTACAGGATCACCCGCTCGATGAACATGATGATCAGGATCAGGATGATCGGCGAGATGTCGAGACCGCCGAGGCTGGGCAGGAAATTGCGAATCGGCGCCAGCAGAGGCTCGGTGATCCGGTAGAGGAACTCCGCCACCGCCGACACGAACTGGTTACGCGTGTTCACCACGTTGAAGGCGATCAGCCAGGACAGGATCGCGGAGGCGATCAGCAGCCAGACGTAGAGGTCGAGCACGATGATGACGATGTCGAGAACGGCACGCATGGCTTATGAGGCCTCTGGCTTTTGGAAACTCTGGCTCGGTCGGGATTGACGCCCCGTTTGCTAGATATCGGTTCCGTCAGGCCCAAACAAGGGAAGTCGGCACCCTGAGAGCTAAAACCGGGTTACGCCCGTCCTTGACTTGACCTTGGCGGGGACTTAAATGGCGCCCGGTTGTCGGCCGCGTTCACCAGAGCGGCCAGCAAAGGGGCCATAGCTCAGCTGGGAGAGCGCGTCGTTCGCAATGACGAGGTCGGCGGTTCGATCCCGCCTGGCTCCACCAGCCTTCGCTCGCTTCGCGAGCTACGGCTAGGCAAGCCAGCCGTGCTCTCTCGTAGCGAAGTGAGCGAAGGCTGTCCCGCCATAGCCCGAAGGGCGACGGCGGACCCTCTCCGTGAACTCCCCCTACCTCCCCGTAAACCTTGGCGGCCGCTTCTCCATGAAGCTCGCCACGCCCTCCCTGAAATCACTCCCGTTCAGCGCCACCATCATCTCCCTGTTGGCCTCGATCGTCGCCTCGGCCAGCGTCTGGAACGGCACCTCGTAGAGCTGGCGCTTGATCACGGCCATCGCGCTCGGCGAGACGAAATCGGCGAGATCGCGCGCGTAAGTATACGTCTCTTCACGCAGCTTCTCCGGCGGACAGAGCCGGTTGACCAGCCCGATCCGCAGTGCCTCCTCGCTCGACACGCGCCGCGCCGAGAGCAGCAGATCCAGCGCATTGGCGTGGCCGACGATGCGCGGCAGCATCCAGCTGATGCCGTGCTCGGCGATCAGGCCGCGCCGCGCGAAGGCGGTGGTGAACACGGTGTTGTCGGCGGCAAAGCGAAGGTCGCAATAGAGTGCATGCACCAGTCCAATGCCTGCCGTCGCGCCGTTCAGCATGGCGATCACAGGCTTCTTGATGGAAGGATAATAGCCGTACCGCGTCTGCCAGTCCGGCCGGCGATTCATGTCGAACGGCGGCAGGTTCGAGGCGCGCCTGACGTCGTTGGGATCGAGGCCCTTCAGCGCATCCATGTCGGCGCCGGCGCAGAAGGCGCGGCCCGCGCCGGTGAGGACGATGACGCGGACATTGTCGTCGGCGCTCGATGCCTCCATCGCGTTGCGCACGTCGCGCTCCATGACCGGCGTCCATGCATTCATGCGACCGGGGCGGCTGAGCGTGATGGTCGCGATCTTGTCGCTCACCTCATAGAGAATGTGTTCGTAGGCCATGACGCTCTCCCTTGTTTGCCGGCACGCGTTCGCACGCGCTCGTTAGAAGCGAGCCTAGCATACCCCGGGATGGGAGAAGGACTTGCGCCAAGGACCTGCGCCAAGGACTTGCGCGAAGCCGCGATCACTCGGCGGCTTGCGCCAGCATCGGCCGGCGCTCCAACCAGCCGTCGAGGAAATGATCGAGCCAGGCGCGTTCGGCGACATCGTAGACGGCGCGATCCGCGAAATGATGATGCCGCTGCCGTGCACCGGGCGCGCTGAATCCGTCATAGCCGCGCGTGGTCCAGCGGCACATCATCGCATAGGTCACATCGGGGTGGAACTGCACGCCGAAAGCATTGCCCGTGCGGAACGCCTGCACCGGGAAATCATCGCCTTCGGCGAGCAAGTCGGCGCCTCCAGGCAGCTCAAAGCCCTCGCGATGCCAGTGATAGACCTGCGCCGGCCAGTGCGGGCAGAGCGCGCGGCCCGCGGCGGTCGGCCTGATCGGGTAGTACCCGATCTGCGTCAGCGCCTGCGCATGCGGCGCGACACGGGCCCCGAGCTGCATCGCCAGCATCTGCGCCCCTAAGCAGATGCCGAGCAACGGGCGCTGCTCGCGGAGCGGAATTTCGATCCAGTCGATCTCACGGCGAATGTAGTCGTCGGAATCATTGGCGCTCATCGGCCCGCCGAAGATCACGGCCCCGGCATGCTGATCGAGCGTCTCGGGCAGGGGATCGCCGAAGCGAGGACGGCGGATGTCGAGGCGGTGGCCGAGCGCGCGCAACGCATTGCCGACGCGGCCGGGTGTCGAGCATTCCTGATGCAGGACGATCAGAACCGGCAGCCGGGTTTCAGCGGCGGCGACGCTCGCCGCCCTCTGTGGGAAGGCGACCACCTCTGCGCCACCAAACCTGTCCGTCCGGAACGACATGGCCTCTGCGAGTGCTATCGGTTCAGACCGCCAGCATAGCTAAGCGATGGTTAACATCGTGTGAGTTTGCGCACACACGCGCACGTCTGGAAGCAAGCTCCGGGCCACTACGGACGCGGGCGGCGGCGTTCAGCGCCGCTGCCGCTGGAACCGGCTAGTGGCCGCCAGGATGAAGCCGCGTGGGAAGAAGCGCAGCGCGAACGGCACAATCTTGTTGCCGAGGCCGGGCAGCACTGCCCGTTTGTTGGCCATCAGAGCGCGATACGCCTCCCGCGCAACCTCGGCAGCTGAGACGTTGAGAAAGGCCGTATCATGTTGCGATCCAACGCCGGCGCGGGCCTGGAATTCCGTGGGCACCGGGCCCGGGCAAAGCACGGTGACGCGGACGCCGCGGGGCGCGAGCTCCGCCCGCAATGCTTCGGTGAAGGAGATCACATAGGCCTTGGACGCGTAGTACACGGCCATGCCGGGGCCGGGCAGGAAGCCTGCAACCGAGCCGACATTGAGAAGACCGCCCTTGTTCCGGATGAGCTGATCGGCGAAGCGCAGCGACAGATCCGTCAGGGCGCGGACGTTGACATCGACGATACCGAGCTGCGCGACGCGATCGCGCTCGATGGCATCGCCGAATACGCCGAAGCCGGCATTGTTGACGAGATGATCGAGCTCGACGCCTTCGGCGGCAAGTGTCGCGGCGATCCTCTCACCGGCATGCGGGTCCTCGAGATCGCAGGCGATCACGATCGGCTTCTTGCCACCCTTGGCGGCGATCTCGTTCGCGAGCGCTTCGAGCCGATCCACCCGTCTCGCCGTCAATGCGAGGCGATGTCCATTGGCGGCAAACACACGCGCCAGCTCCATCCCGATGCCCGCCGAGGCACCGGTGATCAACGTTACCCGCTCATTCACGATCGAAGTCTCTTGAATTGAAGTCTGTGGTCCCGGCAATACCAGAACGAGAGCATAAGCCGTGCGCGCCAGGCAAGCGGCGCTGGCAGCATGGCTGCTTGTGAGAGCGACAGTGGAAGCAGGAAAGACCGGTATTTGCAGTCGAATCCGCAGAAGCGGGGGACCGCCGGGCTTATATTAAAGTTTCGTCATGTGGCTCGCAGGCCAGGCAATCCGCCGGGGACCGGTCCGACGGCGCGATCCCTGACCTGGCCACCGGCACGCTCCGCAATGGCGTGCTTCAGCTCGATCCGGTCACGCTGGGAGATGCCGAGCAGGTCGGACGCGCGCCAGACCACATTGTCCTCGAACTCGCTGACCTCTCCGTCGGCATAGACCAGCTCCCACATCATCTGCACGATCCGCTTGCGACCCGCTTCGTCGAGCGAGCGCATGATGACGCTGGTGAAGTGATAGAGGTCGACGGCCTCGCCTTCGACCTGGGTAGCGTCGGCGATGAGACGGTCAGCGGTGCCGCGGTCGAGCCCGAAATGGCTTTCGATCAGGCTGTGCAGCTTGCGCTGCTCGGCCGCGCTCGGCTGGCCGTCCAGCGAGACCACATGGACCAGCAGCGCGGTCGCGGCCAGCCGGTAATCGCTGTCGCCAAATGCGCGGTCCTGGGCTTGGGGACCGACAATGTCGGCGATGAATTGGCGCAAGCCGTCGAGCATAGGTCCTACCGAGATTGATGACGCCGCAAGGAGCGCGGCCGTTACCAGCATTATATGAGCAAGAAACCCAACCGGCGCAACGTGCGTCAGTTCCGCGCGCGTATTACGTTTCGGCAATCTGGGCGCGCTTTCTGCCGTGATGGCCGGGCTCGACCCGGCAATCAAAGCGTCACCGCGAGGAAGGACATTCATGCCCGGGCATGACGGTGAAGGATGTAAAGCGCTTTTGTTTCCCACGGAGCTAGAGACTGCGGCGCAGCCCACAAGCTCACGGTATCTCGTACACCACCATCTTGTCGGCGATGCCGCGCAGCGCGGCCTGCTTCTGGATCGGCTTGATCGCGCGCTGCTCGAGCACCTCGGCGACTGCGGGAGCGTCCAGCACCGGGCCGGTGATGTGGATCTCCTGCGCGGTCGACAGGCTCTGCACGCGGGCGGCGATGTTGACGGTCTGGCCGAAATAATCCTGCCGCTCGTTGAGCATGACCGCGAGGCAGGGGCCTTCGTGGATCCCGATCTTGAGAATGAGGTCGTTGGCGCCGCGCTGCTTGTTCAATTCGTCCATCGCCGCGCGCATGCGCAGTCCCGCGGTGATGGCGTGCTCGGGCCTGACGAAGGTCGCCATCACGGCATCGCCGATCGTCTTCACGACCGCACCCTTCTCGGCGGCGATGATCTCCAGCAGCGCGCGAAAATGCGCCCGCACGAGATCGAAGGCATTGAGGTCGCCGACCCGCTCATACAGCGCCGTCGAACCCTTCAGGTCGGTGAACAGGAACGTCAGGGACGTGATCTTCAGTCGCTGGTCGACATTGAGGTTGTCGGCCTTGAAGACGTCGCGGAACGTCTGGTTGGACAGCATGCGCTTGGCGGTCAGGATCGGCTTGCGCTTGCCGATCATCTCGTGCAACGCGTGGTCGGCAATCCAGACCGAGGGCAATACGCGACTGTCCGATTGGTTCTCGAGCATGAGACGCAACGGTCCGGGGCGCATCACGGTGGTCCCCGTCGGCGCCTCCAGCTTGTTGAACATGATCGACAGCTGCTGACGCTCGCTGGTCGGCTCACCCTGAACGTCCAGGAAATGGGCGGAATGGGTGACCGGCTCGAACACGATGATGAACTGGCTCGGCAGATTGAGTGAGAGGATCGCCTTCTCGCCGGCGGGCAATTCGAGGGCTTCGAGCGTTACCTGGTTGATCAGGCGGGAAAAGGATTCGTCGTTGATGTCGACGCCTGAGCTCCAGAACATCTGCCGCACATACTCCCAGATCGGCAACGTGTCGGGATCATGAGCACCGATGCGGCGGACCCGCGGGCTGACGGTGAAGGCCACCTCGACCATCTCGTCGACGGAGGCCTCGTATCCGGCGGCGCAGAGCGCGCAATTGTAGTCGTCGTGCTTCAACGACTTCAGTGTGGCGTGCGCGCCCAGCACACCTCCGCAGCCGGGACACAGCACGTTCCAGCTCATGTCGAACAGGCCGAGCCGCGAGGCGTGCAGGAAGCCGGAAATGACCTTCTCCTGGTCGAGCCCGGTCCGGTCGGCAAAATCCAGCGCATTGATCCGGTTGAGATCGCGATCATGACCGTTGGCGATCAGCTGCGCGATGGCCTCCACCACAACGGGATCGGCGGTCTGCTTCAGAACGGAGAATTGGGCCTGGATGTCGCTCATGGCGAAACTCTATGTAGGCTGGATCACGCCAGCGGCCAGACGCGAGCCTGTCACCGACGCGTGATGCGGAACAGGGGTGAATGGTCCGGCTGGGTGGTGACGACGCCGAGCGGAATTACGGGGGTCGCGGGGTCGGCAAGCTCGATTCGGTACGCTCCGATCAGCCGCGCCAGCGCCAGCACGGATTCGGCTTGGGCAAACGGTGCGCCGATGCAGACGCGCGGACCTGCACCGAATGGCAGGTAAGCAAAACGGTCCGGCGCCTCCTGCGACATGAAGCGCTTTGGAATGAATGCGTTCGGCTGATCCCACAGCTTCTCGTGCCGGTGCAAGAGCCAGGGCGCGATCATGATGATGTCGCCCTTGCCGATCTCGACGCCCGCCGCATTGTCCCTATCGCGCGCGGCACGCGCGACCAGGAAGGCCGGCGGATAGAGCCGCATGGTTTCGTCGATCACCGCGCGGGTGAATTTCTGGCGATCGATGTCGGCCATGCTGTCGAGATGCTCGCCGCGGGTCTCGGACGCCACCTCCTCCTGCGTATCGGGATCGAGCGCGAGCAGGTAGAGCGCCCAGAACAGCGCCGTCGCCGTGGTCTCATGACCGGCGAGGATCATGGTCGCGACCTCGTCGACCAGCTGCTCGTCGGAGAAGCCCTGGCCCGTCTCGGGATCGCGTGCCTCGTCCATGAGATCGAACAAATCGCGCGGCGGCGCACCGTCCTTCTTGCCCGCCTTACGCCGCTCGGCGATCAGCATGGCCACGAACTCGGTCCAGCGCTTGCGGAAACGGGCGCGGGCAAAATCCATCGGGCTCGGCCAGGACACCGGCAGCACCATGTCGAGGAAGTACGGACGCCCCAACCGCGCGGCATATTCCATGATGAAGTTGCGCAGGGTTGCGCCGTGCTGGTCCATGCCGAACGAGAACATCGTGCGACCGGCGATCTCGAGCGTCATGCGCTGCATGATCGCGCGCAGGTCGACCGGCTCACCGGTTTGCGCGTCCAGCTTGGCGATGGTTTCGTCGAGCACGGCCGTCATGTGCGGAACGAGGTTTGCGGTCGCGCGCGGCGTGAAGGCCGGCGCCAGCGTGCGGCGCTGAAACGTCCAGGAATGACCTTCCGCGATCAGAAGGCCGTCGCCGAGAACGGGGCGCAGCATGCGGATGCCGGCCGGCGTGCGCGTGTAGTTCTCGTAATTGCTGAGCAGCACGTGCCGGATCGCGTCCGGCTGGTTCAGGATGAAGCTATTGCGGAAGAAGAAGCGGCCAGAAATGACCTCTTCCTCGTAGGCGCGTTGACCCCAGGTCGCGATCATATTCTGCCTGATGACCGCGAGCCGGCCGAAGAACGACATATCGTCGGGCGCTCGCGGAGGAGCCGGAGGGGTGATGGGCCGACGCACGCTGGCGATATTCATGGCTCTCTCCCGCAAGGTGGGACGCAGGTAAATAGCTAGTAAGTCAGCTCGGCGATGGCAATCCGGTTCTCGGACGCAGCCCAGGCGCGTGCCACAATCCGTTCTTCGCCGAATTGGGCCACGATGTTACGGCCAACCTCGGTGGCGGGAAGCCGCAGGGTGGCTGCCGCATCCGTGGGCACGCCCGGCTTGACGTCGGCCGGCTCCTTGCCGTCGAGCAGCACCACGTCGCGCGGCAGGCCGAAATAGCCGCGCGGGCGCGACATGATCACGACGGCGCCGGCGGCCTTGTCGGCCGGCCCGAGCGGCCGCGCGGGCCGCAGATGCACAAGCTCGGACGAGCGCGGGAAGGGCGAGCGGTAGATGTGCGTCGTCGGCGCATCCGGCGAGGTCAGCACGAATTCGAGCGACCAGGCGGGATCGACCTGCGCCGGCCCCCAACGGCCATCTGAGCCTGTTGTCGAGCTGTACAGCGCACCGTCTTTGCGCTCCCCGGTATCAGGATCGACACGGAAGACATCGACGATTGCACCCGCGACCAGACGATTGGTCGGCACGCCGCCGGGCGTACCCGTGACGAGGCCGCTCAATCTCACGCTGGTCTCCGGCACGATCGCGATGCGCGCAGGTTCGCGCCCCGCGATGAACTTGTAAATCTCGCGGAACGCGCGCGGGTGAAACGCCACCTCGCGATGGTCGAGCGCGCCGAGCACGAGATTGGTGGCGCCCTTCAGCTCCGGCCCTTCGGCGGTGACATTGGTCGGCATGCCGGGCTTGCCGATAAAGCGGCCATCGGGTTGCGCGAATTTGTCCAGACCGTCGCTGCGCAGCGTGAGGAAAGCGACTCCCGGCGTCACCTCACTCTCGCCCTCGTTCAGTCCGCGCAGGAACGTGCCGCGGCCATTGAATTCGTTGTTCGGCTGGTCGTCTGTTGCGAACACGCCGTGATTGGGCGTACCGCACAGCACCGCATGGCTGACATCACCGGCGCCGCCGTTCTTGATGACGTTACGGATCGCGTAGCCGCCGCGCGAGCTGCCGACCAGCGCCACGCGGGCTGCGCCGGTGCGGCGCTTCAGCTCGGTGATGGCGGCAGCGAGCTCGAGGCGCTGGTCCTCGGTCGAGGAGCGACCCGCCTGCTCGACCTTGTCGTCGTTGCGTGCCGGCGGGTCGGTGAAATTGATCGCCATCATGCGATCGCGCGCGATACCGTTGGACTCCATCCGCCAAAGCGTCGTCGTCCAGAGCGCGCCGTAATCGCCATTGCCGTGGACGAACAGAATCGGCGGCAGCTCCGTGGCGGGCGCGGTCTGCGCCAGCGCGCCCGTCCGCAAGCTCGCAAGTGCGAAAGGCACGCTCGCAGCCCCTCGCAAAATCGTCCGTCGCGACAGCTTCATCAGTTCCTCCCGGCAAGCCTAGCTCTTTGCACTGCTTATACCGGCCTAAGCACTGGACAGCGAAGGACTTTCGCGGGCATCACTGAATTGGCCGGAATCACCACGACCACTTCTGCCATCCGACATGGAAGGGGATATGACCGAGCAGCCGAACCGCCCGAAAATGGCCGCCGACGGCATCACTGCGCCCCTGCGGTACACCGTGTTCCGGCGGATCTGGCTCGCCAGCCTGCTCTCCAATCTCGGCCTCCTAATCCAGGGCGTGGGTGCGGCCTGGGCGATGACGCAGATGGCGGCCTCGGCAGACAAGGTGGCCCTGGTGCAGACCGCGCTCATGCTGCCGATCATGCTGATCTCGATGCCGGCCGGCGCCATCGCCGACATGTATGACCGTCGCATCGTCAGCGTGATTTCGCTGTCGATCGCGCTGATCGGCGCGAGCGTGCTCACCGTGTTGGCCGGCTTCAACCTGATCACGCCCGAATTGCTGCTCGCTTTCTGCTTCATCGTCGGCAGCGGCAATGCGCTGTTCGGACCGGCCTGGCAGTCCTCGGTCAGCGAACAAGTGCCGCCCGAGGCATTGGCATCCGCGGTGGCGCTGAACGGCATCAGCTACAACATCGCACGCAGCTTCGGCCCCGCGGTCGGCGGCGTCATCGTCGCTGCGCTTGGGGCGGTGGCCGCGTTTGCCTGCAACGCGATCCTCTATCTGCCGCTGCTGGTGGTGCTGCTGCTCTGGCGCCGCAACACCGAGGTGTCGCGCCTGCCGCGGGAAAAGCTCAACCGCGCCATGGTCTCGGGCGTGCGCTACATCACCAATTCGCCGCCGATCAAGATCGTGCTGTTGCGCACGCTGGTGATGGGCCTGATCGGCGGCGCGGTGATGGCGCTGATGCCGCTGGTCGCGCGCGACCTCCTGCATGGCGGCGCGCAGATGTATGGCATCATGCTCGGCGCCTTCGGCATGGGCGCGGTGATCGGCGCGCTCAACATCCACGAATTGCGCAAGCGCATGAGCGGCGAGGCCGCGATCCGCGCCTGCACCATCACGATGGCCTTCACCATGGCCGCCCTCGCTTTGAGCACGGAGCCGGTGCTGACGGCGGCCGCGCTGGTGCTAGGCGGCGCAGTCTGGATGGCGGCGATCGCGCTGTTCAATATCGGCGTGCAGCTCTCGGCCCCGCGCTGGGTCGCCGGTCGCTCGCTCGCAGCCTTCCAGGCCGCGATCGCCGGGGGCATCGCGATCGGCGCATGGGGCTGGGGCCATCTCACCGACTATGCCGGCGTCGAGATCGCATTGCTGACCTCGGCCGGCCTGATGCTGATCTCGCCGCTGCTCGGCATCTGGCTCACGATGCCGCGTGTCGGCGCCCGCAACGAGGATGCGGACATGCTGGCCGATCCCGAGGTGAGGCTGTCGCTGACAGGGCGCAGCGGCCCGCTCGTGGTCGAGATCGAATATCGGGTTGCGCAAGAGAATGCGCGCGCGTTCCACAACGTGATGCAGGACGTGCAGCTCTCGCGCCAGCGCAACGGTGCCTATGGCTGGTCGATCGCGCGCGACATCGCCGACCCCGAGCTGTGGACCGAGCGCTATCACTGCCCGACCTGGCTCGACTATTTGCGTCAGCGCAACCGTGCGACCCAGTCCGAACGCGCGCTGCATCAGCAGGCGATCGATTTCCACATCGGTCCCGAGCCGGTGCGGATCCGCCGAATGCTGGAGCGCCCCTTCGGTTCGGTGCGCTGGAAGGACGACACGCCGGACCGCGCCAACAGCGAGGTGCTGCCGGTGGTCGCGACCGCGGCGGGAAGCAGTACGTAGGCCTCTCGTCATTCCGAGGCGCGCCGTAAGGTGCGAACCCGGAATCCATTTATCGCAGGAGTTGGTCGCGCGATGGATTCTCAGGTGCGCAGTTGCGCACCATAGTTCGCGCTTCGCGCGCCGCGGAATGACGATCACTGCCCGTGCTGGGTCAGCACCTTGTCGCAGGCCTTGCTCAGCTTGGTGCGGTTCTGCTTCAGGCAGGCCAGCACGGCACCGTCGCCATTGTCCATTACGGGACGGCAGAAGCGCGTGACGTCGCGCGCGCAGGCATCATGGCCGGGCTGCTGTTGCGCGGAGGCGCTCGATGCGCACAGGAGCAAGGAAATAACGAAAAGCAGTCTGGTCATCGCGCAATTGCCTCTTACCCGGAAAGACGTGCGGGCGAAGCTAGTGCGACGATCCCGCACCTGCAACGGCTTTGTTGACTAGCTGCAGGGCGCCGCCGCATCACCCCGGCTTCATGCCGGGGGGCATGACGAGGGGAGCTGCAGCGTCTTGGTTACTGTGTGTCCTGAGCATCAGCGACCTTGCGCGAGGCGCCCTTGGCGAGGGTCTTGTCCATCACCGCGCGGCAGCCGGCGCTGAGGTCCGAGCGATGCTTGATCATGCACGCGGTGATCTTCGGGATATTGGGGATCTCCGCCGAGCAAAGACGGAAGGCATCGCCCGTGCACATCTGCTGCGCCTCGGCCGAGAAGGCGAAGCTCGCGCCCGTCGAAGCGATGGAGACGATCGCGGCAAAGCCCAGGGCCAGGCTGGCGTCGCGGATCTTGCCGGTAAACGACTTGGTCATTTGAAGCTCCCATTGGCGCCGCCACAGCGGGCCCGTTGTCGATGGGAGCTACGATGCTCCGGCAAAACCGTTTCCACTGTGATGACGCTCACGGGAGACCCGTCCTCTGTGATCTCAGTCACTCAGACGCAGCCCACTGAAATTCCTTCGCAACCGCTGTCGTGTTGGTGTCACGTTAACTCTTACTTCGCATTAATGGCTCGTCGCGCGGGAAATTCCGCCGGTTTGGTTGCGTAATTGGAAAGAGTAACGATGCGTAATGCGTTGGGCCTGATGCTGGCCAGTGTAGTTGCGGCGGTCGTGATCGCCGCCGGCGGTTGGTTTTATTATTCCGCGCGCGCCGACCAGGGCGCTCCCAAGACAGTTGCCGCCCGTGCCGCCGACCCATTGCCGGCACAGGCGAAGCTCGCCGCCAAGGACGACGTCGAGACCACCGCGGCCGTCGCGGCCAAGCCGGCCGCAGCAGCTCCAGCACCTGCCCCCGTGCCGGTCATGCCGATGCAGCCGAAGCAGGCCTGCGCCAATCCGAACGCGCTGGGCGTGTCCCGCGTCGTCGAGATCGACACGACGGGCGGCCCCGGCTTCGGCTTCGAGCATTTCAAGCAGTTCGACTTCCTGACCGAGAAGGAGGTCGTGCTGACCTTCGACGACGGTCCGTGGCCGGTCAACACGCCCACGGTGCTGAAGGCGCTCGCGGACGAATGCACCAAGGGCCTGTTCTTCTCGGTCGGCAAGCACGCGACCTACCATCCGGAGATCCTGAAGCAGGTGCTGGCCCAGGGCCACACGGTGGGCACGCACACCTGGTCGCATGTCAATCTGAACAGCAAGAAGTTGACCGAGCAGCAGGTCAAGGACGAGGTTGAGAAGGGCTTCAGCGCAGTGAAATTCGCGCTCGGCACCAACCCGGCGCCGTTCTTCCGCTTTCCGCAGCTTCAGCACAATCCCGCGATGGTGAGCTATTTCGGCACCCGCAACGTCGCGATGTTCTCGACCGAAATCGACTCCTTCGACTTCAGGAAGGGCGCGACGCCGGAGAAGATCGTCGAGACCATGATGACGAGGCTGGACAAGCTCGGCAAGGGCATCATCCTGATGCACGACTTCCAGAAGAACACGGGCCTCGCCCTGCCGACGCTGCTCGCGCGGCTGAAGGCCGGCGGTTACAAGGTCGTGCAGATGAAGGCCAAGACGAGCCTCCAGACGCTGCCGGAATATGACGAGGCGCTGATGAAGGACATGAAGGTGCCGACCGCAGGCACGAACTCCCGTCCGATCGCGAGCGTCGTGCAAACGATCTCGCAATAAGCGCCAAATCCAAAACTCTTGCGTCATGGCCGGGCTTGTCCCGGCCATCCACGTTTTAGGATCAGGCGCGACGACGTGGATACCCGGGTCAAGCCCGGGCATGACGGCGAGATCAGGGTACAGGTCGGCGCCTCACCAATAGATGCCGTGGCGATGCAGCTCGCTGATGATGCGGCGCTCGGTCCAGCTGCGCTTGGGCTTCGGCTTGTCCGCCTTTGCCGTGGTCTTGGCGGCGGGCTTGGGCGTCGTGACCGGCGCGGAGGCCGTCGCCGGTGTGGTGACCGTCGGAGTGGTCGCCGCTGTCGGCGCGGAGAGCGACACCGCCGGCGGACGATCATGATATTTCTGAACCTCGGTGGCCGGCGCGGCTTCGCTCACCTGCGCCGTCACGGTGCTCGCCGATGTCGTGGTTTGCGGAGTGGAGGTCTGTTCGCCTGCCGCCGCCAGCGACAGACCGCGGGAGCCGCCTGCCTGGGCGGAGGCCGAAGCCAGCAGCATGGCGGCAATCAGAATGATCTTGCGCATGTGAAGTCTCCCCGTGTTGGCGTGACAGGACGTTAGGGGAGCCATGTCTGCGATTATGTGATCGCGATCACGCAGCCGAGCGAGCCCTGATGCAGGCTGATGCCTGGTCATCGGAGCGCTTGGGGTCGGATGAACCGGGGCGCTGGTGCCGCAAGAGGGATTCGAACCCCCGACCCCGTCATTACGAATGACGTGCTCTACCGACTGAGCTATTGCGGCGAACCTGCCGGGACCAAAGCAATGCCGGCCCCGATACGCGCGCCCCTGATATCGGGCATGGCCCGAATTGGCAAGGACAAGCGGGAGGCGAAATACCGCTCACGCGCCCCAGCGGGACCAGAATCCGCGCCAGCCGCCCGCCTGGGCTTTGGGCGTGCCGATTTGTTCCGTAAATTCGTCGCTTGGGCCGTCGTCGTCGATCCCGGGATCGTCCGGTGCGCGGACGATCGGGATGACGGTCTGGGTCGGCGCCGATGCGGGCTTGCTGAGGTCGGCCCGGGTCCGGAAGACCGGCGTCGGCGCCGGCGGCGATGATTCGGCGGGCGCCGGAGCCGGATTCGCCGGCTCGGCGGGCGTGACGACCGGCTCGTCGACCTTCGCAGTTTGCTCCCCAGTCTCCTTGGCCACTTCCTTGGTAGCCTCCTTCGCGGCGTCCTTGGCCTGAGGGGGTGAATTGTCCTGCGCGGCCGGTGCCGGCAGCGGGGCCACCTCCGGCGGTTCCACCGCGGCTTCGCTGGGAGCGGCGGTCACCCGCTTCGGCGGCGGAGCGGCCAGCATGGCTTCCTCGAAGGCCGAGGATTCGAGCGTGGGGCCCTTGTCCGAGGGCAGGCTCGCGACCGGCGCCTGCCACTGGAACGCATCGAGGCGACCGGTGACCGGGGAGACCGGACGCCAGCGGTCGCTGACATAGCCGTCCGCGGTCCAGGCGGGATCGAGCCGGGCGCGCACCGCGCGCAAGGTCCAGGCGCGGGCGCGGCCGCCGTCACCATGCTCTGTGCGCTCGATCTCGGCCATCAGCAGCGCGACGCGCTGGGTCGGATCCTTGAGATAAGGCGCGAGCACCTCGCGCGCGCGGGCGAACTCGGAGGCCTCGATCGCAGCACGCGCGATCGCGAGCTGCCCTTCGACATAACCGGGCTTGTCGGCGGGGGTCTTCGCGGCGAGAGTTTCTACCCGCTGCAAGCGGTGCCATGCGGAATCGCCGAGCTTCACATGCGCATAGGCGTCCGCGAGATCGGGATGCGGATTGGAGAGCCAGGCGGCTTCCACCAGCTTCATGGCGCGGCGCACCTGATGCGCCTCGCTCTCGAATTTTGCCGCGAGCACGGCCGCCGGCACCAGGGTCGGCGCGAGCTTGACCGCCTCCAGCACGCTCTCGCGCGCGACGTCGCGGTCCATCGTTTCCAGCTCCAGCGCACGCGCGGCGAGCAGCACACCGCGCTGCCGGCGATAGGTCTGCTTGTCGATCAGGCCCGCGGACAGATTCGAATCGAGGATCGCGAGCGCGCCGCTCCAGTCGCCGCGCGCGCAGCGGAAGCCGAGCACCGCGTGCGAGGCCCAGGTCGCGGACGGCGACAGCTTGATCGCTTCCTCCGCAATCATCACGGCGCCGACCGCATCATCGGCGCGCTGCGCCTCGATGAAGAGACCGCGCAGGCCGAGCAGCCGCGTGTCCTCGCGTTCGGCCATGGCGCGGAAGACGCGTTGCGCCTCGTCGCGATTGCCTTCGAGCTGCGCCGACTGCGCGTGCAAAAGCAGTGCGAGCGGATCGTTCGGTGCATGCCGCCGCGCCGTCTCGGCGTGCCGGCGCGCGAGCGCGGAATCGCCGTGGCCGATCGCGAGCAGGCCATGGGTGATGGCATGACGGCCGCGGGCATGGCGCTTGTCATGACGGCGTCGGCGCAAGCGCCCCGGCATGCGCCAGATCGTCGTCAGGATACTCCAGACCAGCACGACGGAAGCGGCGAAAAGGCCGAGCAAGAACACGAACCTCGGCAGCGTCGTCGAGATGCGGAAGCTGCCCGCGGTCAGGACGAGGTCGCCGGACTGGTCGGCGACCCAGGCCGCGCCGGCCGCCGCCAGTGCGATCAAGACGAGAAAGAGGACGATGCGAAGCATGGCGATCCCTATACGCGCCGATTGTTGCGCGAATCTTATTGAGTAGATTTGGCGAGATCCGCCATGGCATCGTCGGCGAATTTGCGGGACGCGGCGAGCGCGGCGTCGCGGGCGTCGGCTTTGTCGAGCCAGGCCTGCGCCGGAGCACGATCAGCCTCGGGCAGCGTCTTCAGCTCGCGCCGCGCTTCGGCGAAATCGCTACGGAGCGCCGCCGCCGTGACGCGCGTCACGATGGCGCCGCGATCGTTGCCGACGCCATCGGTGCGCTCGATCCGCACGAGCTTTGACGCGCCGGCCTGGAGCCGCTCGACAATGCCGGCCTCGCTCGACGGAGCTTCAGCCGGCGGCGACAGCTTCGGCACGATATTGAGGAGCTCGCGGCTCAGCGCCGCCGATGTCGGGATGCCGGACGATGCAAACGCCTCGAGCGGCTTGAGCATATCGGGCTTGGTCGCCAGCGACCGCGCCGCCGCCAATTGCGATTGATAGGGATCGCCGTGGCGAACGGCAACGTCGAGCAGGGACGCCGCCACCACATAGCGGAGCGGCTTGTCGTCCATCGTCTTGGCCTCGGCGATCTTCTCGCCCTGCTGCGCAAGCTCGGCCCGCTCGGTCTTGCTGGCGCGCTCGAGCTGAGCGATGCGGTCGATGAGCGCGGCAAGATCGGGCGCGGCACTCGGCGACGCGGATTTCGCGTCGTTCAGCGCGCTCGCCGTCTTATCGAACTGTGCGCGCAAATTGGCGATGTCGCCGCGCAGTGCGCTCGCCGCTTTCTCCAACGCGTCGATCCGCGCGACTTGGGCCGGATCGGCCGCCGGCCTCGCGGCCCTGGCTTCGACCGCGGCAACGCGTCCGCTCAGCGCATCGACGGTCGCACTGGTGACCTGCGGCGCGGCCGGCGGGGCCTGCACCGCGGGCCAGCCCAGCATCCAGCCGACTGCGATCACGACCGCAGCCGCGGCAACGCCGGAGAACGGCGCGACGACCCAGGGCGAAATCGGCGCCGATACAGGCGCCGCCGCGGACGTCTGCTGCTCTGCCGATTCGGACTGAGGCTCGGCCTTGACCTGTTCCGAGCCGGGCTCTTCCACCCTGACCTGCTCCTGCGCGACATGCTCGGATGCCTCGGGCTCGCCCGCGACCTGCTGCGGCTGGGTCGAGACTTCCGTCGCCTCGAGGTCGATGGTGGGCGGGGTGCGCTTGGCACGACCCGGATCGGGCGCCAATCCAGCGTCTTCAGGCTTGTCGTCGGCCATCGTGACGGTTCCTCACACTTCCATACCAGGGATGGATTAGATTGCGTCGGATTCGGCCCGACCTTTACGCCAAACGGGTCCGCAACGCACGCTCCAAGGTGTCGAATAAGGCAGTTTCGTCCGGCGTTGCGGCCACCAGAACCTGTGACGCGCCGGCATCGCGCAGCACGCCCGCAACGGTCTCGGACAGGCAGCAATGCGGGATCGCCAGCGCCGAAATTTCGACACCTTCGTCCCGCGCCGCATCGAGGAACGCACGTGCGCTGCGCCGGGAGTAGTGCAGCACCGCCTCGATCCCGTGGGCGGCAAAGCCCTCGCACACCTCGCGCGGCAGATGCTTCACCGGCGCCATGCGGTAGGTCGTCTGCGTCACCACGCGGAAACCTCCCGCGCCGAGCTCGCCGCCAAGATCGCGCGACAGATCCGCGCCCGCCAGATACAGCAGCGTGCTGTTTTTCTTCAACACCTTGTCGCACGCGCTCTGCATCACCTTGTCGCGCAAGGACGCGGCGTCGCCCCCGGCGACGATCACCTCGGCAAAACCAGCCTCTCGCGCCGCTGCAGCCGTATGTTCGCCGACCGCGAACAATGGCAGCACCAGCAGACCGAGGTCCGGCAATTGCGGCGCTATGGCGCGAATCGCGTTGGCCGAGGTGACGAGAACGGCATCATAAGAAACTTCGCTCTCGCCTTGGAAGGCGACCGGCTCGAGCTTGAGCGCCGGCGCAAGCAGTACCGTATGCCCGCGCGTACGCAGATTGTCCGCCGTCGCCGCATTGTCGGGATGCGGCCGTGTGACAAGAATGGACATCGCTGCTGTTCCCGGACCATGTGGCGGTGACGCATTGACCAGAACCGCTGCGCGTGACGATTGCGCAAGCCGACCCCGGGATGCTACCGGACGTACCAGAACTCTGCTTTATGGATGAGCGCAAGGGCGCAAATTGGATAACAATTCGCCAATGCTGGTGCTGGGCATCGAAACCACCTGCGACGAGACCGCCGCGGCCGTGATCGAACACGCGGCCGACGGCAAGGGCAAGATCCTGTCCAACATCGTGCGGTCGCAGATCGAGGAGCATGCCCGCTTCGGCGGCGTGGTGCCGGAGATCGCCGCGCGCGCGCATGTCGACGTGCTCGATGGGATCATCGACCGCGCCATGAACGAGGCCGGCATCGATTATGCTCAGCTCGACGGCGTCGCGGCGGCCGCGGGGCCCGGGCTGATCGGCGGCGTCATCGTTGGGCTCACCACCGCGAAGGCGATCGCGATGGTGCACGACACGCCGCTGGTCGCGGTGAACCATCTCGAAGCGCATGCGTTGACGCCGCGTCTCACCGACGGCATCGAATTTCCCTATTGCCTCTTCCTCGCCTCCGGCGGCCATACCCAGATCGTCGCGGTCACCGGTGTCGGCCAATATGTGCGGCTTGGCACCACGGTTGACGACGCCATCGGCGAGGCCTTCGACAAGGTCGCGAAGATGCTGGCCCTGCCCTATCCCGGCGGCCCGCAGGTCGAGCGCGCGGCGGCAGGTGGCGATGCCACGCGCTTTGCGTTTCCCCGGCCGATGCAGGGGCGCCCCGATGCCAATTTCTCGCTGTCGGGACTGAAGACGGCGGTGCGCACCGAAGCGAGCCGGCTGGCCGAGCTCACGCCGCAGGACATCAGCGATCTCTGCGCGAGCTTCCAGGCCGCCGTGCTCGATTCAACGGCCGACCGGCTGAGCGTCGGCCTGAAGCTTTTCCGCGAGCAGTTCGGCGCACCGCGCGCGCTGGTCGCCGCCGGCGGCGTTGCCGCCAATCAGGCGATCCGCGGCGCGCTTGACGATGTCGCGAAGCAGGCCGGGACGCAGCTGATCATGCCACCGCCCGCGCTGTGCACCGACAACGGCGCCATGATCGCCTGGGCCGGCGCCGAGCGCCTGGCGCTTGGCCTGACCGACACGATGGACGCGCAGCCGCGCGCACGCTGGCTGCTCGATGCCAACGCGACCGCGCCCGCGGGCTACGGCAAGACTCGGGCGGGATTCTAGGGATGACCGCTCTCCAATCCGTCGCAGTGATCGGCGCGGGCGCCTGGGGTACGGCGCTGGCGACGGTGGCGGCGCGAGCAGGGCGAAACGTGACGCTGTGGGCACGCAATGCCGAGCACGCCGCGCGGATCGCATCGACGCGCGACAATCCGCGGCTGCCCGGGATTCGGATCGTGCCTGAGCTCGTCGTGACGAGCGATCTGGCGCTCGCCGCGCGTGCGGACATGCTGCTGATCGCAACGCCGGCGCAACATTTGCGCGGCGCGGTCAACATGCTGGCCTCGCACATCAAGAAGGCGGTGCCGATCGTCGCCTGCGCCAAGGGTATCGAGCACGGCACCCATAAGTTCATGACCGACGTGATCGCCGAGGCCGCGCCGCACGCGCAGCCGGCGATCCTGTCGGGGCCGAGCTTTGCCGACGATGTCGCACGCGGCCTGCCGACGGCAGTGACCCTGGCGGCAGGCGATGAGGCGCTCGCCAGCAGCCTGGTACAGGCGCTGGGCTCGCCGACATTCCGCCCCTATCACTCCACCGACATTCGCGGCGTCGAGATCGGTGGCGCCGCCAAGAATGTGCTGGCGATCGCGGTCGGCATTGCGGTCGGGCGCGAGCTTGGCGCCTCCGCGCAGGCGGCGCTCACGACCCGCGGCTTTGCCGAGCTGACGCGCCTCGGCCGTGCGCTCGGCGCACGCAGCGAGACGCTCACCGGCCTGTCGGGCCTCGGTGATCTCATTCTGACCTGCTCGAGCCCGCAATCGCGCAACTTCGCGCTCGGCCTCGCGCTCGGCCGCGGCGAGCAGCCTCCCGCCGGCAAGCTCGCCGAGGGCGAGTTCACCGCCCCCGTGCTGATCGAGCTCGCCGCTTCGCAAAACATCGAGTTGCCGGTATCTGAGGCGGTCGCATCGATCCTGAGCGGCAAAAGCACGATCGATGCCGCGATCTCGGCGCTGATGACGCGCCCCTTCAAGGCAGAGGAATAAGCATGGCGTACTGGCTCGTGAAATCCGAACCGTCGGTGTGGTCCTGGGACCAGCAGGTTGCGAAGGGCGCCAAGGGCGAGGCCTGGACCGGCGTGCGCAATTTCACCGCCCGTCAGAACCTCGTGAGCATGAAGAAGGGCGACAAGGCGTTCTTCTATCATTCCAACGAGGGCAAGGAGATCGTCGGCATCGCCGAGATCATCAAGGAGGCCTATCCCGATCCAACCGACAAGACCGGCAAATTCGTCTGCGTCGACATCAAGGCCGACAAGCCCCTGAAGACGCCGGTGACGATGGCCGCGATCAAGGCGGAGAAGAAGCTCGCGGATATGGCGCTGGTGAAATATTCGCGCCTCTCCGTGCAGCCGGTGACGGCAGAGGAGTGGAAGCTCGTCTGCAAGATGGGCGGGATGTAGTTACGTCGTTTCGTAGCCCGGATGGAGCGCAGCGCAATCCGGGAAAGTCTCGATTGAAGCCCGATCCCGGATTACGGTTCGCTCCATCCGGGCTACGATATCCGGGCTTGCGACTCCTCCAGCGCAAACACCTCGCACGGCGCGGCAATGCCGCGCAGCTCATGCGTCCCAAGCGCAACCAGCGGCATCTCTGTCTCGGCGGCGAGCGCGCCCGACACCAGCACCGTCCGGCCCAGCGGCTTGCACAATCCCTCCAGACGGCTGGCGAGGTTGACGGCGGGGCCGATCGCGGTGAAGTCGAGCCGGTTCGCGGCGCCGATATTGCCCCAGAGCATCTCGCCGAGATGGAGCGCGGCGCCAAACGACAAAGGCGGCAGCCCTTGCGCGCGGCGCTCCTTGTTGAGATACGCCATCCCGGCTTCGGCTGCGCTTGCCGCGCGCAAAGCAGCGTCACAGGCGCGGCGCGGGGACGCCTCGAGCACCGGAAAGATCGCGAGCACGCCGTCGCCGATGAATTTCAGCACCTCGCCGCCGAAGGCGTGAACCGCGCCGGCGATGCGATCGAACCACGCGTCGAGCGCCGCGATGACAGCGGCCGGCGGGACGGTCTCCGACAGGTTCGTGAAATTGCGCAGGTCCGCATAGAGCAGTGCCGCCTGGATGGTCTCGCCGAGATCGCGGCGCAGAGGCGCCGCCAGGACCCGCTCCGCGCTGCGCGTGCCAAGGTATGCATCGAGCGTTGCCCGCAAGGTGGCGCGCGCGGCGAGCACGGCCAGCGGCGTTGCGGCGAAACGCGCGGCCTGACGCAATTGCTCGATCTCATCCGCCGTGAACGGACGCGGCCCGATCCAGCCGAGCAGCGGGCCATCGGGCCGTCCGGCGACATCTTCATGCACCTCGCCGCCCGCGATATCGCGCAGCCAGCGGCGGCCGGCGTCGTCGGGTGGATCGGGCGCGAGGCCGCCCGGGGCGAAGCCGAGCGCTTCGATCACCTGGCCGCTGTCGGCACGCCACAGCCAGGTCCGCTTCGCGATCAGCGGATGCGGCACCTCCAGCGTCAGGGCGCCTGCCGCGAGCGGCACGCCATCGGCGGCCAGATGCGCGCCGAGCTCCGCGAGCAGGTGGTCGGCCCCGCGACAATCCGAGGCCGCATCGAGGAGCCAGGCGAGGGTCGGCGAGAGCTGCATCCGGCGATCATGGCGAAACAGGGCCGTCTTTGCCACGGGCAATCCTTGACGGAGCGCAGGGCCGCCGCCATGTCCCATCGTCAGACCAGGGATGATCGCCGATGCCCGAGCCATTCATAGTGCGACGCGAGACCCAGATCGCGGCCCCGCGCGCCACTGTCTTCGCCTACCTCACCGACCCCGAAAAGATCCTGAGCTGGATGGGCTCCGACGCAACCACGGAGCCTTATCCCGGCGGGCTCTACCTGCTCAAGGGCGTCAGCCCGGACGGCGCCGCCGCCCGCGGCGCGTTCCGCGAGGTCGTGCCGGTGCATCGTCTGGCCTATACGTTCGGCTGGGAGGGTGGTCAGGAAGTGCCGCCCGGCTCGAGCCTGATCGAGATCGACCTGATCGAGCAGGACGGCGGCACGCTGCTGCGCATGACCCATAGCGGCCTGCCGAACGAAGCGCAGGCGGCCGCTCATGCAACGGGTTGGGCGCACTACCTTAAGCGGCTCACGATCGCAGCCGCAGGCGGCGATCCCGGTCCTGACAAGGGTGTCTCGGCCAGGACGTAGCTCTTGTAGCAACTATCAGGTTGCTACGGCCGTGTCGTTACACCGCCGCGGTTGCCACCACCTGCGCCAGCAGCTGCTCGCGCCTGGCCTGCGAGCGCTGACCCGTCATGGTCGCGGCGAAGCGCTCGAGGATGCCCTCCTCGAAGGCGGTGACGATGGTGTCGTGGACGTAGCTCTTGCGGCAGATCGCCGGCGTGTTGGAGAGCTGGTCGGCGGCGGCGCGGATCGCATCCAGCACCTGCTTCTTGCGGCCGCGCTGGCTGCTCGCCGGCGTGATCCGCGACAGCGATTCCACCACGACGGCGGACGCCATCAGCGTGCGGAAATCCTTCAGGGAAATCTTGATGCCGGCGATCTCGCGCAGAAACGCGTTCACCTGGGTGGTGCTGACCGCGCGCACGATGCCGGAGGCATCGCGATACTGGAACATGCGCTTGCCGGGAACGCTCTGCAAAATGCCGATGGCGCGCACCAGCTTGGCGGCGTCGCACTCCTTGCGCACCGCCTTACCGCCCTTGGCCTTGAAGGTCAGCACGAAACAATCGTCTTCCAGCGTGACGTTGGACTTCAGCAGCGTGGTCGCGCCGCGGGTGCCGTTGAGGCGGGCGTAGGATTCATTGCCGGGGCGGATCGCGGTGCGCGCGATCAGCTCGATCACGGCCGAGAGCGCGAACTCGCGCGTCGGCTCGTCCCCTGACAGGAACGCCGAGACCTTGCGCCGGATTTTCGGCAGCGCGCCGACGAGCTTTGCCAGGCGATGCGCCTTGCGCTGCTCGCGGACCTTCTCCCAGTCGGCGTGATAGCGGTATTGCAGCCGGCCCGCGGCATCGCGGCCGACGGCCTGCAGATGCGAGTTCGGGTCGGCGGAGTAGCGCACCTCGCGATAGGCCGGCGGCACCGCCATGGAATGCAGCCGCCGGATGGTGCGGGCGTCGCGGATATGCGCACCGTTGGGGCGGACGAAGGAATAGCCCTTGCCGCGCCTGATACGACGGATGGTCAGCTCGTTCTGGTCGCCGAGCCGCAAGCCGAGCTCCTTGGCGAGGGCCTCGACCGTCGCCGCAGGCGCCGCGTCGTAGGTCTTCTTGGGGCTCGGGCGCCTGAAACCGGTCGGTTTCGGCCATTGTCCGAGGGCCTTGGCTAGGGCAATGGCTGCAGGATCGGCTGAAGCGGGCCGTATCGTCCCGAGATTCTGCTGATCCATCATGGTCTTACGCCTTAGCCCTGTCCTGTTGTCGATCAATGCCGCTGTTGTGATTTTTGTTCCAAGGGGTCTCTTTGGACCCGGGTTGGCCATTTAGGGTGTTCCGAACACGATTGCGAGTCCCGAATCAGTGAGAAGAGGTTACTAAATACCTCTCCTCGCCGCATGGGGGCTCTGCGGTCTCTGTTCTGGCGGTTTGGGTGAAGAGCCGGAAAGTGCTCGTCGGCCCTGTTTCAGATTTGCGACAGCGGGCCTTCCGGACCTTGATCCTTCGCATGGCCAGCTGCCCGCCGAAGGTCCAGCTTGTGCTCCTTGTCGGGTCCGGTTAGCCCGACGCATAATCCATCAAATGATGATGTCGGCATTGCCTGAGCTTGCCGCATGTGGAGGGAAGCATGTCCGAGAAGATCTACGATATCCCCGCGGAGTGGGCGAAGCGCGCCTGGGTCGACCAGGCCAAGTACAAGGAGATGTACGCCCGTTCGATCTCGGACCCGAACGGTTTCTGGGCGGAGCAGGCCAAGCGCATCGACTGGATGAAGGCGCCGACGAAAATCGAGAACGTCTCGTTCGCGCCGGGCAACATCTCGATCAAATGGTTCGAGGACGGCATCCTGAACGTCGCCTACAATTGCATCGACCGGCATCTCGCCAAACGCGCCAACCAGACCGCGATCATCTGGGAGGGCGACGATCCCTCGCAGTCCAAGCACATCACCTACAAGGAGCTGCATGACGAGGTCTGCCGGATGGCCAACATCCTGCGCACCCGCAACGTCGGGAAGGGCGACCGCGTCACCATCTACCTGCCGATGATTCCCGAGGCCGCCTATGCAATGCTGGCCTGCGCGCGGATCGGCGCGATCCACTCCGTGGTGTTCGCGGGCTTCTCACCTGACAGCCTCGCCCAACGCATCAACGACTGCCAATCCAATGTGATCATCACCGCGGACGAAGGCCTACGCGGCGGCAAGAAGGTGCCGCTGAAGGCCAATGTCGATGCGGCGCTTAGCAAGGCCGACGGCGTCGACTGGGTCGTCGTGGTCAAGCGCACCGGTGCCAAGGTCGACATGAACCCCACGCGCGACCTCTGGTACCACGAGGCCGCGGCGATGGTGACCACGGAATGCCCGGTCGAGCACATGCACGCCGAGGATCCGCTGTTCATCCTTTACACGTCGGGCTCGACCGGCCAGCCCAAGGGCGTGCTGCACACCTCCGGCGGCTATCTCGTGTTCGCCTCGATGACGCATCAATACGTCTTCGACTATCACGACGGCGACATCTACTGGTGCACCGCCGACGTCGGCTGGGTCACCGGCCACAGCTACATTCTCTATGGGCCGCTCGCCAACGGCGCGACCACGCTGATGTTCGAGGGCGTGCCCAATTATCCGGATAATTCGCGGTTCTGGAACGTCATCGACAAGCACAAAGTCAACATCTTCTACACCGCGCCGACCGCAATCCGCGCGCTGATGCAGTCCGGCGACGAACCGGTGAAGAAGACCTCGCGCGCCTCGCTCCGCCTGCTCGGCTCGGTCGGCGAGCCCATCAATCCCGAAGCCTGGGAGTGGTATCACCGCGTCGTCGGCGACGACCGCTGCCCGATCGTCGACACGTGGTGGCAGACCGAGACCGGCGGCATTCTGATCACGCCGCTGCCGGGCGCGACCAAGCTGAAGCCCGGCTCGGCGACGCAACCGTTCTTCGGCGTGGTGCCTGAAATCGTCGATGCCGACGGCAAGGTGCTGGAAGGGGAGACATCAGGCAATCTCTGCCTGACGCGGTCCTGGCCCGGCCAGATGCGCACGGTCTACGGCGACCACGCCCGCTTCGAACAAACTTACTTCTCGACCTACAAGGGCAAATACTTCACCGGCGACGGCTGCCGCCGCGACGCCGACGGCTATTACTGGATCACCGGCCGCGTCGACGACGTCATCAACGTCTCCGGCCACCGCATGGGCACCGCCGAAGTCGAGAGCGCGCTGGTCGCGCATGAGAAGGTGTCGGAAGCCGCCGTCGTCGGCTTCCCGCACGACATCAAGGGTCAGGGCATCTACGCCTATGTCACCCTGATGGCCGGCGTGCAGCCGAGCGACGAGCTGCGCAAGGAGCTCGTCACCTGGGTGCGCAAGGAGATCGGCCCGATCGCCTCGCCCGACCAGATCCAGTTCGCCCCGGGCCTGCCCAAGACCCGCTCCGGCAAGATCATGCGCCGCATCCTGCGCAAGATCGCCGAGGACGAGCCGGGCAGCCTCGGCGACACCTCGACGCTCGCCGATCCCGCCGTTGTCGATGATCTCGTCAAGAACCGGCAGAACAAGAAGTCGGCGTAAGGCGAGTTCGTGCCCCGGACGCGGCGCAGCGCTCCTTCAGCGGTGCGCTGCTGAGCCGGGGCCCATCTAAACGTCAGAACGTGTAGCTTCCTGGATCCCGGCTCTGCGCAGCAGCGTTTCACGCTGCAGCGCATCCGGGACACGCGATTAGTTTTCGCGCCAGCGCGCCCTCTCAACCAACGGCCATTCACACCCTCACGCTGTTGTCAGCGGGCGCGGCAGCGCGCCTGCATCTTTCCCGCCGAGTGTTGTTTTCAGGTCATTTACTTTATTTCGAACATTTTCTTTGTTCCCCCTGCTGGCCGGCCCTCGGCAGCCGCGGCTGGAAACCATTGGGTTAACGGGCGCGGTTAAGAATGAGCATCGACGAGGGCTTGGTGCGGCGACGATTGCCGGTTCTGCGTCATTTTGGACGATCCGTTTTGGGCAAGGGGAAGCATCGATGTCGATGAGGATTGCGGTGGCGCTGGCCGCCACCATCGCGGCTGGGGCCTTGACGTCGACGGCGGCGCAGGCGCGGCCGGAAATGGTGGGGGCGCACCTGGCCGACTATTCGCCGGGCACCATCGTGGTCAAAACCAGCGAGCGGCGGCTTTATCTCATCCTCGGGAACGGCCAGGCCGTGCGCTATCCGGTCGGCGTCGGCAAAGCCGGCAAGCAGTGGGCCGGCACCACGAAGATCGACGGCAAATATCTCAATCCGGCCTGGGCGCCGCCCGCCGAGGTGAAGCGCGACAAGCCTGGTATCCCCGACGTCATTCCGGGCGGCTCGCCGCGCAACCCGATGGGCGTTGCGGCGATGACGCTCGCCGGCGGCGAATATGCGATCCACGGCACCAACGTGCCGGGCTCGATCGGCGGCTTCGTCTCCTATGGCTGCATCCGCATGCTCAACGACGACATCACCGATCTCTACGGCCGCGTCTCCGTCGGCACGACGGTGGTCGTGACGCGCTGATCGCCTGAATCAGCCGAGATGAAATGAAAGGCCGCGTCTTCGACGCGGCCTTTTTATTGCCAGAACCGCCAGCCGCGCGCGCACCAGCCGTCGCGATGGCCGCCATTGTAGCTGCGCACGAAGCCGCCGGCGAGCAGTGCCGCCGAGACGTTCGCAGTCCGCCGGGTCGCGACGTCGGCGAGGACTCGGCCGTATTTGTCGGGAGCGAGATTGGTGATGGTCACGCCGCCCTGGCCGAGCAGATCGCGCAAGGCACGGGCCGCAGCTTCGGCCTTGTCCAGCTCCTCCTGGCAGGACGCTTTCAGTTCGGGCGCATCGATGCCGCGCAGCCGAATGCGGACCACGGGATCGCGTCCCTCGTGCAGACGAACACGGGCGAGAAAAGTGTCGCCATCGATGGCGCGGATGAATTCGACCGGACGCACATCCGCGTGGCCGGTCTGCTGAAGAACGATCTCGGCATCTCCATTGCGATCGGTATCGCGAACAAGCCAGTGCGTTCCATGACGGAATGTGAGCACGACGGCCAGCGCGATGCCCACCACGAACATCCAGGGCAATAGGCCGGAGAGGCGGCGGCCGAACGGCGAGCCGCTGAACTGCGGCCGGTAGGAATTGGGGCGATCCTGGAAACGCATCAACTCACGCTATGTCTGAGTCGGGGGAACTCACAAGCACGAGCGTGTCCATAAACGACGCCGAATGCGCCGGAGGCCATGCACGAAAGTTCCGTCTGTCAAAGAGGTCAGCCGTAGTTCTACTGGGGATCCGCGAATATTTTCCAAATCTCAATCATTGGTTGCGAATAGCTGTTATACGACAAACCGAGGGGAGATTGCCGTGAGGTCATTCAGGTTTCGCATTGGAACGAAGCTCGGCATCGTGACCGGCGTGAGCGTCGTGCTGGTCGGCGGCATGCTGACCAATCAGATGCTCGGCAACCGCTCCATTGCCGAATCCAATCGCCTCGTCACGATCAACTATCTCAACAAGGGCAATGCGCAGGCGGCTCAGACGGCGATGGCACGCGCGCAGCTCGCCGCTCTCGAACTCGGCTCGGCACCGTCAGCCGGAGAGGTGGACAGGCTCCTTGAGCTTCTCCGTACCCGGGCCGGCGAAGCCGGCACTGAAATCGATGCCGCGAGAGAGCGGGCGACCCGCAAGGTCACACAGGACGCTTACCGCGAGGCCAAGAAGTTCGTCGATGCGTATCTGGCCAGCGGCGTCGAGCTCGCCGCGGCGCAAAAGGCGGTCATCGCCGCCCCCGCGGGTGGCGCCAAGCTTGCAGCAGAGTCGGCCAAGGCAAGTATTCTCGCAGAGAATATGCGTCCGGCAGCGCAGGAAGTCAGCAAGCGCATCGACGATCTCGTCGGCGTCGCCAACGAATTCGCCGCGCGCCGCAAGGGCGAGATGCTGGCCGAGTTGGACCGCGTCGCCAATTTCGCTTTGATCGTCGGCCTATTCGTCGTCCTGACGTTGGTCGGCTCCGCAGTCTTTTCCGTCTTGAACGTCGCCCGTCCGATCCGTCGCATCGGCGATGTGCTCCTGCAGCTCGCCGGAGGCAACAAGGCGATCGAAATTCCCTACACCCGCCGTGGCGACGAGGTCGGCGACAACGCCCGCGCGGCACAGACCTTCAAGGACAATCTGATCCGCATCGAGCAGATGGAAGCCGAGCAGAAGAACCATCAAGCCGCTGCGGCCGCTCAGCGCAAGCAGGAGATGACGCGGCTTGCCAACGCGTTCGAAACTGCGGTCGGCGGCATCATCAACTCGGTGTCGGCTGCATCTCAGGAGCTCGAATCCGCGGCCGGCACGTTGTCGGGTACGGCCGAACAAACCCAGCAGCTCTCCGGAATGGTCGCCGCCGCCTCGGAGGAAGCCTCGACCAATGTCGGGGCCGTGGCGTCCGCGGCCGAGGAAATGAGCACGTCGGTCGTCGAGATCGGCCGTCAGGTGCACGATTCCAGCCGTATCGCCGGCGATGCGGTCAAGCAGGCCGAGCGCACCGATGCCCGGATCAACGAGCTGCTCAAGGCGGCGGGCCGCATCGGCGACGTCGTCAAATTGATCACGGCGATCGCCGAACAGACCAACCTCCTGGCGCTAAACGCAACGATCGAGGCGGCGCGCGCCGGCGAGTCCGGCCGCGGCTTTGCGGTCGTGGCGAGCGAGGTCAAGGCGCTCGCGGCGCAAACCGCGCGAGCGACCGAGGAAATCAGCGCGCAGATCGCCGGCATGCAATCGGCAACGCAGGACTCCGTCGGAGCGATCAAGGAAATCGGAACGACCATCGGCCGCATCTCCGATATTTCCACGACCATTGCCGCGACGATCGAACAGCAGGGCGCAGCGACGGCCGAGATTGCGCGAAACGTCAGCGAAGCCGCCAAGGGAACGGTCGAAGTCGCGGACAAGATCGCCCAGGTCAGCCATGGCGCGAGCGCGACCGGCGCGGCGTCGGGACAGGTGTTGGCGTCGGCGCGTTCACTGTCGAGCGAAAGCAGCCTCCTGAAGACGGAGGTCGAGAAGTTCCTCAGCACCGTGCGCGCTGCGTAATGCACAACGAAGCCGCGAGCACGATTGCCGTGCTCGCCGGACATTCATGAGGCCCCGGGATTTCCCGGGTTTGACCGGGGTCGTAATCAACACTAGGTTGAACATTGAGCCGTAAGCAACTCGCTTGCGGAACCTGTTCAGCGAGTCCCCCGCCATGAATATCGATGCGTCGTCCCCCGATTCGCTCGAGCGAATCGCCGAACTCGTTCGTCGGCAAGATAGTTCTCTCGACACCACGCTGCTTCCGCCGGTGGAGGGGTTCCAAACCAGGACCGTCGCGCTCGAAACACTGATGCGCGAGGTGACGGAGTGCCTGGCGGACGGCTTCCGGCATCGCTCGCCGCAAGACTTTCCCATGCTCTATTTTGCATGCGGCAAGGCGCGCGTCGGATCGACGGCCCTGAGCAATCTGTTCGGCATGACCGGGATGCCTTCCTACTATCAGCCTTTGAAGGCCATGCTGCGCGATGCGCTCGTCGGCAAGAGGCCGGCGCCGTGGGCCGTGCCGTCGGCAGACGACGAGCCGCACATCTTCAGCAAGGAAACGATCGGGCCCTACGTGCTCGCCGAGAGCCTGTTCAATCCGCTCAAGCTGCTGATCGAGGCGGGCTATCCGCGGCACCGGCTGCATCTCATCATGCTCGACCGTGAGCCGGCGAGTTCACTGGCATCGTGGCTCGACAAGCTGATCTCGCGCGCGCCTGAAGATGTATTGCTGCGGCACTATGTCGTCGCCGCGCTCAGCGCGGCTCAAGTCGCAAGCTACGCCCAGCGACAGGGCGTTGCCGTCACTCACTACGTCTACGAGTTGAGCAAGGAGGCCGTGTCCTCGGTTCGTGTCCTGTTCGAACGGATCGGCCTTTCGGGCAGCTTCAACGAGAATGCCGTGACGTCCTGGCGTGAGCCGGGAGACTCGCACGCGAACAATGCGCGCGTCATCTTCCCGAGCGAAGCGACGATCTACAAGGTGCCCAATTTGCACACCTCCGACAGTGCCTATCGCTACCAGCGCCGTGCGACGGCCTCTCTGAGCGAAGCGCAACGCGAAGCTCTGGAGCGCTGCGGGGTCAATGATGCCTATCGCGTCGCGGTCGCCGCCTGTGTTCGCGATCTCGGCCTGAATGCGGCACTGTCGCAACGTCTGTTCGGCGACTGGTTTGCTGCGGCTGCGTGATGGTCATGCTGGACGTTCCCACCGGAGCCGATTCCGCACTCCGTGAAGGTGCTGGCGGCAAGCAGCGTCACGTCGCCAGCCACCTCCGCCGTCTGGAGGCGGAAAGCATCCACATCCTGCGAGAGACGGCGGCCGAGTTCCGCAAGCCGGTCATGCTGTATTCCATCGGGAAGGATTCCTCGGTGCTGCTGCATCTGGCGATGAAGGCCTTCGATCCCGGCAAGCCGCCGTTTCCGCTGCTGCATGTCGATACGACCTGGAAGTTTCGCGAGATGATCGCGTTTCGGGACCGACGCGCGCGCGAGCTCGGCCTCGACCTGATCGTCCATACTAATAATGACGGATTGAGCCAGGGCATCGACCCTTTCACCCACGGCTCGGCCCGCTACACCGACGTCATGAAGACGCAAGCGCTGCGACAGGCGCTGGACTTCCACGGCTTCGACGCCGCGATCGGAGGCGCGCGGCGCGACGAGGAGAAGTCGCGCGCCAAGGAGCGCGTGTTCTCACACCGCAGCGCTGCGCATCGCTGGGATCCGAAGAACCAGCGGCCGGAGCTGTGGGGCTTGTACAACACGAGGCTCGCGCCCGGCGAGAGCATGCGGGTGTTTCCGCTGTCGAACTGGACCGAGATCGACGTGTGGGACTACATCCTGCTCGAGGACATCCCGATCGTTCCGCTCTATCTCGCAGCGTCGCGCCCCGTGGTCGAGCGCGACGGAGCATTGATCATGGTGGACGACGACCGGATGCCGCTGCAGCCCGGCGAGGAGCCGCAATCGCGCTCCGTCAGGTTTCGCACCCTCGGCTGCTATCCCCTCACCGGTGCAACGAGCTCGACGGCGGCAACCCTGCCCGAGATCGTGCAGGAGATGATGGCGTCGCGCACCTCCGAACGACAGGGACGCATGATCGACCGGGACAGTCCCGCATCGATGGAGCGCAAGAAGGCGGAAGGTTATTTCTGATGTCCTATCACGAGGCACCGGCGATCGCCGCCGCCGATGCGCCGCAGCTCGAGCAAGACGATCGCCCGACGTTGCGTTTCGTCACCTGCGGCAGCGTCGACGACGGCAAGAGCACGCTGGTCGGTCGGCTGCTCTACGATTCGAAGACGCTGCTCGACGACCAGCTCGACGCGCTCGCCTCGGAGAGCAGGACCGCCGGCACCACCGGCGGCGACCTCGACTTCGCGCTGCTGGTCGACGGGTTGCAGGCCGAGCGCGAGCAGGGCATCACCATCGACGTGGCCTACCGCTTCTTCGCCACGAAGCTGCGCCGCTTCATCGTCGCCGACACGCCGGGACATGCGCAATATACGCGCAACATGGCGACCGGTGCCTCCAATGCTGATCTCGCCGTGGTGCTGGTCGACGCGCGCAAGGGCGTTATCACGCAGACGCGGCGTCACAGCCACATCCTGTCGCTGCTCGGCGTCCGCCACGTCGTGCTCGCCGTGAACAAGATGGACCTGATCGGATTTGACGGCGATCGCTTCGCTTCCATCACCGCCGAATACCTGACTCTGGCCGGTCAGCTCGGGATCTCCCAGGTCCAGTGCATCCCGGTCGTGGCGCCCGACGGCGACAATATCGTCGCCGCGAGCACGCGCATGCCCTGGTACGAGGGACCGACCGTTACGGCCTATCTGGAATCCGTGGACGTGGCCGGGGACACCTCGCAGCAGCCGTTCCGGCTGCCGGTGCAATGGGTGAGCCGGCCGCATGCGGATTTTCGCGGCTTCTGCGGACGGATCACGAGCGGAACGATCTCGGTGGGCGATGCCGTTCGCGCGCAGCCGTCGGGACACCAGACCCGCATCGCGCGCATTCTCACGCCCGCCGGCGAGCGCAATCACGCAAGGTCGGGCGAGTCCATCACCCTCACGCTCGCCGACGAGATCGACGTCAGCCGCGGCGACGTGCTGACCGCCGGATCTGCAGCGCCGGTGGCGGATCAGCTCGCGGCCCATCTCGTCTGGTTCGATGGCGAGGCCATGGTCGCCGGCCGGCGCTATTTGCTCCGGTGCGGTACCGCCTCGACCGGCGCGGTGATCACGGAACTCAAGCACCGGATCGCCATCGACACCATGGCGCGGGAAAGCGCCGCCACGCTCGACGTCAATGAGATCGGCTATGTCCATCTCGATCTCGACCGCCCGCTGGTGTTCGAGGCCTATCGCGACAACCGCGAGATGGGCAGTTTCATCTTGATCGACCCGATCAGCCATCGCACTGCCGCGGCGGGAATGATCGACATGTCGCTCCGCCGCGCCACCAACGTTCATTGGCAGCGGCTTGCGGTCGACAAATCCGTGCGAGCCCGGCTGAAGCAGCAACGGCCCTGCGTGCTCTGGTTCACGGGGCTGAGCGGCGCCGGCAAATCGACCATCGCCAATCTCGTCGACAGCCGGCTCGCCGAGCTCGGGCGCCATGCCGCGTTGCTCGACGGCGACAATCTTCGTCACGGCATCAACCGCGACCTCGGCTTTTCCAACGCGGAGAGGACGGAGAACGTCCGGCGCGTCGCGGAGATCGCGGGGCTGTTCGTCGAGGCCGGCTTGATCGCGCTGGTGGCGCTGATCTCGCCGTTCCGCAGCGAGCGCCAGCTGGCGCGCCAGCGGCTCGAGGCGGGCGAGTTCATCGAGATCCATGTCGCGACGCCGCTTGCCGAATGCGAGCGCCGCGATCCCAAGGGGCTCTATCGCAAGGCTAGGTCGGGCCAGCTGCCGGCATTCACCGGCATCGATGCCCCCTACGAAGCGCCGCTGGCGCCCGACATCACCATCGACACCTCGGAGCTGTCGAGCGAGGCGGCCTGCGAACGCATCATCCGCTACTTGCGAGCGCACAACTACCTGTGACGACCGGGACGAGATCTGCCGGCGTTATCCAGCCGCTCCGACTGCAAGCTCAGAAGTCGGAAGCGATGCCCTTGCGCTCCCAATCGCCGTAGCGGGTGGGCTCGGGCCCCTTCGGCCCCTGCAGCTCCTTCGCCTTGGTCTTGTTCTTGGCCTCATCCTTGGCCTTGGCGGCCGCAGCCTGCCGGCGCGCCTCAGCCTCGGCCAGCGCGCGCTGGGCGGCCGGCGACAGCGGCTTGCGATCGGGAACGGGGTCACTCATCGCCGCGCTTTCTAGCGCAGGACCGCGCACAACGCGATGCCCAATAACGCATTCCTGAAATCGGCTCGGAGCGCTGAAAAACCCGCAAGCGATTCTTACATTTGGCATATTCGCGTGTCAGAGATCGCCTTCTCAAGGCATGCGCCCATCGCGGCGGAACTGCCGCTCGTTCAGAACCTTGCTTCCGCATGCCATCTCAACGTTTCGTCCCTCCGTCCGAAGTGCCCGGCCTTGCGGCGCGACGGATTGCCGCCGACATCGTCGACGGCGTGCTGCACAAGCACCGCACGCTCGACGACCAGCTCGACGGCGGCGGTGCCCATCCCGGACTGAAGACGCTGGCCGACCGCGACCGCGCGCTGATGCGGCGCCTGGTCGCCACGGTGCTGCGCCGGCTCGGCACGCTCGGCCATGTGCTGTCCCGCCTGCTCGACAAGGGCGTTCCCTCCGACGCGCCACGCGCGCAGAGCGCACTTTTGATCGGCGCCGCCCAGATCCTCTGGATGGACGTGCCGGATCACGCCGCGGTCGATCTCTCCGTCCGCCTCGTGCAATCCGACCGCCGCGCCGCGCGCTATGCCGGGCTCGTCAACGCCGTGCTGCGCCGCTGTGCGCGCGAGGGCAAGGCGCTGGTCGAGGAGGTCGCGACGCAATCGCTGGATCTGCCGCCATGGCTGCTCGCGCGCTGGAGCGCTCATTATGGCGAGGCGACCGCACGAGACATGGCATCAGCGCTCGGCCACGAGCCCTCGCTCGATCTCACGGTGAAATCGGATCCCGCCCAATGGGCAAGCCGCCTGCATGGTGAGACGCTGCCGACGGGAACGGTGCGGATGCTGCTGCATGGTTCGGTGACCATGCTGCCCGGCTTCGCCGAAGGACAATGGTGGGTACAGGACGCCGCTGCTGCGTTGCCCGCCCGGCTGTTCGGCGATGTCAAAGGCAAGTCCATTGCCGATCTCTGCGCCGCCCCCGGCGGCAAGACCGCGCAGCTGGTGCTCTCGGGCGCGCAGGTCACGGCGATCGACCGCTCGCCGGCACGGGTGGCGCGTTTGCGCGAAAACCTGGCCCGGCTGTCGCTGCAGGCCGAGACCGTCGTCGCTGACGCCGTGGAATGGGCCGGCCCGGCCGAGGCCTTCGACGGTATTCTGATCGATGCTCCCTGCACCTCCACCGGCACGATCCGCCGGCATCCCGACGTCGCATGGCTGCGGCAGGGCTCCGACATCGCTACCCTGGCCGCGCTCCAGCAGCGGCTGCTGCGCAAGTCGGTGTCGCTGCTCAAGCCGGGCGGGACGCTGGTCTATTGCACCTGTTCGCTGGAACCCGAGGAGGGCGAGCAGGCGGTGGCGGCACTGCTCGCCGCCGAGCCCGCGCTTCGCCGCGCTCCGATCGTGGCATCGGAGGTTGCGGGCCTCGACGAAATCCTCAACGGGGACGGCGACCTGCGCACCCTGCCCTGCCATCTGCCGAACGCCGATCCCAGGCTCGGCGGGCTCGACGGATTTTTCGCGGCCCGGCTCGTTAAATCCTGATTTTGCACTGGATTTTGCGACCACGAGCCTGATTCGCGCCGTTCAAGGTGGTGTCAGGCGTCCGATTTTGGGATTAATAAGGATTCGTCACTGATCCTCTCCCCCATCAAGGCAAGGCGTGTCGGTCGCTCAACGCAGACGTATCTCGACGCTGGTCATGAACCGCTTCGCGCGGAACATGCTCGCGCGCGCGAGCGGCGGTTCCGTTGTGCTGTCGCGAGTCTGGCCCGGCCGCACCGACCGGCTGATCATCGCGCCGCATGACCTGCGGACCGCGGATGCGACTCGCGCTGCCGAGATCTATGCCGGTCGCTTCGTCTTCGCCGGCAAGATCGTCAATTGCCATGGCCGCTCGATCTTCGACCTCGAGCCGCCGTCGGAGGATTGGGAGGTTGCGCTGCTCGGCTTCGGCTGGCTGCGGCACTTGCGCGCCGCCGATACGGCGCTGACGCGGGCGAATGCGCGCGCGCTGATCGAGGACTGGATCTCGAATCCCGCCAACAAGCGCCGCCCCGTCGCGCGGCGCGCCGACGTACTGGCGAGGCGCGTGATCTCGCTGCTCTCGCAGGCGCCGCTGGTGCTGAGCGAGACCGACAACAAGTTCTACCGCCGTTACTTGCGGGCGCTGGCGCGCGAGATCCGCTTCCTGCGCTACACCATGGTCGACATTCCGGACGGGGTGCCGAAGCTGCAGGTGCTGATCGCGCTGTGCTATGCGTCCCTGTGCCTCGCCAACCAGACGCGTCACATCCGCAGCGCCTCCAAGAAGCTGTCCGACGAATTGCAGCGGCAGATCCTGCCCGATGGCGGCCACATCTCGCGCAATCCGGGCGCGCTGATCGAGCTCCTGATCGACCTCTTGCCGCTGCGGCAGACTTTTGCCGCGCGCAATATCGCGCCGCCGCCGGCCCTGCTCAATGCGATCGACCGCATGATGCCGATGCTGCGCTTCTTCCGGCACGGCGACGGCAATTTCGCCCTGTTCAACGGCATGAGCGCGACCTCGTCCGACCTGCTCGCCACGCTGCTCGCCTATGACGACACCCACGGCGCGCCGATGGCGAACATGCCGCATACCGGCTTTCAGCGCCTCGATGCCGGCCAGACCACTGTGATCATCGACACCGGCCCGCCGCCGCCGGCCGGCGTCAGTCACGACGCCCATGCCGGCTGCCTCTCGTTCGAATTGTCGTCCGGCATCAGCCGCATCGTCACCAATTGCGGCATGCCGACCACCGGCCGCGACAATTGGCGGCCGTTCGCACGCAGCACGGCGGCGCATTCGACCCTGACCTATCACGAGACGTCGTCATGCCAGTTCGTCGAGATGTCGGCGATGAAGCGGCTCCTGCACGGCGCGCCCGTCACCAGCGGCCCGGTCGAGGTCGAGAGCTATCGCGAGGTCGTGCAGAACGGCACGCTGCTCACGACCTCACATGACGGCTATCTCGCCAAGTTCGGCGCGATCCACCGCCGCGTGCTGATGATCGCCAATGACGGCGCGCGCATCGACGGCGAGGACGCGCTGTCGCCGCCGCAGGGCGGACGCTTCAAGGGCGCCGATGCCGATTTCGCGCTGCGCTTCCATCTGCATCCCGCAGTGAAGGCAAGCCGGCTGTCGGATGCGCGCGGCGTCATGCTGGTGCTGCCGAACCGCGACGTCTGGACCTTCGAGGCATTGGACGACAAGGTCGATCTCGAGGACAGCGTATTCCTGGCCGGCAATGACGGCCCGCGCCGCACCGCCCAGATCGTGATCCGTCAGAACGCCCGCCAGGCCCCCTCGATCCGCTGGAGCTTTGTCCGCTCCACCGCCTCGCCCGCAGTGACCAATGCCCGCCGCAACGCCCGGCGCGAGCCGGAACTTCCGTTGTAAACAGGCGCGATCCGGCCCAATCTACCCGTTGAGAGCGACGCCAAAAGCTGCTATCGAGCGCTCGCTCGCGCGACTGGCGACCTTGGATGGAGCACCATCGGGAAGCGCGGGACATATAAGCCGCGCGCCTGGGCATAGACACTCCCTGAACAGAGGATCTTGCTCATGACTGACCATCCCCGCCGCGTCACCCGCGCCCTTCTCTCCGTCTCCGACAAGACCGGCCTAATCGAGTTCGCCAAGGCGCTCGCCGCGCACGATGTCGAGCTGGTCTCGACCGGCGGCACCGCGAAAGCGATCGCCGCGGCCGGCCTTAAGGTGAAGGACGTCTCGGAGCTCACCGGCTTCCCCGAGATGATGGACGGCCGCGTCAAGACGCTGCATCCGAAGGTGCATGGCGGCTTGCTCGCGATCCGCGACAACAAGGACCATGCGGAGGCGATGCAGGCGCACGGCATCGCGCCGATCGACCTGCTCGTCGTCAATCTCTATCCGTTCGAGGCCACCGTCGACAAAGGCGCGGGCTTCGAGGATTGCATCGAGAACATCGACATCGGCGGCCCCGCGATGATCCGCGCCGCCGCCAAGAATCACGACGATGTTGCCGTCGTGGTCGAGGCGCAGGACTATCAGGCCGTGCTCGACGAGCTCGCCGCCAACAAGGGCGCGACCACGCTAAAGCTGCGCCGGCGGCTCGCCGCGAAGGCCTATGCCCGCACTGCGGCGTATGACGCCGCGATCTCGAACTGGTTCAACCGTCAGCTCGAGATCGACGCGCCCGACTTCCGCGCTTTCGGCGGCAGGCTGATCCAGTCGCTGCGCTATGGCGAGAACCCGCACCAGACCGCCGCCTTCTACGCGACGCCGGACAAGCGCCCCGGCGTCTCCACCGCGCGGCAGCTCCAGGGCAAGGAGCTCTCCTACAACAACATCAACGACACCGATGCCGCCTATGAATGCATCGGCGAGTTCGACGCCAAGCGCACCGCGGCCTGCGTCATCGTCAAGCATGCCAATCCCTGTGGCGTCGCCGAAGGTCCGAACCTCGTCGAGGCCTATCGCAGGGCGCTGGCCTGCGATTCCACCTCGGCCTTCGGCGGCATCATCGCGATGAACCGCGCCCTCGATGCCGATACCGCGCGCGAGATTACCAAGATCTTCACTGAGGTCATCATCGCGCCCGACGCCAGCGAAGAGGCGATCGCCATCATCGGCGGCAAGAAGAACCTGCGCCTGCTGCTCGCCGGCAGCCTGCCGGATCCGCGTGCGCCGGGCCTGACCGCCAAGACGGTGGCCGGGGGCCTGCTGGTGCAAAGCCGCGACAACGCCGTTGTCGACGACATGACGTTCAAGGTCGTCACCAAGCGCGCGCCGACGGATGCGGAGATGCGTGATCTGAAGTTTGCGTTCCGGGTGGCAAAACACGTCAAGTCCAACACCATCATCTACGCCAAGGATCTCGCCACCGTCGGTATCGGCGCGGGTCAGATGAGCCGGGTGGATTCAGCGCGGATCGCCGCACGCAAGGCGCAGGATGCGGCGGCCGAGCTGAAGCTCGCCGAACCGCTCACCAAGGGTTCGGTGGTGGCCTCGGATGCGTTCTTCCCGTTCGCCGACGGCATGCTTGCCTGCATCGAAGCCGGCGCCACCGCCGTGGTGCAGCCCGGCGGCTCCATGCGCGACGACGAGGTGATCAAGGCCGCCGACGAGCACGGTATCGCCATGGTGTTCACGGGAACGCGGCACTTCAGGCATTGAGTCCATTGACTCGTCATTGCGAGCGAAGCGAAGCAATCCAGTCTGTCTCCGCAAGGAAGGTCTAGATTGCTTCGTCGCAAGTGCTCCTCGCAATGACGAGGATAGAGTTGCATGATGCGGGCTAATCCCGCACCCGCATCAACAGCCCCAGTCCCGCGACGAAGAACACCACCAGCACGGCCATGCCGGCCTTCTGGCTGGCGGTCAGCGCGGTGACCAGGCCGATCAGGAGCGGGCCGATGAAGGACGTCACCTTTCCCGTCAGCGCAAACAGGCCGAAATATTGCGCGATGCGATCCTTCGGCGCGAGATGGATCAGCAGCGTGCGGGAAGCGGCCTGGAGCGGGCCGCCGGCTGCACCGATCAGGCAGCCCAGCACGAGATAGGCGCGCTCGGCCGTACTCGAGAACAGGGCAGCGCCCGCTTGCGGCGGCGCGGTCTTGACGAACAGGACGCTGTCCTTGTCGACGAGGAGAATCGCGGCCACCGACAGCAGCAGGACCAGCAGGCTGCCGGCGATGACGCGCTTCGGCCCGAGACGATCATCCAGCTTGCCGCCGAACCAGGCGCCGAGCGCGCCGGCGATCGCGAGCATGATGCCGAACGTCCCGATCTGGATGGTGTGCCAGCCGAAGGTGCCCGCGGCATAGATGCCGCCGAAGGCGAACAGCGACACCAGACCATCGGTGTAGATCATGTTGGCGAGCAGGAATGCCGCGAGCGATTTCTGCCTCGGCAGACTCTTGATCGACTGCTTCAGCTCCGACAGGCCTTCGCGCAACGCCTCGCCCAGCGGGCGCTTCGCCGGATAATCCGGCGTGAACAGGAACATCGGCGTCACGAAGATGATGAACCACAGCGCAGTCAGCGGCCCCGCGGCACGATCGCCCTGACGTGTGAGGGGATCGAGGCCGAAGAGCGGCGTGACGCCGAGCAGCGTGCGGCCGGTCTCGGGATTGGCGGCGAGCAGGCCGAGCACGATGATCAGGCTGACGATGCCGCCAATGTAGCCCGTGGCCCAGCCGGTGCCGGAGAGACGACCGATCCGCTCCGGCGGCACCAGCGTCGGCATCATCGCGTTGTTGAAGAGCGTGGCAAATTCCGCACCGACGCTGGCGAGCGCAACTGCGGTGAGCACCAGCGGAATGACGGCATGATCGCCGGGCTTGCCGATCCAGAGCGTGCAGGACGCCAGCACAAGCACCGTACCGAAACCTGCGATCCACGGTTTCCTGCGGCCCGAAGCGTCGGCGATGGCGCCGAGCACCGGCGACAACAGCGCGATCGCAAGGCCCGCGGCCGCCATCGCAAAGCCCCACAAGGATTGACCGGCGGCGGGATTTGGCGCAATGGCCGTCGCGAAATAGGGCGCGAACACGAAGGTCGTGATCAGCGTGAAATATGGCTGCGCGGCCCAATCGAAGAAGATCCAACTCACGACGGCGGCGCGCGGCGGATAGGTCCGCGCCACGCCGGCCATGCGCGCATCCGGAGCGATTGTCGTCATCACGCAGCACCCATCACGAACAGTTTTGCCTCTCTTAGAGCAAACGGTATAGCATTACAGTGACGGGTGTGAACCGGTGCAACGCCACGGCGGGAATTCGATGATGTCGTCATATTCGACACGGCGGAGATTTTTAGCCGCCATTACCGTCCTGGTGCTCGGTCTCGCCCCTGCGACCGCTCAGGATGCACGGCAGGGCTATGTTCCGCCCGCACGCGAGGCAGTGCGCGCCGTCGCCGCCGAGCACGGCATGGTGGTGGCGCAGGAGAAGATCTCCGCGCAGATCGGCGCCGACATCCTGCGGCGCGGCGGCAATGCCATCGACGCTGCGGTCGCGACCGGCTTCGCGATGGCCGTGACCTATCCGCGTGCCGGCAATATCGGCGGCGGCGGCTTCATGGTGATCCATTCCGCCGATCGCAATGAAGACATCACGATCGACTATCGCGAAACCGCGCCGGCCGCGACCACGCCGCAGATCTTCCTCGGCGCCGACGGCAAGCCCGACGCGACGAAGTCACGGGATTCCGCGCTCGGCATCGGCGTGCCCGGCACCGTCGCCGGCCTTGCGCTCGCGCTCGAGAAATACGGCTCGGGTCAGTTCACGCTGGCGCAACTGCTGGCGCCTGCGATCGCGCTCGCACGCGATGGCTTCATCGTCAGCGACGACATGGCCGATACGTTGCCGGGCTGGCACCGGCGGCTGGCACGCTGGCCTTCGTCGGCCAGGATATTCTCGCGTCCGGATGGCACGCCGCTGGGCGAAGGCGATCGGCTGGTGCAGGGCGATCTCGCCGAAACGCTGGCGGCCGTCGCTGCACAGGGGCCGCGGGGATTCTACGAGGGGCCGGTCGCCGAGAAACTCGCCAAGGCCGTGACCGATGCCGGCGGCATCATGACGCCGGCGGACCTCAAGGCCTATCAGCCTGTCATCCGCACGCCGGTGCGTGGCAGCTACCGCGGCTATGACATCGTGTCGATGCCGCTACCCTCATCCGGCGGCGTCGTGCTGATGGAGACGCTCAACATCCTCGAGGGCTTCCCTCTGGCCGATCTGAAGCAGGGATCGGCGGCGTCGCTGCATCTCTTGATCGAAGCCATGAAGCGCGCTTATGCCGATCGCGCCCGCTATCTCGGTGATCCCGCCTTCGTCAACGCGCCGATCGAGACCCTCATTGCGAAGGACTATGCCGCGAAGCTGCGCGCAAACATTTCCCTCGAACGCGCCACGCCGTCAAAAGAGCTCGTGACCTCTCCTGCCGCGCCGCGTGAGGGCAGCAACACCACGCATTTTTCCGTCGTCGACACCCGCGGCAATGCCGTCAGCAACACCTACACGCTGAACTTCAGCTACGGCGTCGGCCTCGTCGCCGACGGCACCGGCGTGCTGCTCAACAACGAACTCGACGATTTCACCGCGGCAATCGGCGCCTCCAATGCCTATGGCCTCGTCGGCTTCGAAGCGAACCTTCCCGGACCCGGCAAGCGGCCGCTGTCGTCGATGTCACCGACCATCGTGCTGAGGGACGGCAAGCCGGTGCTGGTGACGGGCTCGCCCGGCGGCAGCCGCATTATCTCGACCGTGCTGCAGGTGATCGTGAACGTGCTCGACTACAAGATGGATGTTGCGGCCGCGGTCGCAGCGCCGCGGCTGCACCACCAATGGCTGCCGGATGAAGTGCGCGTCGAGCGCGGCTTTCCCGAGGGCGTGCTGCTCGAGCTGAAGGCGATGGGGCACCTCGTCCTCGAGCCGATGGGGCAGACATCTGCCAACTCGATTCTGGTGACGCCGAACGGAACGCTGGGCGCAGCCGATCCGCGCACGCGCGGCGCGGAGGCGGCGGGGCAGTAACCTGCTCCCGGAATGACGGAGTAAGGGAGCTTACCGCCCGACCTGATACGGCCCGCCCTTCTCCAGCGCGCGCGCATAGGCAGGCCGGGCGTGGATGCGCTCCAGGAACGCCATCGCCTTGGGATGGCCCTGCTCGAGGCCGCCGCGAGCTTGGGCGGCTTCGAGCGGAAAGCTCATCTGGATGTCAGCCGCGGTGAACTCGCTGCCGGCGAACCATTCGCTCTTGCCGAGCTCGCCTTCCCAATAGTCCATGTGCTGCTTCAGCTGCGGATTGACCAGCGCGGTCAGCGCCTGGTTGGAGACTTTGCGCACCAGCGGGCGCAGCAAGGCCGGCGCACGTTTCGGCATCAGCGTGAACAGCAGCTTGAGCAGCAGCGGCTGCATCGCGGATCCTTCCGCATAGTGCAGCCAATAGGTGTAGCGCAGCCGCTCCGGCGTGTTCGGCGGCGGGATCAGCCGCCCGTTGCCGTAGGTGGCGATGAGATATTCGATGATCGCGCCTGATTCGGCGATGGTGTTGCCGTTGTCGGTGATGACGGGCGATTTGCCGAGCGGATGGATGGCGCGCAGCTCCTTCGGCGCGCGCATGTCCGGCTGACGCTGATAGCGCACGATCTCGTAGGGAACGCCCAGCTCCTCGAGCAGCCACAGCACGCGCTGCGAGCGGGAATTGTTGAGGTGGTGAACGGTCAGCATCGCGGGGTCCTCACGGCTTGGTCGTGGTCATCGGCCGCGCCGTTGGTGCCAGCCCGGGAACACATTGTCGAGCCGTCGCTGCGGATATTTTTATCCGGGTATATTGACGCGAGTAATTTACCCGGGTATTAAATCGGCAACGCGATCAATATGGCAATGATTCCAATGCAAGGGACCTACACAGCTTTCGCCGGCCAGCGCCGGCTTGTCTCCGGCACGGCGGGCGAGGTCGCGCTTGCCGTCAAGCGGGCGACGCAACCGCTTGACCAGCCAATCATCATCTTCGAGGACGCCACGGGCCGATCGATCGACTTCGATCTGCGTGGTGGAGATCGCGAGGTGTTGGCGCGCTTGACGAAGCTTGTCCCGCCGTCGGCTGAGGCGACCGAAGCACCCGCAGAGCCGCGCGGTCGCGGCCGGCCGAAGCTCGGCGTGGTCGCGCGCGAGGTGACCTTGCTGCCGCGGCACTGGGAGTGGCTCAACGCACAGGCCGGCGGCGCTTCGGTCGCGCTGCGCAAGCTCGTCGACGAAGCCAGGCGCGCCAGCGGCGACAAGGACCGCGAGCGGCAGGCGCGCGATGCGGCCTACCACTTCATGTCGACCATGGCCGGCGATCTGCCGCAGTTCGAGGAAGCCTCGCGCGCCCTGTTCGCGGATGACCGGCGACGCTTCACCGGCCTGATCGCCGACTGGCCGACCGACATCCGCGACCACATCGTCAAGCTCGCCTACAGCGACCGCGCTTAGACCGCGCGCCGCTTCTCACGCCCCATCGACGGCCGAGCCGCGCATTGCGCGGTAACGGCTTCGCACGCCCTGATGAAAGGCCAATGCCATGTCTGCCGCAAAGCCGCTCTGGACCACATTCCTCCGCTTTCTCGCACCCCTGATGCTGAGCAACGCGCTGCAATCGCTGTTCGGCACCGTCAGCAACGTCTATCTCGGCCAGATGATCGGCGTCGACGCGCTCGCTGCGGTCTCGGCGTTCTTCCCCGTGATGTTCTTCCTGTTCGCCTTCGTCATGGGCCTCAGCACCGGCGCCACCGTGCTGATCGGCCAGGCCTTCGGCGCCGGCGAGCATGGCCGGATCAAGATCATCGTCGGCACGACACTCGCCGTCGGCCTGCTGCTCTCGATAGCGATTGCACTCGTTGGCGGGATCTTCAGCCGGCCCCTGATGGTGATGCTCGCCACGCCCGCGGACATTCTCGATGAAGCCAGCGCCTATGCGCGCATCATGCTGTTGACGATGCCGCTCGGCTTCATCTTCCTGCTGATGACGGCGATGATCCGCGGCGTCGGCGATGGAGTGACGCCGCTGCTGGCGCTGGCCTTGTCGACGGCGATCGGCCTGATCCTGACGCCGATGCTGATCCGCGGCACGTTCGGATTGCCGGCCGTCGGCATCACCAGTGCTGCCTGGGCGGCTGCGATCTCGAACACGCTGACGCTGATCGTGCTGGCTGCCTATCTGCTGCGGAGAAAGCACGCGCTCGCGCCGGATGCGACGCTGCTGCGTCACCTCCGACTAAACGGCGCCGTGCTCGGCAAAGTCCTCGGGATCGGCCTGCCGAGCGCGATCGGCATGGTGGTGATGGCGATCGCTGAGCTTGTGCTGCTCGGCCTCGTCAACGGCTTCGGCTCGAATGCCACCGCGGCCTATGGCGCCGTCAACCAGGTGATGGGCTACACCCAGTTCACGGCGATGTCGATTTCGATCGCGGTCTCGATCCTCGGCGCCCAGGCCGTCGGCGGCGGCGACCGGGCCCAGCTTGACGGCATCGTGCGGATGGGCCTTGCGTTCAATATCGTCCTGACCGGCGGGTTGGTGGCGCTGATCTACCTCGCGCCACGCGCGGTGCTCGGTATCTTCATCACCGAGGGCGCCGTGCTGGATCTGGCGAAGGGATTGCTCAACATCGCCTTGTGGAGCTCGGTGCCGTTCGGGCTCGCCACGGTGTTCTCGGGCGCAATGCGCGGCGCCGGCGTCGCGTTGACGCCGATGCTGCTGTCGATCTTCGCGATCGCCGCAATCGAGCTGCCGGCTGCAATCATCCTCAGCCACACGGTCGGTCTGACCGGCGTGTGGGCCGCCTATCCCATCGTGTTCTGCGCCATGTTGATTCTGCAGATGGGCTATTACCATCTGGTGTGGCGCAAGCGGGCGATGCAGCGCCTGATCTGACGGTCAAAGTATTATGACCGTCATTAAACGATAGACCTGTGGCGCGGCCTGCGCCACAATGAGAAAAAGCCGCTCAGAAAGCCAGGCCAGGGAGAATGATTTTGACCCGCACCGCCCCGCAATTCCTGTTCGATTTCGGTAGCCCCAACGCCTATCTCAGCCATCTGGCGATTCCAGCCATCGAGCAGCGGATCGGCGTCAAGTTCGAATATGTGCCGATCCTGCTCGGCGGCATCTTCAAGTCGACCAACAACAAGTCGCCGGCCGAGACGCTCGCCGGCATCAAGAACAAGCGGGAGTTCCAGCAGGTCGAGACCGAGCGCTTCATCAAACGCTTCCATGTCCAGCCCTATGTCTGGAATCCGCACTTTCCCGTCAACACGCTGAACCTGATGCGCGCAGCGATCGCAGCGCAGCTCGAGGGCGTGTTCGAGACATATGTCGAGGCCACCTTCCACCACATGTGGCGCGAGCCGAAGAAGATGGACGATCCCGAGATCGCGGCGAAGGCGCTGGCGTCGTCTGGTCTCGATGCGCAAAAGCTGTTCGCCCGCGCCGGGGAACCCGAGGTGAAGGCCAAGCTGATCAAGAACACCGAGGAGGCGGTCGCCCGCGGCGCCTTCGGCTCGCCGACCTTCTTCGTCGGCAATGAAATGTTCTTCGGCAAGGAGCAGTTGCGCGAGGTCGAGGAGATGGTGTCGGGAAAGTGAAGCGCGCGAATGGCGAGTAGCGAATAGCGAGTGGAAATCGCGCCCACTATTCGCTACTCCCTATTCGCCATTCGCCAATAGTAAAAGCGGAGTTCTCCCATGCGCATCCTCGTGGTCGGCGCCGGCGCCATCGGCGGCTATTTCGGTGGCAGGCTGTTGCAGGCCGGCCGCGACGTGACCTTCCTGGTTAGGCCTCGCCGCGCCGGCGAGCTCGCGAGCGCCGGCCTCGTCATCAAGAGCCCGAACGGCGATGTGACCTTGAAGAACCCGCCGACGGTTCAGGCCGACGCGATCAAGAACAAATTCGACGTCGTGCTGCTCAGCTGCAAGGCATTCGACCTCGACGATGCCATCAAGTCGTTCGCCCCCGCGGTGGGGCCGAACACCGCAATCATCCCGATGCTCAACGGCATGAAGCATCTCGACACGCTGGACTCGAGGTTCGGCAAGGAGCGCGTGCTCGGCGGCCTCTGCGCCATTGCGGCCACGCTGAACGAGAAGCGCGAGGTGGTGCAGCTCCAGCCGATGCAGTCGCTCAGCTACGGCGAGCGCGACGGCGGGATGTCGGACCGGGTGAAGGCGATCGACGAGGCCTTCAAGAGCGGCATCAATGGCGCCAGCGCCAGCCAGAACATCATGCAGGACATGTGGGAGAAGTGGGTGTTCCTGTCCTCGCTCGCTGCAAGCACCAGCCTGATGCGGACTTCCGTCGGCAATATCCTCGCCGCGCCCGGCGGCCGGGAGTTCCTGCTCGGCATGCTGGATGAGACCAGCGCGGTTGCCACGGCGTCCGGCTATCCGCCGGGCGGCCCGTTCTTCGATCGCGTCAAAGGCAATCTCACCACCGAGGGCTCGCCGCTGACGGCGTCGATGTTCCGCGACATCAAGGCCGGCCTGCCTGTCGAGGCCGATCACGTCATTGGCGATCTCATCGCGCGCGCCGACTCCGCCAAGGTGCCGGTGCCGAAGCTGCGCATCGCCTATACGCATCTGAAGGCGTATGAGAGGCAGCGGGCGGGGTAGGGCGTAACCACACATTCGGTGTCGTCCCGGGGCTCGCGACTGTGTCGCGCCCCGGGGATGACGAGCTGCGATTGACGAAACAGCTCAGCGCTATTTCAAGTGCGCGAGATAGTGCGAGACGGCGGTGATCTCCTCATCGCTCATGTGATAGGCGACGTCGGCCATCGCGGCGACGCCGCCGCCGACACGCTGGCCGGCCTTGTAATCGTGCAGCGCCTTGACGAGATATTCCTCACGTTGCCCCGCGAGCCGCGCCACCGCCTTTGTGCCGGCATAGCTGTCGGTATGGCATGAGGCGCAGCGGCGGCCGGCGGCCACCTGCGCCCCCTTCTTCGACAGGTCGGGATCCCCGTCTTCGGGTCCCTTCGGCGGCGCCAGCGAGGCGAAGTAAGCGCCGAAATTGCGGATGTCCTCGTTGGTGATCCCTTCCACGATCGGCTGCATCTGATCGTTCTTGCGCGCGCCGGCGCGGAAGAACACGAGCTGCCATTGCAGGAATTGATCGGGCTGGCCGGCGAGCGAGGGGATGTTCTCGGTCTGCGAAATGCCGTTCTCGCCGTGGCAGCCGGAGCAGGCGGCGGCCTTCTCCTTGATCGCGGCATTGTCGGCGGCCGTAGCCGGGATGAAGGCGTCGAGCGTCAGGAGCGCAACCGCGCTGATTGCGTGCGAAATGATCTGCCGGCGCATGGGGGAGGATTCCGATCTATCGAGCTCGTCATTCCGGGGCGTGCGGAGCACGAGCCCGGAATCCATAACCACGAGCCGGGGTTATGGGTTCCGGACTTGCGCTGCGGCGCAATCCGGAACGACAGCATGAGGCACTGAAACGGAAGAAGCTGCGGCCGTCACCCGGTCGCAGCTTTCTCCGTCAGGTCGCGCTACTTCTTGCTGTAGCTGATGCGATAGATCGCGCCGGCCCAATCGTCGGCCACAAGGATTGATCCGTCCTTGGCGATGATGATGTCGTTGGGACGGCCGAGATAGCCCTGGTCACCCTCGAGCCAGCCGGAGGCGAAGACCTCCCGCTTCGGGTTCTTGCCGTCGGGCCCGACGATCACCCGCACGATGCGCGCGCCCTGGTACTTGTGGCGATTCCAGGAGCCGTGCTCCGCGATCAGGATGTTGTTCTTGTAGTCGGCGGGGAACTGGTCGCCGGTGTAGAACTTCATGCCGAGCGGTGCGACATGGGCACCGAGGTTCAGTACGGGCGGCGTGAACTCGGAGCATTTGTGGCCCATCGCGAACTTGTCGTCAGGCAGATTGCCCTGATGGCAATAGGGATAGCCGAAATGCTCGCCGATCCGGTTGATCATGTTCAGCTTGTCCGAGGGCAGATCATCGCTGATCCAGTCGCGGGCATTCTCCGTGAACCAGAGCTTGCCGGTGCGCGGATCGACGTCGCCGCCGACCGAGTTGCGGACGCCGAGCGCCCAGATTTCGGCGTTGCCGGTCTTGGGATCGACGCGCCGGATCTGCGACACGCTGGTCGGCGGAATGCCGATGTTGAAGGGCGGGCCGAACGGCAGGAAGAACCAGCCTTCCTTGTCGACCGCGATGTATTTCCAGCCATGCGCGGCATAGGACGGCATGTCGTCATAGACGACCTTGCCCTGGCCGAGATTGTCGAGATTGGCTTCGGCGTTGTCGTAGCGGATCAGCTTGTCGACGGCGATGACGTAGAGCGCGCCGTCCTTGAAGGCGAGACCGGTGGGCATGTTGAGGCCCTTGAGGACGGTCTTGACCTCCTTCTTTCCGTTGTTGTCCTTGATGGCATAGACGTTGCCGAGGCCGAACGAGCCGACGAACAACGTGCCCTTGTCGCCCCAGGCCATCTGCCGCGCGGCCAGCACGCCGGAGGCGTAGACCTCGATCTTGAAGCCCGGCGGCAGCTTGATCTTCTTGACGATGTTGGCGAGCTCGGCGTCGGAGGCGCCGGTCGGCGGGCCCGACGGCGGCGCGAGGCCCTTCTGCGCCTCGGTCTCGTCACCGAGGAACCAGTCATCCGGCGGATGGGTCCAGAACTCCTTGGTGCTGGAATCGTATTTCTTCAGCGGCTTGTTCTTGTCCTGCTGCTGCGCGTTGCCGGCGCCGGTCCCCGCGAGAAGGGCCACGGCTGCAAGCGCCAACACGGATCGATGGAACATCGATGTCATCGCATCACTCCCCTAAGGCAGCCATCAGGGCTGCGCGTTATTTTGTTTTGCTAGTCGAGAGGCGAAGTCTTGAGCCCGTCGGGACGACAGACGCAAAAAGGGTAGCACATCTGCCCATCGTGAGAAGCGCGCCGGATGCAGCGCGGCTGCGCGCAGCAAAAATTGAGACGGAATGTCAATGAACGGATGAACGCTGCGACGACCGCGCCTCGCGCTGCAACGCGGAATCAACAGCGCGCGCGCAACGTCGTCAGGCGGTCCGCCGGGGTGGGCATACAAAAGTGCGAAAACAACCCCATGCACAGTAGAACTGCGCAAGTTGATCCGCGCGCGGTGACGCCGGACAATCATTTGAAGCGTCGAGTAAAATAATCGCGGCGCTCACGGGGCGACGGGGTAGGGTCCGTCGTCGAACAGCGTGTCGTGGTAGCCTTTCGATCCGACCTCACGCGCCAGCGTGCTGCGGACGTCGCGGCCATCGCGCAGGCTGCGCAGCACATGCGCGAAGTCGAATTCGGGTCGCCAGCCGAGCTCCCGCCGCGCGCGCTCGTTGACATAGACCCGGTCAATCGCGGGGAAGAGCCGCCAGCCGCGCGCCGCATAGAGCTGCGCGCACTCCGGATAGAGCTCGCGCACGACGCCGGCGGCATCGCGCGCCAGCGCTCCGAGATGACGTTGCTCGAACGGGCTCGTCGCCGAGACGATGTAGCGGGCGAAGCCGATGCCGGGCGCACGCTCGACGGCGAGCAGATGCGCGCTCACTGCGTCCGCGATATCCAGCCGGCGGTAGAGCAGCTCGTTGGCCTGCGCGTTGTCCAGCGTGTAGGCCGATCGCATCGCCGGATCGTCGTCGTCCTCCGGAAAGAAGCGCGAGGTCCGCAGAACCACGATCGGTAGCGCGCGCTCGCGAAAGAACAGCTCGCAGAGGTTCTCGGCCATCAGCTTGGTCGTGCCGTAGATGTTCTTCGGCACCGATGGCAGCTCCTCGGTGACCCACACCGCCGCCTGTCCCGCCTCGGGCCGCAGCTGCGAGCCGAATGCGCTGGTGGTGCTGGTGAAGACAAAGCTCTTCACGCCGGCCGCGACTGCCGCCTCGAGCAGGTTCAGCGTTCCTGACACGTTGGTGTCGACAAAATCCTGCTTGGAATGGGTCGCCACATGCGGCTTGTGCAGCGTCGCGGTGTGGACCACGGCGGTGACGCCGTCCATCTGGCGCCGCACGAAGGCGGGATCGACGACGGAGCCAACGGCATCGGTGAAGGGGGAGGGCTTGAGATCGACGCCGCGGGCGGGCGACCCGCGCCCACGGAGCGTCCGCAGGACCGCCTCCCCGAGATGGCCAGCGCTACCGGTGACCAGGATTGTCATTGCAAGTCTCGCCCGCCGTTGCGCTTGGCTTTTTGCTCTTCGTATTGCGCCTGGAGCATTGGATTGCTCGTCTCGCCTGCGACTGTGTCTGCGTTGCCGCCGTCCAGGCCCGGCGCGGCCTTGATCCCGTCGGCGATGTTGCTCTCCGAGCCCTTGCGGATGAATGGCTTAAGGTAAGCATCAAGTTTGCCCTTGCCCGGCTCTTCGAGCTCCTGCGTCAGGGCTGCGAGATACTGAACTTTGTCCGTGGCGGCCCAATCGATGCTGATGCCTGCACGCCGCGCAAGTTCCGCATGGATCAGCATGATAGTGCGGCCATTGCCGTCCAGGAATGGATGGCCATAGGCGAGATAGCCAATCACTTCGCCGGGCTTTTCCGCCATGAACGCCTCGTCTTGTCCCTTCTCCAACGCGTAGTCGATAGCTTTGCGGATGTCATTGGGATGGGCGAAGATCACAGAGCCCTTCTTTACGAAGATGTGGGACGCGTTCGTATGACGGTCCTCTCCAGCCCAGGGGAACACTCCTTCAAAAAGCGTTTTGTGTGTTTGGAGGACATCGGCGTAGCTTAGGGAAGGCTGCGCCTTGAGATGATCCAAGGCTGCATCGATGCCGGTCAGAAAGGAATTGTGCAGGAGGCGCTGAACGATTCCGGGATCTTTGGCCTTCGCGACGTTGCGCAAATAACCGCGCGTCGCAAATCTCCAAACGGATCAAACGTCACAGACGGCTTTCGCGAAGATAGCGCGCTTGAAGACGCACCGCTTGGACACGATCCAAAATCCCGGCGCGCTGGAGTGCGACGATGGTATTCTCGATAGGATCGAAATTCACGTCATCGCCGGAGAGCCGCGTCACGTGATGGGCAAAGACATCGTTCGATGTCGCGATCACTGCCACGTTGTTAGCGGCCGCCAACCGCTGGATTACACCAGCGGTATACTGGGCCTTGGTGGCGGAGCGCTGAGCAGACATGGAAACTCCTCTCCCCAAATATAGTGAACCAAGGCCTGAGAATCCATTGAGTTGCTGCCTTCCCGGCGTCTTCACTTGCCCGTAAATACCGAAAGACCTTCAAAATTGCTCCGGCCTCGGTTTGAGGCCGCTCTCGCAAGCGCGGACAGCAAATCGCCGTACGAGGCGGCTCATGCCCAACAACAGCTCGCGCTTGCCCTTTGGAGTCTTTGAGGCTCATACAATGCTCTCCGAGGTTGGAGAGCGCTTCCTAGGCCAGCCTAGGAAAAACTGGAGCGGGCGAAGGGGCTCGAACCCTCGACCCCGACCTTGGCAAGGTCGTGCTCTACCACTGAGCTACACCCGCATCCTGTGTCGGTCGCGTGACGCGCCGGCAACGGCTGTCGTATGCCAAAAGCGGGAGGGGAATGCAACAGCTACAGGCGGCCTCAATTCGCAATTCGGACCCTGTATGGAGCCCAAAGCCGGCCAAATCGACCGGAAACGTCCCGGAACCGGCGAATCGGAGGGCCTGGATTGAAATTCGGCCCATTCGGCCCAATTTAGGAGCCGACCACAAGCATATGACGCGGCGGCGTGCTAAAGAGCCGCCATTCCAGAAATGACGAGGGAATCCCGTGACGATCATCGACCAGGGTAACGGAGCGGCGGGCCCGGCTGCGGCCGACCTGATCAAGGACACCACCACCCAGACCTTCGTGAAGGACGTCATCGAGGAATCGAAGCGCCAGCCCGTGCTGATCGATTTCTGGGCGGAATGGTGCGGCCCCTGCAAGCAGCTCACCCCCGTCCTGGAGAAGGCGGTGAAGGCGGCCAAGGGCAAGGTCAAGCTGGTCAAGATGAACATCGACCATCATCCGGCGATCCCGGGCCAGATGGGCATCCAGTCGATCCCGGCCGTGATCGCCTTCGTCAACGGCCAGCCGGCCGACGGCTTCATGGGCGCGGTGCCGGAGAGCCAGGTCAACGCCTTCATCGAGCGGCTGACCAAGGGCGTCACCGCGCCGGGCGAGGTCAACGTCGCCGAGATCGTGCAGGAGGCCGACGCAGTGCTCGCCGAGGGCGACGCGGCGGCGGCGGCGCAGATCTATGCCGAGGCGCTGCAGCATGATTCCACCAACATCGCGGCGCTTGCGGGCCTTGCGAAGTGCTACGCCGTTTCCGGCGCGATGGAGCAGGCCAAGCAGACGCTGGCCATGGTGCCGGAATCCAAGCGCAACGACCCGGCCGTGAAGGCGGTGCAGACCGCGATCGATCTCGCCGAGCAGGCGAAATCGCTCGGACCGGTTGCCGAGCTGGAACAGAAAGTCGCCGCAAACCCGCTCGATCATCAGGCCCGATTCGACCTCGCCACCGCGCTCAACGCCCAAGGCAACCGCGCGGCGGCGACCGAGCAGCTGCTCGAGATCATCAAGCGCGACCGCAAATGGAACGACGACGGCGCCCGCAAGCAGCTGGTGCAGTTCTTCGAGGCCTGGGGCGGCACGGATGATGCAACCGTCGAAGGCCGCAAACGTTTGTCGACGATCCTGTTTTCGTAACGGCCTTTTTTGAGCATGATCTGTTCGGAAAACCGCTCCACACTTTGCGCTAACGCGGTCCTTCGGATCCGGATCATGCGCTAGCAACGCCAGGGGACCGGGCAGATGCCGATCAACATCGAATATCGCGGGCCCGCCGACCTCCCGGAGATCATTCCGGTCTTCCCGCTGCCGGGCGCGCTGCTGCTGCCCCGCGGCCAGATGCCGCTCAACATCTTCGAGCCGCGCTACCTTTCGATGGTCGACGATTCCTTCCGCGACGGCCATCGCCTGATCGGCATGATCCAGCCCGACATCGCGCACTCGCGGAAGGATTCCGACAAGCCGGCGCTGTTCCGCGTCGGCTGCGTCGGCCGCATCACCCAGCTCGCCGAGTCCGGCGACGGCCGCTACATCCTCGAGCTCACCGGCGTGTCGCGCTTCAAGGTGGTCGAGGAGCTCGAGGTGCTCACCCCCTATCGGCAGTGCAAGGTGGACTTCTTCGCCTACGTCGACGATTTCACCGCGCGCCGCGGCGAGGAGGAGGTCGACCGCGAGGCGCTGCTGGCGGTGCTGGCGGACTTCCTGAAGGCCAACAACCTCAAGGTCGACTGGGAGGGCGTCGAGAGCGCGCCCAATGAAGCCCTCGTCAATGCGCTCGCGATGATGTCGCCCTACGGCCCCGCGGAAAAGCAGGCCATGCTGGAGGCGCCCGACCTGAAGACCCGCGCCGAGATCCTGATCGCCGTCACCGAGATGGACCTCGCCAAGAAGCGCACTAGCGGCGACCCGCCGCTGCAGTGATCGTCAAGCGACCCAAAGCGCGATGCGATTAGGATGAATCCTCATCGCGCTTTGGGCTTTTTGGTTTGAGCATGATCTTTTCGGAAAACCGCTACACACTTTGCGCTGACGCGGCCCTTCGGGTCCGGATCATGCTCTATGCGGCAAACTCGCCGGCCTCGGCCTTTCGATCCGCAAGCCGTGCGATCGTCGAGGCTCGTATCGGCGGGCTGAGGTGGAAGCCCTGGGCCTCGACGCAGCCCTCCTGGCGCAGGATGTCCAGCTGCTCGGCGGTTTCGACGCCTTCGGCGGTGGACGTCTTACCGAGACTCGTGGCGAACTGGACCACGGCCCGCGCGATCCGATGGGGCTCCTCCATCGGACTGGACAGCTCGCTGACGAAGCTGCGATCGATCTTGATCTTATCGAAGGGAAACTTCTGCAGAAAGCTGAGCGACGAATAGCCGGTGCCGAAATCGTCGAGGGCAATCCGCACCCCGAGCTCGCGCAGCTGGCTGAGTGCTGCGAATACGGTCCCGCTGTCATGCATGATGACGGTTTCGGTGACCTCGAGCTCGAGCCGGTCTGAAGCAATCCCCGACGCCGCCAGTGCGCTCACGATCGTCGACACGAGCTCCTTGCTCCTGAATTGCGCTGGAGACAGGTTGATCGCGATCTTCAGGTCGGAACGCCATTTTGCCGCTTCGGCACAGGCGGTTCTCAACACCCATTCCCCCAGCGGCAGGATCAAGCCAGTTTCCTCCGCGACGGGAATGAATTCGCCGGGCGAGACCAGACCCCGCTCGGGGTGATGCCAACGCAGCAACGCCTCGAAGCCACAGGTCTCGCCGCTCTTCAAATTGACGAACGGCTGGTAGTGGAGCTCGAATTCGCTCCTCGCAAGCGCCTTCCGCAGATCCCGCTCCAGGTTGCGGCGCGCATGCAGGAGCCGGTCCAGCTCCGGCTCGAAGAAGCGGAATGCACCACGTCCGCCGCTCTTGGCCGAGTAGAGGGCAAGATCTGCGCTCCTGAGGATCGTGTCGGAATCGGCGCCGTCTCGGGGCGCAAGGGCGATCCCGATGCTGGTGCCGACAATGACCTGATGATCGCCGAGATCGAACGGCTCGCTGAGCGCGCCATGGATCGCCTCGGCGAGAGAGGCCGCGTCCGCAGCCGGATTGGTCACGTAGTCGACGATTGCGAATTCGTCGCCGCCCAGTCGGGCGACGAACGTCGTCTCCCTGATGCAATCCAGCAAGCGCGCCGCGACTGAGCGCAGCAGCAGGTCGCCCGCCGGATGTCCGAGCGTGTCGTTGACCTCCTTGAAGCGGTCGAGGTCGAGCAGGAGAACCGCCAGATGGAGATTTCCGCCACGCGTATCGGCGAGTGCAGGCTCCAGACGCGCCTTGAGCAGCACGCGGTTCGGCAACTCGGTGAGCGCATCGTGTTCCGCCATGTAGGTGATCTTCGCTTCGGACCGGCGTTGCTCGGTGACATCCAGATGCGTAGCCACCCAGCCGCCGCCGGCCATCGGCTGCCGCGTCACGCAGATCAGCCGCCCATCGGCGAACGCATCGATGCGGCTCGAGACGGCATGGATCGGCAGTGCTTCGAGCCTGGCGATCTGCCGTTCGGCGGCGAAATCGCTGGCCTCGCCTTCGAGTATGCCGCTGGTGACGCGATGACGGATGATGTCGCGGTGCGGAGTTCCCGCACGCAGCAGTTCCGGCGGCAGCCGGTACAAACGGGCGTAACGCTCGTTGCAGATGACGAGCCGCTTCCCGGCGTCGAACATGCAAAGGCCCTCGACCATATGGTTGATGGCCGTGTCCAGCCTCAGCTTCTGTTCCTTGAGCTCGTTCTGCGACCCTTCGAGCTGCTGCCGGGCGATGGAGAGCTGGCTGATGATCTCCTCGAACCTGGCGGTTCTGGTCGCCAGACGACGATCGGCCAGCACTCCGATCAGGCTCATGCCCAGCACGGACAATGCGACGCCGGCGATGGCGAGCGCGAGGAAGGCCGGAGACAGCGAAAGCGTATCGGTCGCGAGCGCCGGATCCGGTGTGATCTGCACGGCGCCCATGGCCGTGAAGTGATGCGACACGATGGCGAGCGTCAGCAGGGTGGCGGCTGCCAGCGTGCCGCTATAACCCTGACGGGTGAGCGCTGCCGCCAGCGCAGCATAGCCAAAACACATGCCCAGAACGATGGAGAGGAGCACGAGGTCCACGGACCAGGAGACTCGGCCCGGCACTTCGAGCGCCCACATTCCGAGATAGTGCATGCTGGCAATGCCGCCACCGATGATGACGCCGCCAGCCGCCGCGCGCCAGCGGCCGGACGTGACGACCGCGACGCCGAAGCCGACCGAGGTCAGCAGCATTGCCGCCGCGAGAGAGGACGCCGTCAACACGATGCCGTAGCCCGTCGTGACCCCGGGCTCGTAGGCGAGCATCGCGACGAAATGCGTAGCCCAAATGCCGTATCCGATGGCCGCGCCGGCAATGGCGATCCAGATCCACCGGGTTCTCCCGCGCGTTGCGATCGCGCGGTGGAAGATGCTGACCGCGACGATGCTGGCAACGAAGCAGACCAGAGCAGCGAGCACGACGAGCCGCCAATCGTGTTCGGCCGTAAGGCAGGAGAAAACGCGGAACATTCAGTTTCGCCCCATCGTCGATATTGTTGATGTTTGTCGATGCTGGACCGGCTAATCGCCCTTCGCGTTAATTTTGTGCCGCGCCTGATCGCATGCTTAGCGGCTTGCCAACACCGTCCGTAAAATTTGATCTGTGGGGCTAACACGGTCCGCGCGCCGGTCGCGCCGGAAGCCCGCTGCGCGCGTTTGCGGATGACTGGAGATGGACGCGGATGCGCTTGCGTCCGGTGATCATCGCGCTGCAGGAGTCCCATCAGCGCCACGCCAGCAACGTGGAGCACGAAAGGGACGAGACGGCATCCGAAGAATGCCTGGTCGATCGGTAACGGATCTGGTCCGCTTTAGATGAGTTCTAGTACCCGGCAACCGACATCACGACGACCGCACTGAGCGCCATCCAGCCGAAATGCCGGCCCCGCGTCGCCCATGCGTTGGCGAGGGCGGAGCAGCCGAACACGCAGGCCATGGTCGCGACGATCCAGTGACGAGCCGGCTCCGATTGCATCCACGGCGCCGCGATCAGCAGCACGCCACCGCCGATCCAGGCCACGGTCGAGGCCTGCCACACCAGCCGGATCAAGGTGCGGAGGCGCTCCGGCTCGATGCGCGCGCGGGCGAAGACCTTGGCTTCGCCGAGGTAGCCGTGAACGAGCGCAACTGCGATGGTCACGACGCCCGCACATTGGAGCAGCAGATCCCGCATCGACGCCTCCATACACTCATGTATGTTTCGATAGCGTCTGGCCAAGCGCCTGTCAATACATTAGTGTATGGTGCGCTTTTCGGGAAACGACATGAACCAACAGCTCTCCGCTGACGATTGGACTGGCCAGGGCCTCAAGGCCCTGGCCAAGTGCGGCTTCACGGCCTTGAAGGCCGAGCCGCTCGCCAAGGCCATGGGCGTATCGCGCGGCAGCTTCTATTGGCATTTCGCCGATCTCGCCGCGTTTCACGCCGCGGTGCTGAAGCGCTGGCGCGAGATCGCGGCCGAGCGGATCATCGCCAACGTCGAAGCCGCCGGCGACGAGCCGGTCAAGATGCTGCTGCGGAGATCCTTCGGCGCGCGGCTCGACCTCGAACGCGCGGTGCGCAATTGGGCGGCGTTCGATGCTAGCGCGCAAGGGGCGGTGCGTGCCATCGATCGCCGCAGGCTCGATTATATCGAGGAGCTGCTGCAGAAGCGGGGACTCGCCCCGGCAACGGCGCAGGCCCGCGCGCAGATCCTGTACTGGACATTTCTCGGTTTCGCCCTGTCAGGCCCGTCAATCCCGGCCGCGCGGCTGCGGACCATGCTCGACGAGCTCCTGGCGATGGTCTCCGCCTAAAGCGCGATGGCGGGCGCGAATTTCTATGCTAAAGGCAAGCAAGTGCCGGAGACTTCCATGAACGCGCCCACCGAACGTCCCGAAGCCAGCGTCGATCCAAAATTGCTGGAGATCCTGGTCTGCCCGCTGACAAAGGGCCCGCTGGAATTCGATGCTGAGCGGCAGGAGCTGATCTCGCGCAGCGCCAAGCTCGCTTATCCCATTCGCGACGGCATCCCGATCATGCTGCCGGAAGAGGCGCGCAAGATCGATTGATAACAGCGAGTGGGGAGTGGCGAATGGCGAATGGGTCCACTTGCCACTCGATACTCACCATTCGCCCTTACAACGCCTCGCCCTTCAACAGCCGCGGCACCTCGCCGGTGAGGCCTGCGGCCTGGCGGATGAAGAGGTTCTTCAGCGGCGGGGCGCGGTCGACGAGGCCGAGGCCGATGTCGCGCACCGTGCGCAACAGCGTCGACTGGTTGGAGAACAGGAAGTTCAGCGAGTTGGTGGCGACGCCCATTGCCATGGTGTCGAACCGGCGCCAGCGCTGGTAGCGTTCGAGCACGTCCGCCCCGCCGATATCCAGGCCGAGCCGCGCGGCATCGACCACCACTTCCGCCAGCGCAGCGACGTCCTTCAGGCCCATGTTGAGGCCCTGGCCCGCGATGGGGTGGATGACATGGGCAGCGTCGCCGACCAGCGCGAGGCGCTCGGCGATGAAGGACCGCGCGACGAAATAAGACAGCGGAAACGCCCGCGGCTTGTCGAGCACACTGACCTCGCCGAGATGCAGGCCGAAGCGCTGCTCGAGCTCGGCGTGGAATTCCTCGTCGCTGAGGGCGATGATGCGCGCGGCCTCAGTGCGGCGCTCGGTCCACACCAGCGAGGAGCGTTTGCCGGTGAGCGGCAGGATCGCGAACGGGCCGGCCGGCAGGAAGTGTTCCTCGGCGCGGCCCTCGTGATCGCGCTCGTGGCCGACGGTGACGACGATGCCGGACTGATCGTACTCCCAGCCATGAGTGACGATGCCGGCGCGCTCGCGCAGCTTCGACCGCGCGCCATCGGCGGCGACCAAGAGGCCCGCCGCGATCACGCTGCCGTCGCCGAGCGTCACCTCGATGCCGTCGGTGCGCGCATCGTAGGAGGCGACCGGGGTGGCGCGAAGATCGATGCCGTCGGCCTCGGCGCGCACCACCAGCGCGTCGATCAGGCGGCGGTTCTCGATCATATGCGCGAAGGGCTCGCCCGGCGCGACGTCGCCGGCGAAGTTCAGGAACACCGGGCGGGTGGCGTCCTCGAGCTTGGAATCGGTGACGACCATGTCGAGGATCGGCTGGGCCTCGCCCCGGACGTCGTCCCAGGCGCCGATCGTCTCGAACAGGCGGCGGCAGGCGGCGACGATCGCGGTGGCGCGGGGGTCGCGGCTCGGCCGCGTGCCGAGCGCGGGATCGGCGACGATGATTGGGATCTCGGGCCCGAGCCCCTGGCGTAGCGCCAAGGCCAGCGCAAGGCCGGCAAACGCGCCGCCACCGATGACAATGCTACCCTGTACCGACATACCAAAGCTTCCCGGACAATTCTCGGTCTTGCTAGCAGACTTGAGCTGGGCGAAACAGTGCGGTGAAACGAGGACCGCTAGCCCTTCGTTCCGTCATTCCTGGGCGCGCAACACGCGTACCCGGAATCCGGAGGTTTATCAGCTCAAGATTTTCGGGTTCGCACCGCGTGCGCCCCGGAATGAGGCATCACTGGAAAGCACCATCATGTCCAAAGGACTGATCGACCTCATCGGGATCCTCGACCTCGAGCAGCTCGAGGTGAACCTGTTCCGCGGCAACAGCCCGAAGACGAGCTGGCAGCGGGTGTTCGGCGGCCAGGTGATCGGGCAGGCGATGGTCGCGGCCTGCCGCACCGTGGAGGGCCGGCTGCCGCATTCGCTGCATTGCTATTTCATCCTGCCGGGCGATCCGCAGATCCCGATCATCTATCAGGTCGAGCGCCTGCGCGACGGCAAAAGCTACTCGACCCGCCGCGTCACCGCGATCCAGCACGGCAACGCGATCTTCTCGATCATGGTCTCGTTCCACGCCGAGGAGGAGACTGCGTTCGACCACCAGGACAAGATGCCGGACGTGCCGCCGCCGGAAAAGCTCACGGCGGAGGAGGTGGCGAAGCAGCCGATGTTCAAGGAGATGCCGGACTTCATCCGCCGCTACTACGAATCCGATCGGCCGATCGAGCTGCGCCCGGTCGAGCTCGGCCGTTATTTCGGCCAGAAGATCGACGACGGCCGCATCCACGTCTGGATCAAGACCGCGGCCAAGCTGCCCGACGATCCGGCGCTGCACATGTGCGCGCTCGCTTACGCCTCGGACTTCTCACTGCTCGACGCGATCATGGCGCGCTATGGCCGCACGCTGTTCGACAAACGCATGATGCCGGCGAGTCTCGACCACGCGATGTGGTTCCATCGCCCGTTCCGCGCCGACGAATGGCTGCTCTACGCGCAGGATTCGCCGAGCGCGCAATCGGGACGGGGGCTGACCCGCGGCTCGATCTTCAAGCCGGACGGCACGCTGGTCGCCTCCGTCGCGCAGGAAGGCTCGGTGCGCGAACGGAAGGCCTGATCGCTTCAAGCAGCGCCTGAAGCGTTCGGATCATGCCCCGAGCGAGCCGCGCGGCGCGAGCTCGGTCTGCGAGGCGAACCAGTTCATGATCCAGCGGTACACCCACGGGATCGGGATGATGAAGCACATCAGGATGGCGGCCACGATGCCGCGCCAGAGGATATCGAGGCCGCTGCCCTTGAAGACGATCTCGCGCCGGGTGCCCTCGACGTTGCGGCAGAACCAGCGCATCTGAGCCGCGGCCACCCAGGCCCAGCCGATGATGGTGATGATGGAAATCGCGAACAGCAGATTCCAGCCGATATAGGCCCAGACCGAACCGGTGAAGCTGAGGCCCAGCGGCTGCCCGTTGGAGGCGAGGTTCGCGACCATCCATTTGATCAGCAGCCAGTAGAGCACGATCTGCACGATGAACAGCAGGTTGCTCAATATCTCGCTGCCGACGAAGCCAAGCGCGATGGCGAGAACGATGAAGCCGAAATACCACGGCACCAACGTCATCGCATTGCCGGGGAAGCTGAGGTTCGGCCGCCCGGGGACGTTCACGCAGGAGACGATCCATCTGGTGTACCAGACGAAGGCCCAAGGCGCCGGGATGACGAAGATCATTCCGATCAGCAGGACGATGCTGCGCCAGGTGAATTCGAGGATGCTGAAATCGACCGAGAGCGATCCACCGCTTGCATAGCCGGCAGCGCCGCCATAGCCACTTCCGCCCGTCGGGACCATCGGCGGCGCACCGCCGCCGATCAGGCCGGGAATTTCGGCGGCCTTCTGCCAGCCGGCCATGCCCTCGGTCCAGACCAAGGTGTCCGGACGCACGACGCCCTGGGCAACGAGGTCGCGGAATTGCCCTTCCGGAAAGGGCCCCTGCTGCTTACCCTCGGATGCGTAGAACCAACTCGCCATGGAACGTCCCCCTCGAACTTAGGTGTGTACCGGCCGGGACGCTTCGGTTCACGCCTGGGTTCACCGCATCCATGCCAAAAATGCATTGTGAATGATGAACAGCTGCCCTGTACAGAGGCGGCCGTTCACATGACCGCCCTTGGCCAAACGTTTTTCCGCTTCAATCTGCAACTTTTTTGTGCCATTTGCCCGGAAAGATGCCAGATTGACGCAGCGCCGGGGACATACGGCGCGGCGCATCCCGGGGAATAGGCCTGACCATGAAACTCGTCGTCGCGATCATCAAACCCTTCAAGCTCGATGAGGTCCGCCAGGCCCTAACGGCGATCGGCGTGCACGGCATGACCGTGACCGAGGTGAAAGGCTATGGCCGGCAGAAGGGCCACACCGAGATCTATCGCGGCGCCGAATATGTCGTGAACTTCCTGCCGAAGCTGCGCATCGAGATCGCGGTCGCTTCCGACGTCGCCGACAAGGCGGTCGCCGTGATCACCGCGACGGCGCGCACCGGCCAGATCGGCGACGGCAAGATCTTCGTCACGCCGATCGACCACGCGCTGCGCATCCGCACCGGCGAGACCGACAGCGACGCGCTCTGACTTTTTGTTTTGACGCGTTTTCTTGTCACGCGAACCGGTATCCACTTCGCTCGAAAACGCTTTGACACGACTGCTTCGATCGCACCGGGCAAATACGCCATGATGTGCGACGCCAATTGATGCCGGGGGGAACGATATGGCGGGATTGTCGCGCCGCGCAGCTGCCAAGGCTGCGCCAATCGGATTTGTGTCCGTCCTAGCTGCGCCGGCGCACGCGGCGGCAAACGAGATCAGCACCGCCGACACCGCCTGGATGATCGTCGCGACAGCGCTGGTGCTGATGATGACGATCCCGGGGCTTGCGCTGTTCTATTCCGGCATGGTGCGCAAGAAGAACGTGCTCGCCACCATGGCGCAGAGCCTGGCCGCGGTGATGCTGATCTCAATCCTCTGGGTGGCGTTCGGCTACTCGCTGTGCTTCGTCGGCGACGGCCCCTGGATCGGCACGCTCGATCGCTGGTTTCTCGCCGGCATGACCATGGACAGCGTCAACCCCGCGGCGAAGACGATCCCGGAATCGCTGTTCATGCTGTACCAGATGACGTTTGCCGTCATCACGGTGGCGCTGGTCGCGGGCTCGGTCGCCGACCGCATGCGGTTCTCCGCCTATCTCCTGTTCTCGGTCGCCTGGTTCATCTTCGTCTACATTCCGCTGGCGCATTGGGTGTGGGGTGGCGGCTTCCTCGCCAGCATGGGCGTGCTCGATTTCGCCGGCGGTCTCGTCGTGCATCTGTCGGCCGGCACCGGCGGCCTCGTTGCAGCCAAGGTGATGGGACGCCGTCACGGCTACGGCACCGAGAATCTCTCGCCGTTCGATCTGTCGCTCGCAGTGATGGGCACCGGCCTGTTGTGGGTCGGCTGGTTCGGCTTCAACGGCGGCTCGGCGCTCGGAGCGAACTCACGCGCGGTGATGGCGATCATCGCGACCCATCTGGCCGCCTGCGCGGGCGCGCTGACCTGGGGCGCGATCGAATGGGCGACCCGGCGCAAGCCCTCGGTGCTCGGCATGATCTCCGGCGCGGTCGCAGGTCTCGGCACCATCACGCCGGCCTCGGGCTTCGTCGCGCCATGGCACGGCATCGTCATCGGCATCATTGCCGGTGCACTCTGCTACTGGGCCTGTACCTGGCTGAAGCACCGCTTCGACTACGACGATTCGCTCGACGTCTTCGGCGTCCACGGCATCGGCGGCCTGACCGGCACCCTGCTCGGCGGCGTGTTCGCCACCAGCGCCATCGGCGGCACCGCCGGCCTGCTGGAGGGCAATCCGCAGCAGCTCCTGATCCAGTTCTATGGGGTCGCCGTGACCTTCGTCTGGTCGGCGGGCGTCAGCTTCATCCTGCTCAAGCTGGTCGGCCTGTTCGTGCCCTTGCGCGTATCCCGTGAGCACGAGCTGGAGGGTCTGGATATTTCGCAGCACGGTGAAGCCCTGCAGTAGGCGCCGACGCTACGTAAATACCGCCTCGCTGCCCGACACGTGAGCAACATTGTGTCGGGAGCCTGTCTTGCCCTTATTTTCAGCAGGCGTGACCACGTTTTGAGCGCGACGTAATAGCGCACTGCATTGCAACACCCGCCAAAGGCGAAAACCCCCGTCTTCATAGTCCGTTAGGCAATCCGCCTGATCTGGCACGGCATTTGATTCTAGGGGTCCGGCTGTGCCCGCGTAGTGAAACTTCTCCCTCGTGGCGAACCAGTCGAGAACGCCCGGCCACGTCCGGACCGGGCCCAAGCGGGGATAGGACCCATGAAAATTGTTATGGCGATCATCAAGCCATTCAAGCTTGAAGAAGTCCGTGACGCCCTGACCGCCATCGGCGTTCACGGTCTCACGGTGACGGAAGTCAAGGGGTATGGCCGCCAGAAGGGCCATACGGAAATCTATCGCGGCGCCGAATATGCCGTGAGCTTCCTGCCCAAGATCAAGATCGAGGTCGCTGTCGCCTCCGACCAGGTCGACAAGACCATCGATGCCATCACGTCCGCGGCGAAAACCGGACAGATCGGCGACGGCAAGATCTTCGTCATCAACCTCGACCACGCGGTGCGTATCCGCACCGGCGAGGCCGATGCCGCGGCCCTCTGATTCGCGCTCAACCTTATCCAAGCAGGAGTAAACAATATGACGTTCAAGCGTCCCTATGGCGCGGGACTGGCGGCTCTCGCAGTCGGCCTGTTCGCTGCGACCGCAGCCTACGCCGAGCCAACGGTCAACAAGGGAGACAACGCCTGGATGCTGACATCGACAGTGCTGGTGCTGTTGATGACGATCCCCGGCCTCGCGCTGTTCTACGGCGGTCTGGTTCGTTCCAAGAACATGCTCTCGGTCCTGATGCAGGTGTTCTACACCGTCTGCGTCGTCTGCGTGATCTGGGCCGTATACGGCTACAGCCTCACCTTCACCGGCGGCTCCGACTTCATTGGCGGCTTCTCCAAGGCCTTCATGATGGGCGTCACCACCGACACGAAGGCCGCGACCTTCTCGGTCGACGCCAACATCTCGGAGCTGATTTACGTCTGCTTCCAGATGACCTTCGCGGCGATCACGCCCGCTCTCATCGTCGGCGCCTTCGCCGAGCGCATGAAGTTCGCGGCGATCGCGCTGTTCGTTCCGCTCTGGGTGACGCTGGTCTATTTCCCGATCGCGCACATGGTCTGGTACTGGCAGGGTCCGGACCTGATCCAGGATGCGGCCAAAGCGTTGGCTGCCGCTACTGACGCGGCGGCGAAGACCGCGGCCCAGGCCAAGCTCGACGAGCTCAACGCCGATGCCGGCTGGATCTTCAAGATGGGCGCGATCGACTTCGCGGGCGGCACCGTGGTGCACATCAACGCCGGTATCGCGGGCCTCGTCGGCGCTCTCCTGATCGGCAAGCGCGTCGGCTACGGCAAGGAGCTGATGGCCCCGCACTCGCTGACCATGTCGATGATCGGCGCCTCGCTGCTCTGGGTCGGCTGGTTCGGCTTCAATGCCGGTTCCAACCTCGAGGCCAGCGGCGGCGCTGCGCTCGCCATGACCAACTCCTTCGTCGCCACCGCAGCCGCCGCGCTGTCGTGGATGTTCGCGGAGTGGATCATCAAGGGTCATCCCTCCGTGCTCGGCGTGATCTCAGGCGCCGTCGCGGGCCTCGTGGCCGTCACGCCCGCCGCCGGCTTCTCCGGCGTCATGGGAGCGATCGTCCTCGGCCTCGTCGTCGGCGTGGTCTGCCTGTTCTTCTGCACCGTGGTGAAGAACGCGCTCGGCTACGATGACTCCCTCGACGTGTTCGGCGTGCACTGCATCGGCGGCATCGTCGGCGCCATCGGCACCGGCATTCTGGTCAACCCCGCGCTCGGCGGCGCCGGCATCATCGACTATTCGGCGATCCCGCCGAAGGTCGCCGATTACGACTTCGCCACGCAGATGCTCGCCCAGATCAAGGCCGTCTGCACCACGCTGGTGTGGTCGGGCGTCGGCTCGGCGATCCTCTTCAAGGTCGTCGATGTGATCGTCGGCCTCCGCGCCAATGTCGAGAGCGAGCGTGAGGGCCTCGACATCACCGAGCACACCGAGCGCGCCTACAACATGTGACCCTCTCCTCCCGGGCGCGGTCTCTTTGGGGACCGCGTCCACAACTACGGTTCGGGCACATACCCGGCAATGCCCTGACCGTTGAGGGGCTCCAGCGCAAGCTGGAGCCCCTTTCTTTTGATAGCTCGGCCTGCAGGCACCTCCAGGGGAGGGTGGACCGTCCATGCACGCCGCTGTCTCCGGCCCCATTATTCCCGCTCTGGACGCGGGCGGCGGCCGATGGTTAATCGCGTCTTAACCTCGCCCTATCTATGGTGAACTGAACCGCTTCCCGCCGGCGCCTATGGTAGCGACCGGCCGTTCCAAGAGTACTGGCGCCCAACGAATGGCTCTGACCGCTTCATCCCGTGCGCCGCAGGGCGGTAATGGCTCCGATTCCGAACGCTCGCCCTTCGTCCGGCTGAACGAGCTGCTGGCCCCGCATCAGCCGGGCAAGCCCTTGATTTCGCTTGCGGTCGGCGAGCCCCAGCATCCCGTACCCGACTTTGTCGGCCCGGTGCTGGCCAAGCACATCGCCGATTTCGGCCGTTATCCCGCCAACAAGGGCACCGACCCGTTCCGCAACGCCGCCGGGGCCTGGCTGTCGACGCGGTTCAAGCTGCCGCGGCCGCTCGACCCCGAGAGCGAGATTCTCGTCCTCAATGGCAGCCGCGAGGGGCTGTTCCTCGCCGCGATCGCGGCCGCGCGCTATGTCGGCCCGCGTCCGGGCAAGCCCGCGATCCTGATGCCGAACCCGTTCTATCCGGTCTACGGCGCGGGCGCGCTTGCGGCCGCTTGCGAGCCGGTCCATCTGCCGACCACGGTCGAGAACGGCTTCCTGCCCGATCTCGACGCCATCAATGAGGCGACGCTGGCGCGCACGGTGGCGTTCTACCTGGCTTCGCCCGCCAATCCGCAGGGCTCGGTCGCGAGGCCCGGCTATTTCAAGCGATTGAAGCAGCTCGCCGATCGCTATGGCTTCGTGATCCTCAGCGACGAGTGCTATTCCGAGATCTACACCCGCGAGGCACCCGGCAGCGCGCTGGAATGCGCCGGCCCCGACTTCACGCGCGTGGTCGCGTTCCAGTCACTGTCGAAGCGCTCCAACCTGCCGGGCCTGCGCGTCGGCTTTGCCGCCGGCGACAAGAGGTTCATCGGCATGTTCCTCGAGCTGCGCAACATCGCCGCGCCCCAGGTGCCGGTGCCGCTGCAGCATGTCGCGACGGTCGCCTATGGCGACGAGGCGCATGTCGAGGAGAATCGGCGGCTGTACCGGATCAAGTTCGACCTCGCCGACCAGATCATCGGCAATCGTTACGGCTATCGTCGCCCCGATGCCGGCTTCTGCGTCTGGCTCAACACCTCCGAGATCGGCGACGACGTGTCGGTGACGCTCAAGCTGTTCAAGGAAGCCGGCGTGCGCGTGGTGCCCGGCAGCTTCCTGGCGCGACAGCAGCCTGACGGATTCAATCCCGGCGCAGGCTATATCCGCCTCGCACTGGTGCAGGACGGCGAGACCACGGCGCAGGCGCTGCACCGGCTGGTCGAGACTCTGGGTTAGGCGGGGCCCGTGAGCATGTCGGCAATCGAACGCGTCATTCCTCTGGTCGGCCATCTGCCGCCCTCGATCCGCGAGGGGCTGGCGCGGCGCATGCGCGAGCTCGCCGGCCTCGGCCTGATCGCGCTGGCGGGCATCGCCGCGGCGGCGCTGATGACGTGGTCGGTGCAGGACCCCAGTCTCAGCCACGCGACCTCGCGGCCGATCCGCAACATCCTCGGCTATGCCGGCGCGATCGGCGCCGATCTCGCCATGCAGATCCTGGGGCTCGGCGCGATCATGCTGGTCCTGACCGTTGCGGTCTGGGGCTGGCGCATGATGACGCATCGGCCGTTCGACCGCGAGGCGCTGCGGCTCGGCTCCTGGATTCTCTGCACGGTGATCGCGGCAGGCTTCGTCAGTTGCTTTCAGCATGGCGGGGCCTGGCCGCTGCCGACCGGCCTCGGCGGCGTGGTCGGCGATGCGCTGGTGCGCGCGCCCGCGGTGATCTTCGGGCCGGCCGGTACGATCTATCGCATCGTGCTGGGCACGATCCTGCTCGCCGCGATGACAGCGACCTTCCTGATCGCCTGCGGCCTCGGCGCGCGCGAGCAAGACGACGAGATCGCTGAGGTCGCCGATGACGACAAGCCGCTCGACGAAGACGAGGAGAGCGATCGGGGTTCGGTCTCGCTGGGCTGGCTGTTCCATGCATTGATGAGCACCAAGGCGCGGCTGATCTGGCTGTGTGGTGCCGCCTACCGCTCGCTGGTCTCGAGCGGACCGAAGACCAAGTCCGCCCAGTTCAGCCGGCAGGAGCCGAATCTCGGCGGCGGCCGCTCGGCGCCGTCGATCTCGCCGCAGTCTCAAGACGAGGACTACGAGGACGAGCACGAAGACGAATTGGAGGACGAGGAGGAGGAAGAGGAGGAGCCCGCCGCGCGCGCCCCGAAGAAGAAAGCCGCGCCGAAGCCCGCTTCCAAGAAATCCTCCGACAAGTTCGACCTCCCGTCCGTCTCCATGCTGGCCGCACCAAAGGCCGGCGATCGCCAGCCGCTCAGCAAGGCCGAGCTGGAGAACAATTCCCGTTCGCTCGAAGGCGTGCTGCAGGATTTCGGCGTGCGCGGCGAGATCGTGAAGGCCAATCCCGGTCCGGTCGTTACGCTGTACGAGCTGGAGCCGGCGCCCGGCATCAAGTCCTCGCGCGTGATCGGCCTTGCCGACGACATCGCCCGCTCGATGAGCGCGCTGTCGGCACGCGTCGCCGTCGTGCCCGGCCGCAACGCAATCGGCATCGAGCTGCCGAACGCGCATCGCGAGAAAGTCTATTTGCGCGAATTGCTGGTGGCGAAGGAGGCGACCGACACAGTGGCGAAGCTGCCGCTCTGCCTCGGCAAGACCATCGGCGGCGACCCCGTCATCATCGACCTCGCGCGCACCCCGCACATGCTGATCGCCGGTACCACCGGCTCGGGCAAGTCGGTCGCGATCAACACCATGATCCTCAGCCTGGTCTACCGGCTGCGGCCGGACCAGTGCCGCCTGATCATGGTCGATCCGAAGATGCTCGAGCTCTCCGTCTATGACGGCATTCCCCATCTGCTCACGCCTGTTGTGACCGACCCGAAGAAGGCGGTGGTCGCGCTGAAATGGGCCGTGCGCGAGATGGAAGAGCGCTACAAGAACATGGCCAAGCTCGGTGTGCGCAACATCGACGGTTACAACACGCGCCTGCTCGAATTGAAGGCCAAGGGCGAGGAGCCGACGCGCACGGTGCATACCGGCTTCGACAAGGAGACCGGCAAGGCGATCTACGAGGAAGAGAAGCTCTCGCTCGATCCGCTGCCCTACATCGTCATCATCGTCGACGAAATGGCCGACCTGATGATGGTCGCCGGCAAGGACATCGAAGGCGCGGTGCAGCGTCTGGCGCAGATGGCGCGGGCCGCCGGCCTGCACGTGATCCTGGCGACGCAGCGTCCGTCGGTCGACGTCATCACCGGCACCATCAAGGCGAACTTCCCGACCCGCATCGCCTTCCAGGTCACCTCCAAGATCGACAGCCGCACCATCCTCGGCGAGATGGGTGCCGAGCAGCTGCTCGGCCAGGGCGACATGCTCTACATGGCGGGCGGCGGCCGCATCAGCCGCGTGCACGGACCGTTCGCCTCCGACGAGGAAGTCGAGAAGGTGGTGCGTCACCTCAAGACCCAGGGACAGCCGGAATATCTCGAAGCCGTCACCGCCGAAGAGCCGACCGAGGACGAGGACGGTGCCGTGTTCGACGCCACCGGCATGGGCGGCGATGGCGGCGGCGATCTCTTCCAGCAGGCGGTTGCGATCGTCAAACGCGATCGCAAGGCCTCGACCAGCTACATCCAGCGCCGCCTGCAAATCGGCTACAACCGCGCCGCATCGCTGATGGAGCGCATGGAACTGGAGGGCATCGTCGGTCCCGCCAACCATGCCGGCAAGCGTGAGATTCTGGTCGAGGAAGAAGACAGCCATATGTGAGGCGAGGAGCCTCTGAGCAACATTTCACGCAAATTCGATATCTGCTTTTGCCCGAAATCACGGTAAAAGGGCGCCCAGCCACACAGGACGACGCGTTGATCAGACATCCGGACATTCGATTCGCTGCCACCATCGCCGCGCGAAGCGCGCGCATGGCCGGCGTGCTTCTCGTCACCGCCGCGATGGTGACCGCTGCGTCTTTCGCGCAGACCGTGCCGGTGCCGAAGCCCGCGCCGAAGGGGCGTGACGGCGGCGCGACCGCCGGTGGGCCGGCCGTCACCGGCGCGACGCAGGCGCCGCCCAATCCGGTGATCCCGGATCCGCGGCGCAACGTTCCGAGCAGCATCTTCCAGACCTTCGACGCCAACCAGAAAGCGCAGGCGGCCAAGGTCAGCGCCTATCTGTCGTCGCTGCAGACGTTGGTCGGGAATTTCGTCCAGGTCGGTCCCGACGGCAGCAAGACGCAGGGCGACTTCTACATCCAGAAACCCGGCAAGGTACGCTTCGAATATGATGCGCCGAGCCCGATCGACATCGTCGCCGACGGATCCTCGCTCGTGGTGCGCGACCGCAAGCTCGCGACCCAGGACGTCTACCCGCTGTCGCAGACGCCGCTGCGCTTTCTATTGTCCGACCGCATCGACCTGATGAGGGACACCAATGTCGTTGGCGTCTCGGCCGACGACGTCTTCGTCAGCGTCACCATCGAGGAGAAGCAGGCCCTGGTCGGCACCAGCCGCTTGCTGCTGATGTTCGGCGCCAAGGACGGCCAGCTCAAGCAGTGGACCGTCACCGATCCGCAGGGCTACGACACGACGATTGCGGTGTACAATCTGGACTCGAGCAAGAAGCTCGACCCCAACATGTTCAAGATCGATTTCACCAATTACAACACGCCGTCGCGGGGTTGAGCGCTCCGCTGCCGTAGGGTGGGCAAAGGCGCTCTTGCGCCGTGCCCACCACCTCTCCTCACGGCCATCACGGTGGGCACGCTTCGCTTTGCCCACCCTACGAGAGCTCGCTGTGGACAAGCATTTTCCCCACGCCAATCCATGCTAAGACGCATTTCCTATGCGTCTTTCCCTGACAACCTGGAACATCAACTCGGTGCGGCTACGCATCGACCTGGTCGCGAAATTTCTCAAGAGCGCGCGGCCAGAAGTGCTGTGCCTGCAGGAGACCAAGTGCATCGACGATGCTTTTCCGCTGAAGCGCTTCAAGCGGCTCGGCTACGAGCACGTCGCGCTGAACGGTCAGAAGGGCTATCACGGCGTCGCCATCATCTCGAAGATCCCGTTCGAATCGAAGGACATCCGCACCTTCTGCGACAAGGTGGATTCGCGCCACATCTCGGTGTCGTTCGGTGAAAAGGCGGGCATCGCAAAACCACTGGTGCTGCATAATTTCTACGTGCCCGCGGGCGGCGACATTCCCGATCCCGCGCTGAACGAGAAATTCGACCACAAGCTCCGCTTCCTCGACGAGATGAAAGCGTGCGAGCCGCTGCATCCGCGCGGTGAGGACCGCCACATCCTGGTCGGCGATCTCAACGTCGCCCCGCACGAGAACGACGTGTGGTCGCACAAGCAGCTGCTGAAAGTGGTCTCGCACACGCCTGTCGAAACGGAGAAGCTGAAGGCGGCGCTCGCGGCCGGCGAATGGGTCGACGTCGCGCGCGAGCGCATCCCGATGGCGGAGAAGGTCTATACGTGGTGGAGCTACCGCTCCGCCGACTGGACCATCGGCGATCGCGGCCGCAGGCTCGACCACATCTGGGTCTCGCGCGCGCTGAAGGATGCAGTCAGCGATTTCAGGATTCTGCGCGATGCGCGCAGCTGGGAGCGGCCATCGGACCACGTGCCTGTGACGGTGACGCTGGAGGTGTGAGCCGCCCTCGTCATTCCGGGGCGCGCCACTTGGCGCGAGCCCGGAATCCATTCATCAACTGACTCTGCCGCTCAATGGATTCTCAGGTGCGCAATTGCGCACCATAGTTCGCGACTTCGTCGCGCCCCGGAATGACGAGGGCTCAGCTCGTCAGCTTTGCACCCGCCATCAGGATATCACTGGCGATCTGGCTGGAGCGCACCGCGAACTCGTCGCGCAGGCGCACCGCCGCAGCGGGATCGCTTTCGAGCACGCGCTGGAACAGGCTGCGGGCGACGCGGATGACGGAGGAATGCTCCAGCGCGACCGCGCTCGACGGCCGCTTCATCGGCACCACCAGCGCGAGCTCGCCGATCAACGCGCCGGGACCGGCGATCATTTCGGCGCCGGCGCCGTCCTCGACCCGGAAGGCGCCGCGCTGGACCACGAAGCCGGCGTCGGCGTCGTCGCCGAGATTGAACAGCACGTCGCCGCGGACGAAATCACGCTGCTCCGAGCCGATCGCCAGCATGCGCAACGAGGCGTCTCCCAACAGGCGCAGTGTCGGGACACGCTCGAGAAGCGCTACATCATCGTCGATTGACATTCAGGTCCGAGGCTCGAAGGCGTGCGATCTAAAACGATTCGCACGCCATCGAAGCGTATCACGGCACCAGCTTGTAGCCACCGGCTTCCGTCACCAGGATCTCCGGGTTGGCGGCGTCCTTCTCGATCTTCTGGCGGAGGCGGTAGATGTGGGTTTCCAACGTGTGCGTGGTGACGCCGGAATTATAGCCCCAAACCTCCTGGAGCAGGGTCTCGCGCGACACCGGCATCTGGCCGGCCCGGTAGAGGAAGCGGAGAATTGCGGTTTCCTTCTCGGTGAGGCGGACCTTGCGGGCATTGGCCGCGGTGAGCATCTTCGAGCCGGGACGGAAGGAGTAGGGTCCGACCGAGAACACCGCGTCCTCGCTGGCTTCATGCTGACGGAGCTGGGCGCGGATGCGCGCCAGCAGCACCGCGAAACGGAAGGGCTTTGCCACATAGTCGTTGGCGCCGGATTCCAGGCCCAGGATCGTGTCGGAATCGGTGTCGTGCCCGGTCAGCATGATGATCGGGGCCTTGAAGCCGCCCTTCCGCAGCGAGCGGACAACCTCGCGGCCGTCGGTGTCGGGCAGGCCGACATCCATCAGAACCAGATCGGGGGAATTGGCCTTCGCGGCGCTGGCGCCCTTGGCGCCGGTATCGACCGCAGAGGCTTCGAATTCTTCGTGTAGCGATAATTGCTCCACCAACGTGTCGCGCAGATCGGTATCGTCATCCACGATCAGGATCTTGCGGGCATTGGCCATGGGGGGTCATCCTTTTGGGGTCCGGCTCGGCGGCACATCCATGCCGCACCCAGCCGCGAGGGGAAGTTTAAGGTCGCCGTGATTATTGTTGTTCGTGTTGAAGTAGTGGGCTGTTACCGATTCACAAGCCAGAAGCACTCTAACTCAGAATAGCAGGACGTTTTGATGAATGTCCTGTAATGAATTCGACATTGCACGTTCACATGAAAAACAAAGCAGCTTCAGTCGGTTACATCAGGAATCGAGGCCCCGGGCCGCTCTCGGCGATCCGCGTTAAGCCTGCTGCCGGCAATCCGCGCCGAGGCTGGCTGACGGCGGGAGCGCTGACCATTCCGGTTGCGCTGGGGCGAGGCGGCATTCTCGCCAACAAGCGCGAGGGCGATGGCGGCACCCCCAGAGGCAGCTTCCGGCCCAGGCAATTGTGGTGGCGGGGCGACCGGCACAGCCGTCCCCGGACGTTCCTGCCGGCCCGGATGATCACCGGCGTGGACGCCTGGTGCGAGGATCCGCGGGACCGCCGCTACAACCAGAGCATCCGGCTCGGCGAGGGGCAGGGCGGCGACCGGCTCCGGCGCGCCGACCATCTCTACGACTTCATCATCGAGATCGACCACAACACACGGCCCCGCATCGCCGGCCGCGGCAGCGCGGTGTTCCTGCACCTTGCCCGCGACAATTTCGGCCCGACTGCCGGCTGCGTCTCCATGACGAAATCCGCCATGCTGCAATTGCTGCGGCGCCTGGGCCCGCGCACAAAGATCATCATCGGGTGAGGCACACCGCCGTCATTGCGAGGAGCCCTTGCGACGAAATTGACAGCGTTCGGGCGGCATCGGCCCTCGCCAACGGCAACTACCGATGCCCGAAGATCGCGCTGCCGACGCGCACATGGGTAGCGCCGAGCATGATCGCGGTCGCGAAATCGGCGCTCATGCCCATCGAGAGATTCGTCAAGCCATTGCGCGCGGCGATCTTGGCGGTGAGCGCAAAGTGCGCGGCGGGCGGCTCGTCGACCGGCGGGATGCACATCAATCCGGAGATCGTCAGCCCGTAGGTGTCGCGGCAGCTTGCAATGAAGGCATCGGCCTCGCCCGGGGCAATCCCGGCCTTCTGCGGCTCCTCGCCGGTGTTGATCTGGACGAACAGCTGCGGGTGCCTGTTCTGGGATTCGATTTCCTTGGCTAACGCTTGGCAAATGCTCGGACGGTCGACCGAATGGATGGCGTCGAACAGCGCAACCGCCTCTTTCGCCTTGTTGGATTGCAGCGGCCCGATCAGATGCAGCGCGATATCGGGGTAAGCAGACGTTAACGCCGGCCACTTGGCTTTGGCCTCCTGCACCCGGTTCTCGCCAAATACGCGCTGTCCTGCGGCGATAACCGGGATAATTGCATCCGCCGCGAACGTCTTGGACACGGCGATCAGCGTGACCGAGGCGCGGTCACGCTGCGCGTCCCTGCAGGCGCGTGCAATTTCGGCTTCGACCGCGGCGAGCGCGTTTGGTGAATGGCCGGTGACCGGCGCGACGTTGGCTTCCGTCATGACGTCTCTTGGTTGTGACCTTAGCCCGAGTTAGGTCCAATTTTACCGAGTTCAAGAAACAGTTTTTGAACCCTTCGCTTTACCTTAGCCCGCGGGGTGGGTAGCGAAAATGGCAAGCGTCAGTCTCAACCGCAAGCGCGCGAAACTCAAGCAGGTTCTCGGTATCCGGGCGCGGCTTGCGTTGCTCGCGGTGATTCTCGTGACGCCCTTGATGATCGAGCGCATCCGTTCCCTCGAAGACACGCGCGCGCGGCAAGTTGCGCAGGCCGCGGCTGAATTCACCACGGTGGCGAGGCACAGCGCCGATGCGCAGCGCCAGGTGATCTCGTCAGTCGAGACCATTCTGAAATCGGAGGCCTTCATCCGCGCCTCCGCCGGCGGCATCAGCAAGAGCTGCGACGTGCTGCGCGCGAGCCTCCCCTCGAGCCTGCCCTGGATTCGCACGCTTCTGATCGCCGGCCAGGACGGCCGCATCCAATGCGCCACCAACAACATGTATGTCGGTCTCGATCTCAGCGACCGACCGTACTTCCAGCAGGCCCAGGAAACCGGCCGCTTCGTGCTGAGCGACTTCATCATGTCGCGACCGGTACCGTCGCCAACGGTGATGGCGGTCTATCCGGCCTCCGCCTTCAGCGGTGTGGCTGATGCCGTCGTGCTCGCCACCGTCAATCTCGACTGGATGTCGAAGGTCATGAACAATCTGGGCGGTCGCGCCGGCATCACTGCGGTGCTGGTCGACAGCGCGGGCACCGTGCTGGCGGCCCCGGCCGATCAGCACAGCGCGGTCGGCCGTCCGCTCGACAACATGCCGCTGATGTCCGCGATCGCCGACAAGGCGCTGCGCTCCGATCAGGATGAGGGTTCGCTGTCCTTTCTCGCCGCCGACGGCTCCCGCCGCGCGGTCAGCTATATCCGCATCGCCGGCACCAATGCCCGCCTGATCGCCAGCATCGACGAAGACAAGGTGTCCGCAGCGGTCAGCCGCGACATCCGCACCGCCTATCTGCAGCTCGCCTTCGTGCTCATGTTCGTCCTGCTCGGCGCGCTGATCGCCGCCGAAAAGCTCGTGATCAAGCCGATCGAGATGCTCGCCGACATGGCCAAGCGGCTCGGCGAGGGCGACCTGTCGGCGCGCGCCGCGCGCAATCGCCTGCCCGCCGAGTTCGTGCCGCTGGCCCGCGCGTTCAACGCGATGGCCGCGCAGCTGAGCCAGCGCGAGCGCGAGCTGATCGCAAGCAACGACCGCCTGACGGTGATGGCGTCGATCGACATGCTGTCCGGTCTCGCCAACCGCCGCGGCTTCCAGAGCCGGCTGGATTTCGAATGGATGCGCGCGCAGCAATATGGCAGCGAGCTGGCGCTTCTGATGATCGACGTCGACCATTTCAAGCTGTTCAACGACACCTACGGCCATCTCGAAGGCGATTCCTGCCTGACGCGGCTCGGCGAATCACTGTCCGGCATCGCCGCCGACACGATGGGCTTCGCGGCCCGCTACGGCGGCGAGGAGTTCTGCCTGCTGCTGCCGAACACCGACGTGACGCGCGCCGTCGCGATCGGCGAGCAGGTGCGTTCGGCCGTGCTGAGGCTCTGCCTGCCTCACATCACCTCGAACCACATGATCGTCACGGTCTCGATCGGCGTCGCCGCGACCAAGCCGAGCGAATCCTTGCGTCCCGGCGACCTGATCGAAGCCGCCGACGCCGCGCTCTACGCCGCCAAGCATCGTGGCCGCAACAATGTCGTCGAGCACGGCGTGCAGGCGATCGCGACCGGCACGGCCGAGATGATGATGGTGGCGAGCGCCTAAAGCGCTGGTTCTTCACCTCGCCCCGCTTGCGGCGTCTGAACTGTGCACTGCCGGACACGATAGATTCCACATCGTCATGGCCGGGCTTGTCCCGGCCATCCACGCCTTGCCCACAGCACAAAGAACGTGGATGCCCGGGACAAGCCCGGGCATGACGGCCTGTCGTCTCGCCCGAGCTAGCCCGCAGCGCCGGCGCGATCGAGCTCGATCTCCGTCACCACACGATTGCGGCCGCCGCCCTTGGCGAGATAGAGCGCACGGTCGCAGCGTTCGATCAGATCCGTGATCGCCTCGCCGACCCGGAATTGCGCAACGCCGATCGACACGCTGATGCCGGGCAGGGTCTCGCCGGTCGAGCGACGCGTGATCGTGCAATCTGCGATCGCGCGCCTGATCCGTTCGGCGATCTCGGCGCAAGCGGCCAGATCGGCGTCCGGCAGCACCGCGATCAGCTCCTCGCCGCCATAGCGGGCCGGCAGATCTTGCGCGCGAACCTTCTCGCGCAGGACCTTGGCCATCAGGCGCAGCACCTGGTCGCCGACACCGTGGCCGAAATTGTCGTTGAACGACTTGAAGTAGTCGATGTCGAGCATCAGCACGCTGAGCGGCTCGCCCCATTCCGCCGTCGTCTGCGCCTTGCGCAGGAATTCGTCGAGGGCCCGCCGGTTCGCCAGCCCGGTCAGCGTGTCGGTCCGGGCGCGCTGCTCGGACCGCGACAGCGAATCGCGGATCACGTCGAGTTCGCGGGTCTTTTCCGCAAAGCCTGCCTCCAGCCGCGTCGCCCGCGTGGCCGCCCGCGCCAGCTCGTTCATGAGCTGGGCAACCAGCAGCTTTGGATCGACGCCGGCCTTGCCCTGGTCAGCCACCTGGCTGATGACCTGCATTTGCGAATGATTGTCGGCGATCGCCGTCGTCAGGAACTCCTTCGCCGTCCCCATCAGCGCCTGCAGCCGCTCGGAGGTGTCGACCACGACGGCACTCACCTGCGGCGCGACGTAAGTCTCGAACAGATCCTGATTGGTTTGGGCGTCGAAGGGACGATTGTGGTCGATCAGGAGATCGATCGCGTTGCGCAGATCGTCATGGCTGCCCGCGAAATACTGGAACCAGACGGCAAAGTTGGCCGGGGTCGGTGCAATCCGCTGTTCGGCCATGCTCCGCATTGCCCGCCCGGCGACGGACGCGGCATAGTCGTAATCGGGATCGTCGAAGCTGGAATCCATGTGCGGTAACGCGGCCTTGTCGGGCTGCAACTTGGCATCGACGCCTTAATCACACCCCAACGCGGACCCTCGTAGTTATGCGGAGGGGTCAAAGTTCCAAAACGCGGCAACCCATTGACCCCTTAAGGGCTTCTATGGCCTAGTCCGCCGTCTTGAGACGGCCGAACCACGAAAACCCAACGATTCCATGACCTCCGAACGCTATAACGCCCGCGACGCCGAACCGCGCTGGCAACGCCTCTGGGACGAGCAGGCGATCTTCGTCTCCAAGAACGGCGATCCGCGGCCGAAATATTACGTGCTCGAGATGTTCCCCTACCCGTCCGGGCGCATCCATATCGGCCATGTCCGGAATTACACGCTCGGTGACGTGCTGGCCCGCTTCATGCGCGCCAAGGGGTTCAACGTGCTGCATCCGATGGGCTGGGACGCCTTCGGCCTGCCGGCCGAGAACGCCGCGATCGAGCGCAAGGTGGCGCCGAAGGCCTGGACCTACGACAACATCGCCGCGATGAAGAAGCAGCTCCGCTCGATCGGGCTGTCGCTGGACTGGTCCAGGGAGATCGCGACCTGCGACCCCTCCTATTACAAGCACCAGCAGAAGATGTTCCTGGATTTCCTGCGCGCAGGGCTTGCCGAGCGCGAGAAGCGCAAGGTGAACTGGGACCCCGTCGACATGACCGTGCTCGCCAACGAGCAGGTGATCGATGGCCGCGGCTGGCGCTCGGGCGCCGTGGTCGAGCAGCGCGAGATGAACCAGTGGGTCTTCAAGATCACGAAGTACTCGCAGGAGCTGCTGTCGGCGCTCGACTGGCTGGACCGCTGGCCCGACAAGGTACGGCTGATGCAGCGCAACTGGATCGGCCGCTCCGAGGGCCTGTTGATCCGCTTCGCGCTGGATGCGGCGACGACGCCGGCCGGCGAGAGCGAGCTGAAGATTTTCACGACGCGGCCGGATACGCTGTTCGGCGCCAAGTTCATGGCGATCTCGGCGGATCATCCGCTGGCGCAGGCCGCCGCCGCAAAGAACCCTGAGCTTGCGGCTTTCGTTGCCGAGATCAAGAAGATCGGCACCGCGCAGGAGATCATCGACACCGCTGAGAAGCAGGGTTTCGACACCGGCATCCGCGCGGTGCACCCGTTCGATCCCTCCTGGAAGCTGCCGGTCTATGTCGCCAATTTCGTGCTGATGGAATACGGCACCGGCGCCATCTTCGGCTGCCCGGCGCACGATCAGCGCGACCTCGACTTCGTCAACAAGTACGCTCTCGGCAACACGCCCGTCGTGTGCCCGGAAGGCCAGGATCCGAAGAGCTTCGTCATCACCGATACCGCCTATGACGGCGACGGCCGCATGATCAATTCGCGCTTCCTCGACGGCATGACCATCGAGCAGGCGAAGGAAGAGGTGGCGAAGCGGCTCGAGACGGAGCTGCGCGGCAACGCGCCGGTCGGCGAGCGCCAGGTGAATTTCCGTCTGCGCGACTGGGGCATTTCGCGCCAGCGCTATTGGGGCTGCCCGATTCCCGTCATTCACTGTCCGAAATGCGACGTGGTGCCGGTGCCGGATGCCGACCTGCCCGTGAAGCTGCCTGACGATGCGACCTTCGACAAGCCGGGCAACGCTCTCGATCATCATCCGACCTGGAAGCACGTCACCTGCCCGCAATGCGGCGGCAAGGCGCAGCGCGAAACCGACACCATGGACACGTTCGTGGACTCGTCCTGGTACTTTGCGCGCTTCACCGATCCCTGGAACGAGGCTTCGCCGACCACGCCTGCGGTCGCCAACCGGATGCTGCCGGTCGACCAATATATCGGCGGCGTCGAGCACGCGATCCTGCATCTGCTCTACAGCCGCTTCTTCACCCGCGCGATGAAAGCGACCGGGCATATCGCGCTGGACGAGCCGTTCGCCGGCATGTTCACGCAAGGCATGGTGGTGCACGAGACCTACCAGAAGGCCGACGGCAGCTATGTGCAGCCGGCCGAGGTGAAGGTCGAGGTCGGCGGCAACGGACGCCGCGCTACGCTTCTGACGACGGGCGAAGACATCGCGATCGGCCCGATCGAGAAGATGTCAAAGTCGAAGAAGAACACGGTCGACCCCGACGACATCATCGAGACCTATGGCGCCGATGTCGCCCGCTGGTTCATGCTGTCGGACTCTCCGCCCGACCGCGACGTGATCTGGAGCGACGAGCGCGTCCAGGGTGCCTCGCGCTTCGTGCAGCGGCTGTGGCGGCTGGTGAACGATGCCGCCACCCTCGGCAAGGCTGCGCCGGCGGCCCGGCCGGCCAGCTTCGGCCCGGACGCCACGGCGTTGCGCAAGGCCGCCCACGGCGCGCTGGACAAGGTCACCGCCGGCATCGAGCGGCTGCACTTCAACGTTTGCCTCGCCCATATCCGCGAATTCACCAATGCCTTCTCGGAGGTGCTCCAGCGCCCCGGCCAGCCCGCCCCGGATCTCGCTCCAGATTTGGCTTGGGCGATCCAGGAGGCCAGCCAGATCCTGGTCCAGCTGTTCTCGCCGATGATGCCGCATCTGGCCGAGGAGTGCTGGCAGGTTCTGGACCAAAAGGGGCTGGTTTCGGAGGCCGATTGGCCGCAAATCGAACGCGATTTGCTGGTTGAAGACAGCGTGACCCTGGTGGTGCAGGTCAACGGCAAGAAGCGGGGTGAGGTCACAGTTGCAACAGCGGCCCAAAATCCGGAAATCGAGGCTGCCGTTTTGGCCCTCGATGCGGTAAAGCTGGCCCTGGACGGCAAGCCCGTCCGCAAGGTGATCATCGTTCCCAAGAGGATCGTGAATGTTGTCGGCTAGGACCCGTATCGCAGCCCGCTTGCTGGCAGTTGCCGCACTGGCGGCGCTGACGGCCGGCTGCTTCCAGCCGATGTATGCCGAGCGCAGCGACGGCACCCCGGGCCTGCGCGAGAAGCTGATGGGGGTCGAGCTGCCCCCGATTAACAAACCCAATGCGTCCCGCGAGGCCCGCGTCGGCGTCGAGATCCGCAACGCGCTGGCCTTCAAGCTTTACGGCACGGCGACGGGCATGCCGCCGACCCACCGGCTCGACATCCGCTTCACCACCAGCCGCTCCTCCCTGATCGTCAGCTCCGCAACGGGATTGCCGACCAGCGAAAATCTCGGCATCGACGCCCAGTACAATCTGGTCGAAGTCGTAACCGGCAAGTCTGTGATGACCGGCTCGACCTTCTCGCGCGTGTCCTATGACATGCCGGGGTCCTATCAGCGTTTCTCGCGCACCCGCGCCGTGCGCGATGCCGAGGATCGCGCCGCCAACGAGATCGCCGAGAACATCACCACCCGGCTCGCCTCGTTCTTCACCGCGGGAACGTAATACGCTTCCGTCATTCCGGGTTCGCCTTCTGACGAGGCATTCCGGAATGACGAGTATCGGACGATATGGTCGCACTGCGCGGAAAAGAGATCGACGCCTTCCTCGCCCGCCCCGATGCGGGCCGTCCGATCATCCTGCTCTACGGTCCCGATGCCGGCCTCGTGCGCGAGCGCGCCGACGCGCTGATCGCGTCCGGCGTCGACGATCCCAACGATCCGTTCTCGCTGGTCAAGCTCGACGGTGACGAGCTCTCCGCCGAGCCGTCGCGCCTGGTCGACGAAGCCATGACGGTGCCGCTGTTCGGCGGCCGACGCGCCATCCGCGTTCGCGCCGGCTCGCGCAGCTTTGCCTCCGGCATCGAGACTCTGGCCGAGATGAACGTGAAGGATTGCCGCATCGTGATCGAGGCCGGCGAGCTCCGTCCGGAATCGCCGCTGCGCAAGACCTGCGAGAAAGCCAAGACCGCCGTGGCGATCGGCTGTTATCCCGACACCGAGCGCGATCTTGCCAAGCTGATGGACGACGAGCTGCGGATCGCGAATTTGCGCATCGCGCCGGACGCCCGCGCGGCGCTGATGTCGTTCCTCGGCGGCGACCGTCAGGCCTCGCGTAACGAGCTGCGCAAGCTGACGCTCTACGCCCATGGCAAGGGCGAGGTCACGCTGGATGACGTCATGGCCGTGGTCGCCGATGCCTCGGAGCTGAAGCTCGATCCGATCGTCGACGGTGCCTTCGCCGGGCGGCCCGACATCGTCGAGACCGAGTTTGCAAAGGCAATGATCGCCGGGACCTATCCCGGCGTGATCATCTCGGCCGCGCAGCGCCAGGCCGCGTGGCTGCACAAATCGGCGCTGGCGATTGCCGACGGCACGCCTGCCTCCGCCGTGCTCGACGGCGGCTTTCCGCGCCTGCATTTTTCACGAAAGCCCGCGGTCGAAACCGCGCTACGCAATTTCAGCCCGGCGCGGCTCGCTGCTGTGATCGAGCAGCTCGCGACCGCCGCGCTCGACACGCGCAAGCAGTCCACCCTCGCCGCCGCCATCGCCCAGCGTGCGCTGATGGCGATCGCCGCGAATGCGAAACGGCGGGGCTAGATCTCCGCTCTCTCCACGTCATTGCGAGCGGAGCTCTCTCCACCCGTCATTGCGAGCCGAGCGAAGCAATCCAGAATCTCCCCGCGGAGGGACTCTGGATTGCTTCGCTGCGCTCGCAATGACGATGTAGTTGCGCACCCACGCACGCCCTGTCGTTCTCGAACGCGGGAACGACGCCGAGGATTTGGTCTACAGCGCGCCCTTGGCCAGCCGCTTCATCACCTCGTCGAGCTGATCGAGGTTGCGGTAGTTGATCTGCACCGAGCCGCCGGGATCGCGGTGATTGACGGTGACCTTGAGGCCGAGCGCGTCGCTGACGCGCTTCTCCAGATCGATCGTGTCGGGATCCTTCTCCTTGCCCCCGCTGGCGCGCGCCTTCTGCGGCTTGCGCTCCGGCACGCCCTCTTCATGCGCAAGCGCCTCGGCCTGGCGGACGTTGAGACCTTCCTCGACGATGCGCTTGGCGGCGGCGAGTGGATCGGGCACGCCGATCAGCGCGCGGGCGTGGCCGGCCGTCAGCTCGCCGGTCGCGATGAAGGCCTGCACCTCCGCCGGCAGCTTGGTCAGCCGCATCATGTTGGCGACGTGACTGCGGCTCTTGCCGACGACCTTGGCGATGTCCTCCTGGCTGCGTTTGAACTCGTTGGCGAGCGCATGATAGCCCTGCGCCTCTTCCATCGGATTGAGGTCCTCGCGCTGCACGTTCTCGACGATCGCGAATTCCAGCGCATCGCTGTCGCTGATGTCGACCGGGACGATCGGCACCTCGTGCAGCCCGGCCATCTGCGAGGCGCGCCAGCGTCGTTCGCCGGCAATGATCTCGAAGCGGTCCTGCGCGCCTTTCACCGGACGCACCACGATCGGCTGGATCACGCCATGCTGCTTGATGGACTCCGAGAGCTCCTTCAGCTCGGTGTCCGAAAAGGTGCGGCGCGGGTTGCGCGGATTGGCCTTGATGAATTCGATCGGCACCTTGCGCTGCGCGCGCGGACGATCGACATGCTGAGCCTCGCCGCCGACGTCGCCGATCAGACTTGCAAGACCCCGGCCCAGTCGCGAACGCGCTTCGTCGGCCATCGCCAGCTCCCTTGGATTCACGGTGCAGCACTCCAGAACTGAATTTCGAATCGTAGGGTGGGTTAGCGAAGCGTAACCCACCTCCTCTGTTTCCACTGAGATAGACCGTGGTGGGTTACGCCTTCGGCTAACCCACCCTACGGCATTGTCAATGCGTGGTGCGCAACTCGCGCTCGCGCTGGATCACTTCGGTGGCGAGGCGCAAGTAAGCTTCACTGCCGACGCATTTGAGGTCGTAGACCAGCACCGGCTTGCCGTAGGACGGCGCTTCCGAGATGCGCACGTTGCGCGGGATCATGGTCTTGTAGACCTTCTCGCCCATGAACTGGCGGACGTCGGCGACGACCTGGTTCGACAGGTTGTTGCGCGAGTCGAACATGGTCAGCACGATGCCGTGGATCGACAGGTTCGGATTGAGTGTCGAGCGCACCTGCTCCACGGTCTGCAACAATTGCGACAGACCTTCGAGCGCGAAGAACTCGCATTGCAGCGGCACCAGGATCGCATCCGAGGCCGCCATCGCGTTGACCGTAAGCAGGTTGAGCGAGGGCGGGCAGTCGATCAGCACGTAGGTGTAGTCGGCGTCCGGCGAGACGTTGTTGTTGAGCGCGCCGATCGCATCGCGCAACTTGAAGGCGCGGCCGGGCGTGGTGCCGAGCTCGAGCTCGAGGCCGGAGAGATCCATGGTCGATGGTGCGATGTGCAGCCGCGGCACCGCGGTCGAGACCACCGCCTCGCGCAAGGCGGCTTCGCCGATCAGCACGTCGTAGGTCGAGCAGGAGCGGTTGCGGCGATCGATGCCGAGGCCGGTCGAGGCGTTGCCCTGAGGATCGAGATCGACGATCAGGACGCGCTCCCCGATCGCCGCGAGCGCCGTGCCCAAGTTGATCGCTGTGGTTGTTTTCCCCACCCCGCCCTTTTGATTCGCCAGCGCGAGGATGCGCGGATGGCCGTGGGGGACCTCGTCGGTCTTTTGGGCCGTCTGTTCTTGCTGCGGTTCGTCAATCACGCTCATCGCAATTCCCCACTCACCCCTTAACGCCTCAGTTGCGCCGTTCGGCGGCATTGAGCTCCACGATCCAGCCGTCGCCCGTGCGGCTTTGGTGGAGCTGCGGCCGAATATTCCAATATTTAGCGGCTTCGGTCAATTCAGCCTCTACATCTTGACCCTTGGGAAACAACGCTTTTGCGCCCTGGCTCATCAGCGGCTCCGCAAAGCCGATGAGTTGATGTAGCGGAGCCAGCGCACGCGCGGTGACGCAATCGACGGGGCCGGTGATTCTATCCACATTATCCCCGATCTCAGCGAGATGTACGACTCCCGGAGATGTGGTGACGCGGATCGCTTCGCGCAAAAAAGCGGCCTTCTTGGCGATTCGCTCGACCAGATGGACGCTCGCGCCAGGCGTGCCGGCCATGACGCAGGCGAGCACGACGCCGGGAAATCCGCCGCCGCTCCCGAGATCAGCCCACCGTTTTGCAGCCGGTGCGAGATCGACGAGCTGGAGCGAGTCAGCGATGTGCCGGGTCCAGAGGTTTGGCAAAGTCGATGGCGCGACGAGATTGGTCTTGGCCTGCCACTCCCGGAGTAGCGCGATGTAGCGATCAAGCCGCTCCTCGGTTTCACGTGAAACGGGAGCGAGCTTCATAGCGGCGGTCTTGTCAGCGGCGATGATCGAATCGAGCACCTTGTCGTTGGCCGCGGCCTTGCTGATCTTCGGGCCGGCCACTCCAGGTTCACTTCGCTGCCCGGCGCCCTCACCCGCTCCGGGTCTTCGCGATGGCGGTCGATCTCCGCCCGATCCGCGCTGTTTCACGTGAAACGCCTATGCGATTGGCTTTATGCGATTGCTTTGGAAGTCTTCCGTGCCTCGCGGCGGAGATAGGCCGCGAGAATGCCGAGCGCCGCCGGCGTCATCCCGTCGATCCGGCCGGCCTGGCCGACGGTGAACGGTCGTGCCTTCTCCAGCTTGGCGCGCACTTCATTGGAGAGACCGGGCACGAGCTGGTAATCGACATCCGCCAGCACCATGCCCTCGTCGCGCCGGAAGGCTTCGACGTCGGCGCTCTGGCGCTCCAGGTAGACGTCGTACTTGGCGTCGATCTCGAGATGGGTCGCGATGAGGGGATCGATGGCCGACAGCTCAGGCCAGATCGCGCGGACCTGGCTCCAGCCGATCTCCGGATAGGCCATCAGCTCGAACGCCGAGCGGCGTTGGCCGTCCCGGTTCAGCGACAGCCCGTGCTTGATGGCTTCGTTCGGGGTGATGGTCAGGGACTTCGACAACGTCCGGGCAGCGTTCAGGGCGTCCATCTTGGCGCGATGATGCCTGATGCGGGCGCTGCCGACACATCCCAAAGCGATCCCTTTCTCGGTGAGACGCTGGTCGGCATTGTCGGCCCGCAGGGTCAGCCGGTACTCGGCCCTGGAGGTGAACATGCGATAGGGCTCGCTGATCCCGCGGGTGACGAGGTCGTCGATCATCACACCGAGATAGCCGTCGGCACGGTCGAACACGGTGAGCGCGGCACCGCTGGCGGAGAGCGCGGCATTCAGGCCGGCGACGATGCCCTGCCCGGCGGCTTCCTCATATCCGGTGGTGCCATTGATCTGCCCGGCCAGGAAGAGACCGCGCAGACGCTTGGTCTGGAGGGTCGGATCGAGCTCGCGGGGATCGATGTGGTCGTATTCGATGGCGTAGCCGGGACGGACCATCCTCACCCGCTCCAGGCCGGGGATGCTGGCGAGGATCGCGAGCTGGACCTCTTCGGGGAGCGAGGTCGAGATGCCGTTGGGATAGACGGTCGTGTCGTCGAGCCCTTCCGGCTCCAGAAAGATCTGGTGACCGTCGCGGTCGCCGAAGCGGACGATCTTGTCCTCGATCGAGGGGCAATAGCGTGGACCGGAGCTCTTGATCTGGCCGGAGTACATCGGGGAGCGATGGACATTGGCCCGGATCACCTCATGGGTCGCGGACGTGGTCCGGGTGATCCCGCACTGGATCTGCGGCGTCGTGATCCGCTCGGTCATCACCGAGAACGGCTCCGGCGGCTCGTCGCCGGGCTGCATCTCGACTGCGGACCAGTCGATCGTGGTGCCGTCGAGACGCGGCGGCGTCCCGGTCTTGAGACGTCCAAGAGTGAAGCCGGCGCGCTCGAAGGAGCTGGAAAGGCCCATCGCAGGCGCCTCGCCGACGCGTCCGGCGGGCCAGTTCTTCTCGCCGAGATGGATGAGACCGCGGAGGAAGGTGCCGGTGGTCACGACAACGGCCCCTGCCCGCAGCTCCCGGCCGTCGGCCAGGCGAAGCCCGGTCACCCGGCCATCGACTACAACCAGCTCGTCGGCTTCGCCATCGATGACGGAAAGACCTTCGGTCTGGCGGATCGCGGCCTGCATCGCCACCGCATAGAGCTTGCGGTCGGCCTGAGCCCGCGGACCGCGGACGGCCGGACCTTTCCGACGATTGAGAACGCGAAACTGAATGCCGCCGGCATCGCCCACACGGCCCATCAGGCCGTCGAGCGCATCGACCTCGCGGACCAGATGCCCTTTGCCGAGCCCGCCGATGGCGGGATTGCAGGACATCGCGCCAACGGTCGAGAAACGGTGCGTTACCAGAGCGGTCGTCGCACCCATCCGGGCAGAAGCAGCCGCGGCCTCACAGCCGGCGTGACCGCCGCCGATGACGATGACGTCGAAGCTCTCTCGCTCTGTTCGCATGGACGGACTTCTAGCTTAGCGGCGAGAAAGCCGGAAGTGGAAACTCGGGGTCACATGTTCCACGTGAAACAGGCGCGGCCCAAGTCGGAAGCACTTTAGCGAAAACAACCCCATGCACAGTAGGAGCTGCATTGATCCGTTATGGTGTTTCACGTGAAACAAGATCGGGGGCTTTTACGGCCCGTGATGTCGTCGTCCTGTTGTCCCGCCATGGGAGCCATCAGTCGGACGCAAGGCAATCGCCACATACCCCGTCATTGCGAGCGCAGCGAAGCAATCCGGAAATCCCTCCGCGGAGACAGTCTGGATTGCTTCGCTGCGCTTCGCAATGACGAGGTTGGCGGCCCCGGCTATCACTTCGACTTTCACCACACTGAAGTATGTCAGATCGCAACGGGACGGCATTGGTCCGCTGGTGCTCGTGCTGTTTCACGTGAAACAACTCGAAACCACTGCGCCGAACTTGCCTCCCCGTTTCACGTGAAACAGAAGAAACGGAACAAGGGCTAGTTCTACAATGAAGGACTAGCCCTACTTTCCAATGCAGAATTTCTGAAAGATGGCGCCGAGGACATCTTCAACGTCCACTCGGCCCAAGAGCCGGCCTAGGGCATAGGCGGCCGCCCGCAGCTCTTCGGCCGCGAGCTCCTCGCCGTGTTCTACAAGGTCCAGACTCCGGCGCAAGCTGTCTGAGGCCCGGCTCAACAATTCGCGCTGGCGCGCCCGGGTCACCATGGCGCCCTCGGTGGTTCCGAAGAACTCCGAAGCGAATTTCACCAGCGCCTCGACCAGCTCAGGCATGCCGTCGCCCCGGCTTGCCGAGATCCCGAACTCGCTCGGCCTGGCTGCTCCGACCCTGCCGAGATCAATCTTGTTGCGCACGATCCAGACCGAGCCGCCGGACGGAACAGCACCGTCCGCCAATGTCCAGCGCGAGCGCATTGTATCCGGATCGACGGCTTGTCCGCCCTCCACCAGCCACAGCACCAGGTCGGCGTCCTCGGCGCGCGCGCGGGCGCGGCGCACGCCTTCCTGCTCGACCGGATCCTCGGTCTCGCGGATGCCAGCGGTGTCGATGACCGTGACGGGATAGCCGTCGAGGTCGAGCTGCACCTCGATGACGTCGCGCGTCGTGCCGGCATGCGGCGAGACGATCGCGACCTCGCGGCGCGCGAGCTGGTTGATCAGCGTCGACTTGCCGACATTCGGCTCGCCGGCGATGGCAACGACAAGGCCCTCGCGCAGCCGTTCAGAATGCCCCTGTGCCGCAAGCACTTCTGTGATTTCGTCGTGAAGCGCTCTGATCGCTTTCATTGCTGGCGCCCTCAGCTCCGCCGGCACGTCGCCTTCATCGGAAAAATCGATGCCGGCCTCGATCAGCGCGGAGGCCTCGATGATGCGCTCGCGCCAGTCGCGCGCGCGGTCGCCGAGCAAGCCCTGTAATTGGCGCAGCGCCTGGCGGCGCTGGCGGTCGGTGTCGGCGTGGATGAGGTCGTCGAGCCCCTCGGCCTCGGTCAGGTCGAGCTTGCCATTCTCGAAGGCGCGGCGCGTGAACTCGCCGGGGTCGGCCGCACGTGTATTCGGGATATCGGAAATTGCAGCGAAGAGCGCCGCGAGCACCGCCCGGCCGCCATGAACGTGAAACTCGGCAACATCCTCGCCGGTGGCGCTGGCCGGTCCTGGAAACCAGAGCACGACCGCATCGTCGATCGGCTGGCCCTCGCCGTCCCGGAGCAGCCGACGGTTCGCCTGTCGCGGCGCCGGCAGCCGGCCCGCAAGCGCCGTCAGCGCCGCGCCGGCTTGCGAGCCGGAGACGCGGACCACGGCGATCGCGCTGGGCGCCCGCCCGGATGACAGCGCGAAAATGGTCTGGTCTCGTGGATGCATAGCCTATTTGTCCGGCTGCGGCCGAAAACGCAAACGTCAGTTTCTCGCGATCGAGAGCAACCGGATTTGCTGCACCAGGTTCTGCAGCAAATCGATTTTGCACCGCAATATAACCGCAGCATTCTGCTGCAGTTGGCCTGATCGCAGGAGGAGGCCGACTAGGGTTTCAAGAATTACTTTTCAATATCAACAGGTTAGTGAGAAACCTAGGTCGAGCACCGGCTGCCGCTCATGCTGCACCTTCGCTGCAGCAAAACCGCAACAAAAAGGGCGCCCGAAGGCGCCCCGGGATTTATTGCAGTGCACTCAGGTGTTCATGGAGTCGAAGAACTCCGAATTGCTCTTGGTCGAGCGCAGCTTGTCGAGCAGGAAGTCGATCGCGTCCATCGTCCCCATCGGATTGAGGATGCGGCGGAGCACGTACATCTTCTTGAGCACCTGCGGATCGGTGATGAGCTCCTCCTTGCGGGTGCCGGAGCGCGAGATATCGATCGCCGGGAAGGTGCGCTTGTCCGAGACCTTGCGGTCCAGGATCAGCTCCGAGTTACCGGTGCCCTTGAACTCTTCGAAGATGACTTCGTCCATGCGGCTGCCGGTATCGACCAGCGCGGTCGCGATGATGGTCAGCGAGCCGCCCTCTTCGATGTTGCGGGCCGCGCCGAAGAAGCGCTTCGGACGCTGCAGCGCGTTGGCGTCGACACCGCCAGTCAGCACCTTGCCGGATGACGGCACCACGGTGTTGTAGGCGCGGCCGAGGCGCGTGATCGAATCGAGCAGGATCACGACGTCGCGGCCGTGCTCGACCAGGCGTTTTGCCTTCTCGATCACCATCTCGGCGACCTGAACGTGGCGCACCGCCGGCTCGTCGAAGGTCGAGGACACGACCTCGCCCTTCACCGAGCGCTGCATGTCCGTGACTTCTTCCGGACGCTCGTCGATCAAGAGCACGATCAAATAGCATTCGGGGTGATTGTGCGTGATCGAATGCGCGATGTTCTGCATCAGCACGGTTTTACCGGTACGCGGCGGTGCCACGATCAAGGCGCGCTGGCCCTTGCCGATGGGCGCGACGATGTCGATCACGCGTGCAGACAGGTCTTTCCGCGTGGGATCGTCGATCTCCATGCGGAAACGCTGATTCGGAAACAGCGGCGTGAGGTTGTCGAAATTGACCTTGTGCTTGGCCTTTTCCGGATCCTCGAAATTGAGCGTGTTGACCTTCAGCAGCGCGAAGTAGCGCTCGCCCTCTTTCGGACTGCGGATGTGACCTTCGATGGTGTCGCCGGTGCGCAGGCCGAAACGGCGGATCTGCGAGGGCGACACGTAGATGTCGTCGGGGCCCGGCAGATAATTCGCGTCGGGCGAGCGGAGAAAGCCGAAGCCGTCGGAGAGAACTTCGACGACGCCCTGGCCGACAATATCGGTCTCGGCGAGCGCCAGCTGCTTGAGGATGGCGAACAGCAGCTCCTGCTTGCGCATGGTGCTGGCATTCTCGACCCCATTCTCCTCCGCGAACGAGACGAGCTCGGCCGGCGTTTTGGACTTGAGGTCTTCGAGTTTGATTTCCCGCATTGGGGTGGTCCTGTGGGGTAACCTGAAAAGAGGGGGTGCGAGGAGGCTCTGAAATGCGGACGCGAGCAGGTGCAGGTAAGGTCCGCAGGTCTGGCAAGGTGAACGCCGGTGAGGCTTCAATCCTGATGCGGGGTCCGGCCTCTGGAAGGCTCGGACACAACCACATCCGCCTGCGTTGGGTGGGATATCGATAATATAGAAAATCGCCTGGCGCTCCGCAAGCCGAAGCGCTGAGCTAATCGCCGCGCGGTCTGCCTAGAACGGCTTCACGATCACCATGATGACGATGAAAATCATCAGGACGGTCGGCACCTCGTTGATTATGCGATAGAATTTCTGACTTCGCGGGCGCTTATCGGCGGCAAAATCCTTGACCCAGCGGGAAAAAAAGCCGTGGACCGCCGAGAGCGCCAGGACCAGTGCCAGTTTTACGTGCAGCCAGCCGAACGAGAACCAATGGCCGGACCAGGCGAGATAGAGCCCGGCGAGCCAGGTGACCATCATCGCGGGGTTGATGATCGCCTTGAGCAGCCGGCGTTCCATCACCTTGAACGTCTCCGACTGCTTCGAGCCGATTTCGGCCTCGCAGTGATAGACGAACAGCCGCGGCAGGTAGAGCATGCCGGCCATCCAGGAGATGACGGCGATCACGTGCAGCGCCTTGATCCAGAGATAGACGTCTTCGAACATTTTCGGGGGTCCGGCTTGCTGCCCAGCGCGGGAACGCTGGGGATAGTAAGAACCCGTTAAGGTCTTACCCCGCACACATATCCCTCTGTAGCGCCTTCCTCAAATCTAGAATCTTAGATTCTTAAGGTTTGAGTCTATGTGACCGTGGATTGGACTCACGCAATTCCGTCCGCGCGTTCACGCGCGCTTGTTCACATCCATCCACATATTCCGGACAGCCTTTGTCGACTTCCGATAAGTCAGCCGGCTTCAAAGGCTTGCGCGATTGTATCGGCAGCTTATCAAGGGACTTGTCCGCGCAATCCCGCTTCCCTCTCGGCGAGGCGTCGGATTTGTCCTGACCGGCAGCGGTGTGAAGAAAATCACGCCTTGTCCCGCCCCTGGTGTCGCACATCCCTTTCCGAGAGGTTAAGCTCCACAGAAATCCACAAACCACCCCAACGAAATTCAAAGGGTTTTTGTGCCGACCTCGAACAATTATTTCCATCTCCACCTGGTCTCGGACTCCACGGGTGAGACGCTCATCACCGTGGCGCGCGCGGTCGCGGCCCAATACGCCAACGTGACGCCGGTCGAGCACGTCTATCCGCTGGTGCGCAGCCAGAAGCAGCTCGACCGCGTGCTTGATGAGATCGAGGAAGCGCCAGGGATCGTGCTGTTCACGCTGCTCGAGAAGGATCTGGTCGCCAGACTCGAGGATAAGTGCAAGCAGATCAATGTTCCGAGCCTGTCGATCATCGGACCGGTGATGCAGCTGTTCGAGGCCTATCTGGGAGCAGCGACCACCGGCCGTGTCGGCGCCCAGCACGTGCTCAACGCGGAATATTTCAAGCGCATCGATGCCTTGAACTACACGATGATCCATGACGACGGTCAGCATGTCGAAGGTCTCGACGAGGCCGACGTGGTACTGGTCGGGGTGTCCCGGACATCGAAGACGCCGACATCGATCTATCTCGCCAATCGCGGCATTCGCACCGCCAACGTGCCGCTGGTGCCGGGCATTCCGGTGCCCCCGCAGTTGGAGACGCTGACGCGGCCGCTGGTGGTCAGCCTGCACGCGACGCCGGAACGCCTGATTCAGATCCGGCAGAACCGTCTGCTGTCCATGGGCGCCGAGTCCAGCAGCGGCAGCGATACCTACACCGACAAGCAGTCGGTCACGGAGGAGGTCGCGTTCGCGCGCAAGCTGAGCGCCAAGCATGACTGGCCGCTGCTGGACGTCACGCGCCGCTCCATCGAGGAAACCGCGGCGGCGATCATGAAGCTGTATAGCGATCGCCAGCGCAACCGGCCGTCCGAGTAAGTGTCGCCGATGAGCCTGTGGCGCGGCAAACGTCCGTTGATCCTGGCCTCGCAAAGCAGCGCGCGCAAAATGCTGCTGGCCAATGCCGGGCTCGCATTCGAGGCTGTCACCGCTGATATCGACGAGCGTGGCATCCAGGCCGCGTCAAAGCTCTCCAACCCGCGCGAGATCGCCCTGCTGCTGGCCCGCGAAAAGGCCAAGGCTGTTTCTGCCTGTTATCCCGGACATTATGTGATCGGCGCCGACCAGACGCTGGCGCTCGGGAGCCGTCTCTTCAACAAGCCGGCAGGCCGCGCCCAGGCGCTGGCGCAATTGCGCGATCTCGCCGGTCGGACGCACGAGCTGAATTCCGCCGTCGCCGTGGCGCAGGATGGCAGGATTCTCTTCGAGGACGTTTCCGTGGCGCGCATGACCATGCGGGGAATGAGCGAAGCCGATCTTTCGGCCTATCTCGACGCCGCGGGCGACGCTGTGACCAGAAGCGTCGGCGCCTATCAGCTCGAGGGCCTCGGCATCCATCTGTTCGAGCGCATCGAGGGCGACCATTTCACCATTCTCGGCCTGCCGCTGCTGCCGCTGCTTGCGTATTTGCGCAGCGAGCAGCTAATTGCGGTGTAGATGCGAGAGAAGGCTGGGTGCTGATGCGAATTCTCGGACTGACCGGCTCGATCGGGATGGGCAAATCCACCACCGCGAAATTGTTCGCGGAGGCCGGCGTCCCCGTCTACGACGCCGATGCCGCCGTGCATCAGCTCTATGAGGGCGAGGCCGCCCCCGCGATCGAGGCCGCTTTCCCCGGCACCACCGCGAATGGCAAGGTCGACCGGCAAAAGCTGTCGGCGCGTGTCGTGCACGATCCCGCCGCGATCAAGCAGCTCGAGCAGATCGTTCATCCCATGCTCGGCGCGTCCCGGCAGAAATTCTTTGCCGACGCCGAGGCCGCCAAGGCGCCGGTCGTGGTGCTGGACATCCCGCTGCTGTTCGAGACCGGCGGCGAGAAGCGGGTCGATGCCGTGGTCGTGGTCTCGACCTCGCCCGAGCTGCAGCGCCAGCGGGTGCTGGCGCGCGGCACGATGGACGAGGCCAAGCTCGATGCCATCATCGCCAAGCAGATGCCGGATGCCGAGAAGCGCAAGCGGGCCGATTTCGTGGTGGATACCTCACACGGACTTGACCCCGTGCGGGCCCAAATCGCGCACATCCTGGCCGAGGTCGTTAAGATGCCGCAGCGGCGGACCTGATTCGCCGCCTCACACGGCTTCCAAGAGACATGCGCGAAATCGTCCTCGACACCGAAACCACCGGCCTCGATCCGCTGCGCGGCGATCGGTTGGTCGAGATCGGCTGCGTCGAGATCTTCAACCGCATGCCGACCGGACAGACGTATCACGTCTACATCAACCCCGAGCGGGACATGCCGGCGGAAGCGTTTGCGGTACACGGATTGTCGTCCGAATTCCTGGCGACCAAGCCGTTGTTTCACGAGGTCGCCGACGATTTTCTGGCGTTCATCGGCGACGCCCCGCTGGTGATCCACAACGCCTCGTTCGACATCGGCTTCATCAATGCCGAGCTCGACCGCATCAAGCGCACCGCGATCCCGCGCGAGCGCCTGGTCGATACGCTGCTGCTGGCGCGTCGCAAGCATCCCGGCGTGTCCAACCGGCTCGACGATCTCTGCTCGCGCTATTCGATCGACAATTCACACCGTACCAAGCACGGCGCGCTGCTGGACGCCGAGCTGCTCGCCGAGGTCTATGTCGATCTGGTCGGAGCGCGGCAGTCGCAGCTGCTGCTGGCCTCGGACGCCGAGGAGATCAGGGTCAATAGCGCCGGCGATGCGCCGCGGCGGCAACGCCCGGTGCCGCTCGCGCCGCGGATTTCCGAAGCCGAGCGCGAGGCTCATCGGGCCTTCATCGCAACGCTCGGCGACAAGGCGATCTGGAACGAGTACCTGCCCGCTCCAGTCGCGCTGGCGGCGGCTCAGGCCTGACCGGCCTGTCCGCCCTGAGCGGCCATTTGCCGCTCCATGTTCTGGCGGTAGAGACCGACGAAGTCGACCGGATCCAGCATCAGCGGCGGGAACCCGCCATCGCGCACCGCCGTCGCAATGATCTCGCGTGCGAACGGGAACAACAGGCGCGGGCACTCGATCATGACCAGCGGGTGCAGGTTCTCCTTGGGCACGTTGACGATCCGGAACACGCCGGCATAGGCGAGCTCGAACGAGAACATCACTTTACCGGCGGTCTCGGCCTTGCCCTCGACCGACAACGTCACCTCGAATTCCTGTTCATTGAGATTGTTGGCGTTGACGTTGATCTGGATGTTGATCTGCGGCGGCTGGCTCTGCGGCTGCAGCGAGCTCGGCGCGTTGGGATTTTCGAACGAGAGGTCCTTGGTGTATTGCGCCAGCACGTTGAGCTGGGGAGCCTGGGCCGCCTCGGGAGGGGTACCGTTACCGTTGGTCATGAAAGTGTCTCCTTACCCGATTGGGGCTGAATTTCGCGGCGGTTGGCTAACATAGGGCCGGCTCGTTCCACAAGGACGAACGGTCCCGGACCGGGAATTCGGGCCGCAATCGCGGCTTTGACGTTCCTCCTGCCTTTTCCGCGAAATTTCGCCTTAAACGATTGAAGATGCGCCATTTCCAGGCAGGATCGGGTTTCCCCTTAAGCATAAAACGCGCTACACTTGGCGCTGTGCCAAAAGGCGCCATTGGCCGGGCCAGATTTCGTGCCTACATCCCACGGACCTGACGTGGACCCAAAATGGTGATGTAGACTTGCCGTTTCCGTAAGGAACGGTCTACTGGCCGGATTGATTTTCCCGGCAACGAGCCCTGCAAAGACCAGAAAGCGAATACGACGTGGACATCTACACCATCATATTCCTGGCGCTGGCCGTCTTCATCTTCTTGCGGCTGCGTAGCGTGCTGGGGCAGCGCACCGGCAACGAGCGGCCGCCGTTCGATCGCACCGCCGCCCGCAACGCGCTCGGAGGCGCCCAGGACAACAACGTCGTGACCATGCCGGGCAAGGTGATCGACCAGGCCCCGCTGGCGCCGACGGCCGAGCCGACCGCGCCGGCCGATCGCTGGAAGGGGCTGACCGAGCCGGGCACGCCGCTGGCGCAGGGTCTCGATGCCATCGTCGAGAAGGATTCCAGCTTCGACCCGCGCCATTTCCTCTCGGGCGCGCGCGGCGCCTACGAGATGATCGTGCTCGCTTTTGCCAATGGCGACCGCCGCGCGCTGCGCGATCTGTTGTCGTCGGACGTCTATGAAAGCTTCGACGCTGCGATCAAGGAACGCGAGAAGAACGAGCAGAAGACCGAGACGCGGTTCGTGTCGATCGACAAGGCCGAGCTCGTCGGCGCCGAGTTGCGCGATCGCAGTGCGCAGCTCACCGTGCGCTTCGTCTCGCAGATGATCTCGGCCACCCGCGACAAGGCCGGCAACATCGTCGACGGCAGCGCCGACACGGTCGCCGACATCACCGATATCTGGACTTTCGCCCGCGACACCTCCTCTCGCGATCCGAACTGGAAGCTGGTTGGCACCGGAAGCGCGAATTAAGATCTTCCTGAAGAACGGCGCGACGGCGCTTTGCGCAGCTGCCGTCGCGCTGTCGTCGTTTTCGCTCGGCGCCGAGGCGGCGCGGCGTCACCATCGCAGCCACCACCATCTGCCGCGAACGCCTGCCGCTCCGCCGCGGGCCTTGCCCTATCCGCAGCTCTCCCTGCCGTTCGAAATTCCCGGCGCGCAATATCTGCCGCTGGCCTGGGCGGACGTGAAGGGGTGGGGCGACGACAATCATCTCGCCGCGTACAAGACCTTCCGCGCCAGCTGCAAGCCGATCAATGCGCAGAACGGCGAAGCCAAGGCCGAGCCCAAAGCTTTGGGCACATCGCTGGGTGAGCCCTGCCGCGTCGCTAAAACGCTCGATCTCGCCGACGACGGCAAAGCGAAGACCTTCTTCGAGGAGAATTTCACGCCGCTGCGGATCTCGCGGCTCGGCGAGCCCGAAGGCTTCGTCACCGGCTATTACGAGCCGGTGCTGGAGGGGTCGCGCACGCAGTCCGATGTCTACAACGTGCCGGTCTATCGCCGTCCCTCGAACTTGTTTGTGCGCGGCTACAAGCAGGATGCGCTCAGCCTGCCCAACAAGGGCCCGGTCTATCGCAAGATCGGCCGCCGCAAGCTGGTGCCCTATTACGACCGCGGCGAGATCGAGGACGGCAAGATCGCCGGCCGGGGGCTCGAGATCGCCTGGCTGAAGGATCCGACCGATCTGTTGTTCGCGCAGATCCAGGGCTCGGCCCGCATCAAGTTCGACGACGGCAGCTCGGTTCGACTCAATTACGACGCCTATAACGGCTATCCCTACACGGCGGTCGGTCGCATCCTGATCGAGCGCGGCATCATCCCGAGAGAGGAGATGTCGATGCAGAAGATCAGGGAGTGGATGGCGCAGAACCCCGACGGCGCCAAGGAGCTGCGCCGCGCGAACCGCGCCTACATCTTCTTCCGCGAGGTCAACCTCTCCGACAAGGAGGAGGCAGTCGGCGCGCAAGGCATTCCCTTGACCGCGGGGCGCTCCATCGCCGTCGACAAATCGCTGCATGTCTACGGCACGCCGTTCTTCATCGAGGGCGAGCTTCCGATCGAGTCAGAACGCGCCAAGACGCCGTTCCGCCGGCTGATGATCGCGCAGGACACCGGCTCTGCCATCATCGGGCCAGCACGGGCCGATCTGTTTTTCGGCGCCGGCGCGGATGCCGGCCGTGTCTCCGGCCGGCTGCGCCACCCCATGCAATTCGTGATGCTGGTGCCGAAGAGCCTCGATCCCGCCCCGCGCGCCGCGAAGCTGCCAATCCCGGACCCAAGGCCCGCCGAGAAGATCGCAAAGCTGTTTCCGCAGACCGATCCGGCAAAGACCGGCACGCCCGTCGCCGCGGCGGCGCAAGGCAAGACCGAAACAGTCGCCGTCGCCGGCCCGGTTCCGCTGCCGGTGCCGCGTCCCGCGATCGAGCCTGCCCCTGAGCCGCGCCGTCCGGCAAAGAATCGTCCTCATCGCCCGCAATGAAACGGCCGTCCCGTCCGCCCGTGCTGGAGCCTCGCCCCTCGCCGCGCCGTCGCGCGCTGAGCGAGGAGGAGCGCGAGCTGTGGGATCTCGTCGCAAAGCATGTCAAGCCGCTGCGGAAGCATCGCGCGGCCAAGGCGCATGCTACCCCGCGCGCCGAATCTTCGCCCGGGTCCCAGGTGACGAGGACTTCGCCACCGTCAAGGCCGGTTGCCGCTGCACCGGCGCCGCGCGCTGCAAAGCCGTCGATTCCGCCGCTAGCGCCGCTCGGCAAGCGCGAGCGAACCAAGCTGTCGCGCGGCCGCAGCGAGATCGAGGCACGGCTCGATCTGCACGGCATGACCCAGATGCGCGCCCATCGCGCGCTGGCCGGCTTCCTGCACCGCGCCCATCAGGACGGCCTCACCTTCGTGCTCGTCATCACCGGCAAGGGACGCAGTGGCGGCGAAAGCGGCGTGCTCCGCCGCCAAGTGCCGGAATGGCTCAGCCTGCCGGAATTCCGCGCCTTCGTGGTCGGCTTCGAGGAAGCCGCGATCGGCCACGGCGGCGAGGGGGCGCTGTATGTGCGGATCAGGCGGGCGAGAGGGTAGCAGTCTCGGCGCATGCGGCTTCCCTTGCCTCTCCCGCTTGCTGGAGAGGCCGACGCGCGAAGCGCGGCGGGTGAGGGCTCTTTCCTCTTGGGGAATCGCTCTGCGGAGACACCCTCTCCCCAACCCTCCCCCGCAAGCGCAGGGCAATCGCATATAACTTGTGGCGGCGGTCTGCGCGCACGGCTCGTCCTTCGAGACGGCGCTGACGCGCCTCCTCAGGATGAGGCTAATCGGCGTCAGTGCCCGTTGAAACTGCCACCGCGCACTCCGACCTCATCCTGAGGAGCCCGCCTCAAGCGGGCGTCTCGAAGGATGGCCGCAGGGAAAATCTCAAATGCGATAGCCCTGCCCGCAAGCGGGTGAGGGAGCTCACCTTCTCTGAGGCTGGGTCTACCTCTAAAACGGTCGGATGATTCCGACGCGTGGGATCAGCGTGAGGATCAGACCGAAAATGTTGGTCTTGCGATCCTCCGCCGGGATCAGCGCTGCTTCCTGCTTGGCCGGCAGCATCTTCACCGCGTGCAGGATCAGGAACATGCAGACCGCCCAGTTCGAGATCCAGCGTGAATAGTCGAACACCATCGCGAACATCACGAGATAGGTGACACTGATGCCGACCAGTGCTGCGATGACGAGCCGCTTGTGCAGATCGCTGGCGAGCGCGCCGATCAGGCTGGCAAAGAAGCGCCACAGCGGCGCGTGCAGCCAGATCAGAGCTGCGAACACGGGCACGCCGAGGATGTTGTGCGGCAGGCGGCCCCAGGTGTCGGCAACCTCCTTCGCCAGCGGCTGGTACCAGATGTAGGCGAATTGCAAGAGGTCGATGCGCGCAGGATCGGCCATCCGGCTTTTGAGATAGGCGACGAAGTCCGCTTCGGGGACCGGCATCGTTCCCAGAAACTGCGCGGCGAAGAACAGCGCGGAGACAATGGCGAGAGCGACCCCGCCGAAGACAACATTGCTGCGGTCACAACCGTAAGCAAGGTAATGCCGGATCACGACGATGGTGATGATCGTCGGCACGTACATCAAGAGATGAATGTGGTGGATCAGCACGAGAACGATCGAGAACAGCGCAGCCATGGCCACGAAGACCAGCGAGCCCGCCGGCATCAGCAGCAGGATGATCGCCAGCGCGCAGCCATAGATGTCGAAATGGCCGAGCGTGTGCATGAAGTTCTTGAGGAAGAACGGCGAGCCCGCGGTGAAGACGAACAGAGGCAGCGTTTTCGCAGAGAAGCCGAACGTGTTCTGGAAGAGCCTGGCATAGAGGCCCAGCGTTGCAAGCCACGTCGCCCCGCCGAGCGCGAACACTGGCCATACCGGCACCTTGTCGGTGAACAGCGCGACGATTGCCCCGATCAGCGCGCGCTTGATGAAGCCGAAATGATAGTCGACCAGGAGATGGATGTAGGGGACGTAAGGCGGCAGCTGGATCTTGTGAATGAGCACGCCGACGATGACCGCCGCGTTGATCGCGAGCAGGAGCCGCCAGGGATTTTGCAGGATGCGTACGGTCACGCCGCATCAATAGCGTGACCGCTCCGAATCACAAAATGAAGCGGCTCAGATCCGCATTCTTGGCGAGGTCGCCGATGTGCTTTTGCACGTAATCCGCATCGAGCCGGACCGTCTCGCCGTTGCGGTCGGGGGCGGTGAAGGAGATCTCGTCCAGCACCCGCTCCATCACGGTCTGCAGCCGCCGGGCGCCGATGTTCTCGACCGTTGAATTGACGGCAACCGCAATGTCGGCCAGCGCATCGATGGCGCTGTCGGTGATGTCGAGCGTCACGCCTTCGGTCTGCATCAGGGCGACATATTGCTTGATCAGCGAGGCCTCGGGCTCGGTCAGGATGCGGCGCATGTCGTCGCGGGTCAGCGCCTGCAATTCGACCCGGATCGGCAGGCGGCCCTGCAATTCCGGCAAGAGGTCGGACGGCTTGGCGACATGGAAGGCGCCGGAGGCGATGAAGAGGATGTGGTCGGTCTTGACCGCGCCGTGCTTGGTCGAGACCGTGGTGCCTTCGATCAGCGGCAGGAGATCGCGCTGCACGCCCTCGCGCGAGACGTCGCCGCCGACGCGGCCGTCGCGGGCGCAGATCTTGTCGATCTCGTCGAGGAACACGATGCCGTTGTTCTCGACCGCGCTGATCGCCTCCAGCGTCAGCTGCTCGGTGTCCAAGAGCTTGTCGGATTCCTCGTTGACGAGGATCTCGTGCGAGCTCTCTACCGTCAGCCGGCGCGTCTTGCTGCGGCCGCCGAGCTTGCCGAAGATGTCGCCGAGCGAGATCGCGCCCATCTGAGCGCCCGGCATGCCGGGGATCTCGAACATCGGCATGCCGCCGCCCGACGACTGCGTCTCGATCTCGATTTCCTTGTCGTTCAGTTCGCCGGCGCGCAGCTTCTTGCGGAAGGATTCGCGCGTCGCCGAGCTCGCATTGGCGCCGACCAGCGCATCGAGCACGCGCTCCTCGGCGGCAAGCTGGGCGCGCGCCTGCACATCCTTGCGCTTCCGCTCGCGCACTTGCGCGATTGCGACCTCGACGAGATCGCGGATGATCTGCTCGACGTCGCGGCCGACATAGCCGACCTCGGTGAACTTGGTCGCTTCGACCTTCAGGAACGGCGCATTCGCGAGCTTGGCGAGCCGCCGCGCGATTTCCGTCTTGCCGACGCCGGTGGGGCCGATCATCAGGATGTTCTTCGGCAACACCTCCTCGCGCAAGGAGCCGGTGAGCTGCTGCCGGCGCCAGCGGTTGCGCAGCGCGATCGAGACGGCGCGCTTGGCGTCGCCCTGGCCGACGATGAAACGGTCGAGTTCGGAAACGATTTCGCGGGGGGAGAAGTCTGTCATGTCTGATTAGCTAGGGCGGGAGACGGCCAAGGACAAGCCGCATTTTGGGTCAGATGATCGGCGGGCCGGATTGCCACTGCTTCACGGCATCGATCGGATGGATCAGCATCAGGATATTGAGCGTCAGATTGTCGCGAATGTGGAGCGCCAGCACGATCTCGAAGGCCAGCCCCAGCAGCACGGTCGTGGTGACAGGCAGCGCGCGTGCGGCCAGGAACCCCAAGATCATGGCCAGATTGTCCGAGACCGAATTGAGGATGCTGTCGCCGTAATAATCCAGCGAGATCGTGCCGGCGCGGTAGCGCTCGATGATGAAGGGCGAGTTCTCGACGATCTCCCAGGCGCCTTCGATCAGGATGGCGATGATCAGCCGTGCGGGCCAGGAGAGAGGCAGCAAGGGTAACCGCGCAAACAAAAGCCAAGTCAGGCCGTAGAACAGGAAGCCGTGCAGGACGTGTGAGAACGTGTACCAGTCTGCAATCTGCTGTGAATTCTCCGAGCTGTTCACCACGCCGTGCCACAGCTTGATGGTGCCGCAGGCGCAGATCGGCACCCGCCCCATCGCAAGCAGGATCCCCGCCTGCAGCGCCAGCAGCAGTAGCGCGATGCCGGCCCAGGCGAGCGGCGGGAAGGTGGTCTTGGCGGCGGGAGTTGCGGCGAGCGTCATGGGTCTCGGATCATCAGGAGTGCGGGACCATCGGGCGTGACGATCTCGTGCTGCGGCACGAAGCCAGCTTTCTCATAGGCACGAATCGCGCGCGCATTGGAAGGACTCGGGTCTATCACGATGCGCGGCACACCGCGCGCGAAGAGCTGGTCGATGAAGGCGCGGATGAAAGCGGAGCCGTGGCCGCATCCGAGCATGTCGGCCTCGCCGATGAACTGATCGAGGCCGCGAGTGCCCACGGGCTGCGGGCCGAAGCTGATATGCCAATCGCCGAGCCGGTAGCACTGCAGGTAGGCGAAAGGCCGGCCGTCAAGGCTGACGATGAACTGCGCCAGGTCAGGATGATCGAGGTCGCCGCCGACGAATTCAAGCGTCTCCGGATCATGCCACCATTCGGCAACATGCGGTGCGGCGAGCCAGCGCCGGATCAGCGGCATGTCGGCCGCGGTCATGGGACGGAAGGCGTAGCTTTGCGTCATCTAGCGTCCACAGCGGTGCTGCTCTCCCTCTCCCGCTTGCGGGAGAGGGTTGGGGAGAGGGTGTTTCCGCAATGGGACAATCCCCCAGAGGGAAGAGCCCCCACCCGGCGCTTCGCGCCGACCTCCCCCGCAAGCGGGAGAGGTTGCACCGACCGTGCGGAGAGGCACTCGGACAAATGACCCCTCCGCCCTACCCCGTAGCCAGGCTCTCGATCGTCAGATTCCGGTTGGTGTAGACGCAGATGTCCGCGGCGATGTCCAGGGAGCGGCGGACGATGGTCTCGGCGTCCTTGTCGGTGTCGAGCAGGGCCCGGGCCGCCGCCAGCGCGTAATTGCCGCCGGAGCCGATCGCCATCACGCCGGCCTCGGGTTCGAGCACGTCGCCGGTGCCTGTCAGCACGAGGGAGACGTCCCTGTCAGCCACGATCATCATGGCCTCCAGCCGCCGAAGATAGCGGTCGGTGCGCCAGTCCTTGGCGAGCTCCACCGCCGCCCGAGTCAGCTGCCCCGGATATTGCTCGAGCTTGGATTCGAGCCGCTCGAACAGCGTGAAGGCGTCAGCCGTGGCGCCGGCAAAGCCGCCGATGACGTCGCCCTTGCCGAGCTTGCGGACCTTCTTGGCATTGGACTTGATCACGGTCTGGCCGATCGAGACCTGGCCGTCGCCGCCGACCACCACCTTGCCGCCCTTGCGGACCGTTAGAATCGTGGTGCCGTGCCAGCCCGGCGAGCTGTTCTGGGAGTCCTGCATGAATACCTCACTGTCCGGCCTGATTTAGGCGGTCGGGACGAAGGGCACAACGGGCCGTTCCGGGCCGAATTTCGCTCACCATAGGCAGAAGTAGAGGTCCGGCCGGCCGTTCCCGCAGTAGCGAAGGTGTCATTTGGCTGTTAAGAGACTGGCGTTTTCGGCTCCCTAGCTAGGATGAAAGCCAGCTTTCAATGCGCACCGCGACGATCAAGCGCAAGACCAAGGAAACCGACATCGAGGTCTCCGTGAACCTCGATGGCACCGGCGTGGCCAATATCGCGACCGGCATCGGCTTTTTCGACCATATGCTCGATCTTCTCGCCCGCCATTCCCGCATCGACCTCACGGTCAAGGCGGTGGGCGACCTGCACATTGATTATCACCATACCACCGAAGACACCGGCATTGCGCTTGGCCAGGCGGTCAAGCAGGCACTCGGCAACATGGCGGGTATCACCCGCTATGCCGGCGTGCACATGCCCATGGACGAGACGCTGACGCGCGTGGTGATCGACATCTCGGGCCGCCCGTTCCTGGTGTTCAAGGCCGACTTCCCCCGGCACAAGATCGGCGAGTTCGACACCGAGCTGGTGCGCGAGTGGTTCCAGGCTTTTGCCATCAACGCCGGCGTGACTCTCCACGTCGAGACCCTATATGGCGATAACAGCCATCATATCGCCGAGTCCTGCTTCAAGGGTCTGGCGCGGGCGCTCCGCGCGGCCGTGGCGATCGATCCGAAGGCGGCGGGCGAGATCCCCTCCACCAAGGGCTCGCTCGGCGGCTGACATCTTCCGTCTTGCGGCGAACGCTGCTGGCGGCATCACTGAATTTCGAGAACGGGGCATCACCATGCCTGTCTACACAGTTCACGCTCCCTCACCCGCAGGAGCCGATCCGCGCGCGACCGACAAGTTCGTGTTCGTGCGCGACGGCTTTCATTTCTGGGCGATGATCTTCGGTCCGTTCTGGCTGTTGTGGAATCGGCTGTGGCTGGCGCTGATCGGCTATCTGATCTTCCTGGCCGCGTTCAACGCGGGGCTGTCGAGCCTCGGCGTCGGGCGCTCCTCGATCTTCTTCGCCGATTGCATCGTCGCGGTGCTGATGGGCCTCGAAGCCTCGAGCCTGCGCCGCTGGACCTTGTCGCGCGGAAAGTGGCGGCAGCTGGATATCGTCGTCGCTGATGACAGCGACACTGCGGAGCGCCGCTTCTTCGAACGCTGGAGCCAGAAGCAGAACGGCAGCGCTGGCGATCAATGGGCCGTCGATCGCGGCGGCCCGCCGCCGACCCGCAATGTGCCGGGTCAGCCATTCTCGAACCCGCCGCCGATTCCGGCCGGCGGCATCATTGGGTTGTTTCCAGAACCGGGAGGGTCAAGATGAGCGTCGCCATCATCGATTACGGTTCCGGCAACCTGCATTCCGCCGCGAAAGCCTTCGAGCGCGCCGCGCGCAGCCTGGAGAGCCCGCAAAAGGTCTTTGTTACCAGCGATCCGGACCAGGCTTACGAGGCTGACCGCCTGGTGCTGCCCGGCGTCGGCGCCTTTGCCGATTGCCGGCGCGGGCTCGATGCCGTCAACGGCATGGTCGAGGCCATCACCGAAGCGGTGCGCGTCAAGGCGCGGCCGTTCTTCGGCATCTGCGTCGGCATGCAGCTGATGGCGAGCCGCGGCAAGGAACACGTCGTCACCGAGGGCTTGAACTGGATCGGCGGCGACGTCGAGAAGATCACGCCGCGCGATGAAAGCCTGAAGATCCCGCACATGGGCTGGAATACGCTGGACCTGCTGCAGGAGCATCCGGTGCTGAACAAGCTGCCGCTCGGTCCCAAGGGCCAGCACGCCTATTTCGTGCACTCCTATCATCTCAACGCCGCAAGCGAGGCGGACGTGCTTGCGCGCGCCGATTACGGCGGGCCCGTCACCGCGATCGTCGGCAAGGACACCGCCATCGGCACGCAGTTTCACCCCGAGAAGAGCCAGCGCTTCGGGCTGGCCCTGATCTCGAACTTCTTGCGATGGAAACCGTGATTCTCTTTCCCGCGATCGACCTCAAGAACGGCCAGTGCGTGCGCCTCGAGCAAGGCGACATGGCGCGCGCGACCGTGTTCAACCTCAATCCGGCTGCGCAGGCGCAGAGCTTTGCCGAGCAGGGGTTTGAGTTTCTTCACGTCGTCGACCTCGATGGTGCCTTCGCCGGCAAGCCGGTGAATGCCGGGGCGGTCGAGGCGATGCTGAAGACGATCGAGATCCCGGTCCAGCTCGGCGGCGGCATTCGGGATCTCGCGACCGTCGAAGCCTGGCTCGACAAGGGCGTCACCCGCGTCATCATCGGCACCGCCGCGGTGCGCGATCCCGAGCTGGTGAAGTCCGCCGCGAAGACATTCCCCGGCCGCGTTGCGGTCGGGCTCGACGCGCGCGACGGCAAGGTCGCGGTCGAGGGCTGGGCCGAGACGTCGCAGGTCACGGTGCTCGAGATCGCCAAGCGCTTCGAGGATGCCGGCGTTGCCGCCATCATCTTCACCGACATCGCGCGCGACGGCCTGCTCAAGGGCTTGAACTTAGAGGCGACCATCGCGCTCGCCGAGGCCATCTCGATTCCCGTGATAGCCTCCGGCGGCCTCGCCTCGATCGAGGACGTGAAAGCCATGCTGACGCCGCGCGCGAAGAAGCTCGCCGGCGCGATCGCCGGCCGCGCGCTCTATGACGGCCGGCTCGATCCCGCTGCCGCCCTCACCTTGATCCGCGACGCGCGCAGGAGCTGACCCATGTTCAAGGTGCGCGTGATCCCCTGCCTCGACGTCAAGGACGGCCGAGTCGTCAAGGGCGTCAACTTCGTCGATCTCAGGGATGCCGGCGATCCCGTCGAGGCCGCCATCGCCTATGACGCCGCCGGCGCCGACGAGCTCACCTTCCTCGACATCACCGCGACCCATGAGAACCGCGGCATCATGCTGGACGTGGTCCGGCGCACGGCGGAAGCCTGCTTCATGCCTGTGACCGTCGGCGGCGGCGTGCGCGAGGTCAACGACATCAAGACGCTGCTGCGCGCCGGCGCCGACAAGGTCTCGATCAACAGCGCCGCGGTCTCGCGGCGCGAATTCGTCAAGGAAGCCGCTGAAAAATTCGGCGAGCAGTGCGTGGTGGTCGCGATCGATGCCAAGCGCGTCAAGCGTCCGGGCGGCGACCGCTGGGAGATCTTTACCCATGGCGGGCGCAACTCGACCGGCATCGACGCGATCGAATACGCGCAGGAGGTGGTTTCGCTCGGCGCCGGTGAAATCCTGCTCACCTCGATGGACCGCGACGGCACAAGGCAGGGATTCGATATTCCGCTGACCCGCGCGATCGCCGACAGCGTTCCCGTCCCCGTGATCGCCTCGGGCGGCGTCGGCAATCTCGACCATCTCGTCGACGGTATCCGCGACGGGCACGCCACCGCGGTGCTCGCGGCTTCGATCTTCCATTTCGGGGAATTCACCATTCGTGAGGCCAAGGAGCACATGGCGCGGCGTGGGCTGCCGATGCGCCTGGATGCCTGACGACTCCGGTTCGTAACGATGCTAACATTGGCGGACGGGGATGGCCGCCGTGGCCAAATCTGTTGCCAAGCTTGCTTTCAAGCGTGTTTCCGAGTGAGTCCGATGCCGCGTTTCACGATCCATGATCTGGCCGAAACCATCGACGTCCGCGCAGCGTCCGGCGGCGAAGCATCCTATACCCGCAAGCTGCTCGACAAAGGCCCCGAGCATTGCGCCAAGAAGTTCGGCGAGGAAGCAGTCGAAACCGTAATCGCTGCAGTCGAAAACGATCGCGCGCATCTGATCGCTGAAAGTGCCGACCTGCTCTATCATTTCCTTGTGCTGCTGAAGGCGCGCGGCATAAAGCTGGAAGAGGTCGAGGCCGCGCTGGACAAGCGGACCTCGATGTCGGGGCTGGAAGAGAAGGCGTCGCGCAAGGGCGGCTAGGCAAGGGCGAATAGATCGCAACGGAAAGGCGGCGTCATGGATATCCGCGCACCCGAGCAGCAGTACAATCCCTACCGCGTTTATACGCGTGAGGAATGGGCGCGACTGCGCGACGATACGCCGATGACGCTCGAGCCGGGCGAGTTCGACCGGCTGCGTTCGCTGCACGATCGCCTCGACCTGCAGGAGGTCGAAGACATCTATCTTCCGCTGTCGCGCCTGTTGTCGATCTACGTCGATGCCATGCAGCGGCTGTACTACGCCGAGCGCCAGTTCCTCAACATCAGGGACCGCAAGGTGCCCTACATCATCGGCGTCGCCGGCTCGGTGGCGGTCGGGAAATCCACCACGGCACGCGTGCTCCAGGCCCTCTTGGCGCGCTGGTCGCCGCGGCCGAAAGTCGAGCTGATCACCACCGACGGATTTCTCTATCCCAATGCGGTGCTCGAGCGGCACGGCATCATGCAGAAGAAGGGTTTTCCGGAGAGCTACGATCTGCCGATGCTGCTCAACTTCCTCTCCGACATCAAGGCCGGCCGCCGCCACGTCCGTGCGCCGGTCTATTCGCATCTGACCTACGACATCGTGCCGAACCAATGGGCCGAGATCGACCAGCCCGACATCCTGATCGTCGAAGGCGTCAACGTGCTGCAGACCGGCAAGCTGCCGCGCGACGGCAAGGCGGTGCCGGTGGTTTCCGACTTCTTCGATTTCTCGGTCTATATCGACGCCGACGAGGCGGCGCTGCGGCAATGGTACATCAAGCGCTTCCTGGCGCTGCGCGACACCGCATTCACCAATCCAAAATCCTACTTCAACCGCTATGCTCTGTTGTCGGACGAGGAAGCCACCGCGACCGCGATCGCGATCTGGGAGCGTACCAACCTCGCCAATCTCGAGGACAACATCCTGCCGACCCGGCCCCGTGCGACGCTGATCCTCAAGAAGGGCGCCGACCACACGGTGGAGAGCGTGGCGCTCAGGCGGCTGTAATCGCCTTGGTGCCCGGGCCCTGCCCATTCGCGCAGAGTATCTTTTGATGCAGACCAACGATGGGTATTCCGCTATTCCTTGGAAAACGGCGGGGGCACACCATGGTTGATCGTCTCAGGAGCGCTGCGGAGCAGCTGGAAGCTCCGGTCTGTCCGGACTGCCATGTCGAGATGAAGTGGTTCCGCTCGGAATTGCTCACGGACGAGCCGACCCCGGTCATCGCGCATCTCTTCGTGTGCCCGCATTGCAAGCGCGCCGCGCAGGCAAATACCGTCTTCCGGGGAGGCCAGACGACGCCCGACAAGCTGTCTGCACCGCGCTTCATTGTCTCTGCCGCATGAGAGACCGCGTCGGCCGGATCGCCCGCTTCAGGCCCGGCATGACGATCATTTCGGAGCCCCCTGTCGCCACTTCGAGCCGACGAAGATGTGCCACGTCGTCAGAAACATCGCGGCGACGAGCGGGCCGATGACGAACCCGTTCGCTCCGAACGTCGCAAGGCCGCCCAGCGTGGCAAGCAGCACGACATAGCTCGGCATCTGGATCGACTGGCCGACCAGGATCGGGCGGAGAAAATTGTCCGCAAGGCCGATCACGAAGGTGCCGAAAGCGAGCAGGATGAGGCCCTTCGTGACCGAACCTGCAACAAGCAGGTAAAGCGCAACCGGAACCCAAACCAGCGCGGAGCCGAGCACCGGCAGCAGCGAGAGCAGCGCCATCAGTGCGCCCGCCAGCAGCGGCGCGGTGAGGCCGAGCAGCCAGAAGATGAGCCCACCGAGCGCTCCCTGTATCAAAGCGACGAGAACGATCCCCTTGATCGTTCCACGAACCGCCAGGGTGAAGACATCGAGAATTTCGGCGGTATGGCTCGGGCTCAGCGGGAGCGCCTCGCGAATGCGGGCATTGAGCTCGTCACCGTCGCGCAGCAGGAAGAACAGCAGGTACAGCATCACGAGCAGGCTTGCGACGAACTCCAGCGTCACCTGACCGATGTTGATCGCATGCCCGGCCAGCTGTTGGCCGGCAGGGACGACCAGACCCGACAGGCGCTCCCTCAGGGCCGAAAAATCGATGCCGGCCAGACGATCCCCGAGCGACGCAGCCCAGGCGGGCAGCGCGGATTTCAGCTGCTGCAGGGGATGAGCGAGGCTGATCTCCCCGCTCTGAACGCGCTGATACAGCTCCCCGCCCTGGTCGATCAGCGACGCGATGATGATCGCCACGGGGATCAGGACCATGACGACCACCACGATGACGGTGACGAGGGCGGCAAGGTTGTGCTTTTCGGGCACGGATTTCAGGATCCGTCGATAGAACGGGGCGAAGATGATGGCCAGCAGCGTGGCCCACAACACGGCACCGGAGAACGGCCAAAGCACCCAGACGAACGCGACGGAGATCGCGCCGAGCAGGATGAGGAATGAACGATTCTCCGATGTTCTCACGTGTTCGCCAGCTCTTCGCTCGTTCGCCAGAGGATGTCCGTAGCACAACATCGTGGCGGAGCGGCAGGTCCTCACCTGCCCGCTTTTGCGATCCAATCCGCAAGCGTGATGCGCCCTGCGAAGGTGGCGGGACCCGAGCTGCCGGCCTTGTAGACGAAGGCCTCGCCTTCCCCGACGTTGCCGGCGTCCTTGCCGAAGGCATCGGCGATGTTGGTCTTGTGGGTGACCAGGACGGTGTTGGTGCCGGACTGCGGCGGCGCATCGACGAGCTGACGCACGGCCTGCCCGGCCTTGGCATTGGCGCCGGTCGGGTTTGCCATTCCCGATGCGCTGGCGTTGCTGCTGTCGGTCAGGGCATCGACCGGCTTGACCTCACGGCCGGAGATCAGCTTGCCGGCCTCGACCGCGCGGTTCAGCCGGCTGGTGTAGACGTCGCCGATGGGGATCGCGAGGTCCTTGATCGCCGTCCCGATCTGGCGCGCCGCGTCCCTGCCCTTCTCGCTGAGCTGACGCTGGGCACTCATGTCGTCGAACTTGAAGGGATAGACATCCTTCTGGCTGTCGTCAGTCGCGGTGTGTCGGAAGATCAGGACGTAGCCGCCCTGCTTGAGCGACGAGATGAGGTCCGGTGTGTCGGCGGCTGCGTGGCGGGAGATTCCAGCCAGGAGAACAATCAGGGCGAGGCGGCAAAGCACGTTCATGCGCAAATCCTTTGGTTGCAAAATGCCCCCGGTGGGATCGTGACGCGCAACGCGCTCGATTTCAATTGCGATCGTCAGACGAGCTCAGGTTCCCGTGAGATCCGGAACCGTCTGGTGCCGGGACGCGGCAAGGCCCGCCAGCGCCTCCTCGAGCTTCTCGCGGTCGAGCGGCTTGATCAGAAATCCGTTCATGCCCGCCTCGAAACAGGCATAACGATCCTCCACCAGGGTGTTGGCGGTGAGCGCCAGGATCGGCGTCCGGGAATCGCCCAGCGCGGCCTCGTGCGCGCGGATGCGCTTTGTCGCCTCGATGCCGTCGAGCTGCGGCATCTGGATGTCCATCAGCACGAGATCGTAGGGCGTGCCGGCCGATGAGGCGGCGAGCCAGGATTCCAGCGCGGCCTCGCCATGGACGGCAATGACGACGCGATGGCCGAGCTTGGTCAGCAGCGAGCGCATCAGCAAGGCGTTGATTTCGTTGTCCTCGGCGACGAGGATCGACAGGCCTTTCGCCGGTGCGGGGCCGGCGGAGACCGGCGGCGGCTCCGGCGCGAGATCGGGCGAGGCGACCTCCGGCGTCAAAGCAAGGCGTGCGGCGAGCGAGGCCGCGCGCAGCGGCTTCACCAGAAAGCCGGTGAAAGCCGGCGACAGCTTCTCGTGGCGCGAGCTCGACGTCAGCAGAACGAGGCGCTGCAAGGCATGCGCGCGGGCGGCCTCACCGAGCTGATCGGCCGCGGCTGGGCCGATCGCCCGATCGATCAGCACCGTGTGCCAGGAGCGTTCCGGCAGCAATGCTTCGGCGACCGCCGCATCTGCAACCAGGCAGGTCTGGCCGCCCCAGCGTTCGAGGCGCCGCGCGATGAGCGAGGCTTCGATGCCGTCGGCGACGAGGAGCATCGACTTGCCGGTGAGGTCGGGACTCGGAAATGCGGTCTGCCCGGCGCCGCCTTGCGACGGCGGAAGCGGCACCGCGACCTCGAAGGTCGAGCCCCTGCCCGGCTCGCTCGTGAGCGTGATCCGGCCGCCCATGCGCTTGACGATGCGCTCGCTGATGGCGAGGCCAAGTCCGGTGCCGCCATAGGTGCGGGCGACGCGCTCGTCGGCCTGCTCGAATTCGCGGAAGATGCGCTGCTGGGCTTCGGCTGCGATGCCGATGCCGGTGTCGCGAACCAGGAAGCTGATCTCGTTCGGCCAGATGCCGGGCTCGACGATCAGCGCCACGCCGCCGCTGCTCGTGAACTTGATGGCGTTGCCGGCGAGGTTGAGCAGCACCTGGCGCAACCGCGCGGCGTCGCCGACCACTTCGAGCGGCAGGCGCTCGTCGACATAGGCGGCGATCTCGAGCGACTTCGCCTGCGCGCGCGGCGCGAGCAGCTCGGTGATCTCTTCGACAAGTGTCGAGAGCGCGAAGGGACGTTGATCGAGGTCGAGCTTGCCGGCCTCGATCTTGGAATAGTCGAGCAGCTCCTCGATCAGCGCCATCAAGGCTTCGCCCGAGGTCTTCACCGCCCTGGCATAGGTCGCCTGCTCCGGCGTCAGATCGGTGTCGAGCAACAGGCCGCCCATACCGATGATGCCGTTCAGGGGGGTGCGGATCTCGTGCGAGGCCATCGCCAGGAAGCGCGACTTGGCGCGGTTGGCGGCGTCGGCCTGGTCGCGCGCGTCGGACAATGCGCGCTCGGTCTCGGTGCGGTCGGTGACGTCGCGTCCGACGCTCTGCAACTCGGCGGGCTGGCCGGCATCGAGGCGGACATAGCCCTCGCGCCAGGCGATCCAGCGCGCGCCGAGCGGGGTTGCGATCTTCTGGTCGTGGATGCGCGTGCCGCTGCTCTCGCGGGCACTGTCGCCCTGCTCCAGCACGTCGAAATCGAATCGCGTGCCGACCAGCGCGCTGCGCGCCTGTCCCGCGAGCGCGCAATAGGCCTCGTTGGCAAAGGTGATGCGGCCGTCGGTAGCGCGCAGCACGATGAGGTCGCCCTGCTGCTCGAACAGGCTGCGGGCGCGCTCTTCCGCTTCCTTCAGCTCCCAATTGCGGTCGATCAGGGCCTCATTGTGGGCGGCGAGCGTCCGCAGCCGCTTATTGACGAAGCGCAGGCGCATGCTCAGCGTCGCAAGGCCGAGGCAGGCGAGCGCGAACAGGAAGCTGGCACCGATCGCAAAGGTATGGGGATCGTAGCCGGAATTGTCCGACCGGCTGCCGGAGACGAAACCATAGGCGCCGCCAAACGTCGCCGAGAAGATCATGAAGGAGCGGATCGCGAAAGCGAGCCTCGGATGCCGTCGCCTGAAACGACGCATGCGCACCTTGATCCGGAACGTCCGACCCATCGCAACCGACCCTTGCCTGAAACCCCGCCGCCGCGTGCGACGATGGCCCGCCGACCTTGCGAACAAATTGCGGCGGTGGCGCCGCCTCCGAACAGGGTTGACGAGACGTTAACGGGTCAGAGCATGATCCGGACCCGAAGGGCCGCGTTAGCGAAAAGTGTGCAGCGGTTTTCCTTCGCGACAAACGCGGAACGCGTTTGCGCGGAGATCATGCTCAAACACAAAGCTCTAAAGCGATGCCGCCTGGAAGCGGCCATGGCCGCCGCGGGCGCCGACGATCAGCGCCGCCGCCTCGCGCGGCGAGAACGTCTTTGAGCGCACATAGATGCGGTAATCCGCCGGTCCTTCGCTGGAGAGATAGACCACCTGGCCGCCGTCGACCGGCTGCGCGGCGATCGAGACGAGACGCGTCGAAGGGCTGGCCTGGCAGGTGTCAGGCTCGGAGCCGAGGCCGTCGTCGACCACGGCAAAATCCGCGGCGTCGGCATCCTCGGTGATCTGGACCCGCACCGTCGCCTGCGCGGGATCGTCGGTGAAGGCGACATGCACGCCGGCGGTCCAGAACAGCGAGGTGAGCTCGACCGATGTGTCGCCCAACGCGATGCAGGGATGCGACACCGATCCGATCTCGGCGCGGGCGAACACCGCAGCCGCCAACAGGGGAACAGCCGAGGCCAGGAACTTGAAACGCAACATGACGCTCTACTCGCTAGGCCCCGGGAACTCACAACCGAAACGCGTCGGGCCTTATGGTTTGCAGAGCGTAAAGGAAAGTCGTTACCGCCGGGTTGATGCGCGGAATGATCAAGCCAGCTGGCGCACATCCTCCGCGAGTGCGCGGTACGACAGCGCTTCGGCGAGGTGCAGCCGGCCGATCTTGTCGGCATGGTCGAGGTCGGCCAGCGTTCGCGCCACCCGCAGCACGCGGTGATAGCCGCGCGCCGACAGGCGCATGGTCTCCGCGGCGTCGCGCAGCAGCTTGGCGCCTTGCGCATCCGGCTTTGCGATCTCCTCCAGCACGGAGGCGGGGGCTTCAGCATTGGTGCGGACATGGGGCAGGCCTGCATCCGCATAGCGCGCCAGCTGGATGTCGCGCGCCGCCGCCACGCGGGCGGCGACCTCGGCCGATCCTTCCGACGGCGGCGGCAGGATCAGGTCGGCGGCCGTCACCGCCGGCACCTCGATGCGCAGATCGATGCGGTCCATCAGGGGACCTGAGATGCGCGCCTGGTAATCGCCGGTGCAGCGGTCGATGCGACCGCGCTTGCAGACATAGCCGGGCTCAAACGCATTGCCGCAGCGGCAGGGATTCATCGCCGCGACCAGCATGAAGCGGGCAGGGTAGGTGACGCGATGATTGGCGCGCGACACCGCGACCTCGCCGTTCTCCAGCGGCTGGCGCAGCGAATCCAGCACGCGCGGATCGAACTCCGGCAATTCGTCGAGGAACAGCACGCCCTGATGTGCCAGCGAGATCTCACCGGGCTTGGCGCGCGCGCCGCCGCCGGTGAGCGCGGCCATGCTGGCGGAATGGTGCGGCGAGCGGAACGGGCGCCGCGCCGTCAGCGCGCCGCCTTCGATCTCGCCGGCGACCGAGGCGATCATGGAGACCTCGAGCAGCTCGCTCGGCGACAGCGGCGGCAGGATCGAGGGCAGGCGCGCGGCCAGCATCGATTTGCCCGCGCCCGGCGCGCCGATCATGAGCAGGTGGTGCCCGCCGGCGGCCGCGATCTCCAGCGCGCGCTTGGCGCTTTCCTGGCCCTTGATGTCGCGCAGGTCGAGCGTCGAGGCGGCGGCCTCGTGCACCTTCGGCGTCGGCCGCGACAGCACCTGCGTGCCCTTGAAATGGTTGGCGATCTGGATCAGCGAGTGTGCGGCAATGATCTGGATGTCCGGGCTCGCCCATGCCGCTTCGGAGCCGCAGGACGCCGGGCAGATCAGACCTTCCTCGCGCATATTGGCGCCGATCGCGGCGGGAAGGACGCCGGCCACCGGCGCGATCGAGCCGTCGAGGCCGAGCTCGCCGAGCACGGTGAAGCCGGTCAGCGCATCCGGCGGGATGGCGCCGATCGCGGCCATCAGCCCGAGCGCGATCGGCAGGTCGTAATGGCTGCCCTCCTTCGGGAGGTCGGCCGGGGCCAGATTGACGATGATCCGCCGCGCCGGCAGCGCCAGCCCCGAGGCGATCAGCGCCGAGCGCACCCGCTCGCGCGCCTCCGATACCGCCTTGTCCGGCAAGCCGACGATGGCAAAGGCCGGCAGGCCGGGCGCGACCTGCACCTGCACGTCGACCGCGCGGGCCTCGATCCCCTCAAAGGCGACGGTAGAAACCCGCTGAACCATGCCGAACCAGCCTGCCCATTGCTGCAATTAGGGGTAGCAGAGCGCGGCCGTTTCCGCAAGAACAATACGGGAACAATCGCCTAGCGGCCGGTCAAATCCTAACCAATCGTAAACGCAGCCCAGACACTACGTCTCGAATGCCGCCTTCTCTCCTCAGCACATTCCAACGAATGTCCGCTACTCCTAGGGCTGCGGGATGGGCCGTGGTCTAACGGGTGAACAGTTCAAATGCTTGCAAATCGCCGGAGAAGCGAACGTCGGGTGTGCAGCCGCCTCGCCAAGATCCATTTTGGCGCGGGCTCGCTGCCGCGGGATTGCACGATCACGGACATTTCGGATGGCGGCGTGAAAGTGGTGGCGGAATTTCTGGAAGTGCCGCCGCAATTCACCATCATCTTCGCGCCTGATTATTCCCGCCAATGCCGCCTGCGCTGGCGCATCGGCTGCGAATTCGGCGCCGAGTTCGTCGACTGAACCTCAACAGGCGCGCCTCCTTAACGGGACTTTAGCGTTAATGGGTAAGCATCTCTGATCAGTTGCCGAGTGATCAGAGTATGCCCAAGCGTTCGTTCCTCGCCTTATCCCCGGCGGGATATCTGTGTTCCGCCGTCCTGATCCTCGCCCTCGGCGGCTGTCAGACGGCCGGCATCGACGACGTCACCGGTGCGCTCGGCGGCAAGCGGGAGCCCGCCGCCAAGTTTGACGGCAAGTCCGACAGCAAGGCCGACCCCACGCCGGAGATGGACGCACTTCGCGAGCGTTATCGCGCCAAGCCGAGCGATCCCGCCATTGCTCTCGAATACGGCAAGGCGCTGCGTGGCAGCGGCCAGCGCGCGCAGGCGGTCGCAGTGCTGGAGCAGGCCGTGCTCGCCCGTCCTGGCAACAAGGCGCTGCTCGCCGGCTACGGCCGCGCGCTCGCCGACAACGGCAATTTCCAGCAGGCCTTCGACGTCCTCGGCCGGGCGCATTCGCCCGAGGATCCCGATTGGCGCATCCTGTCGGCGCAGGGCGCTGTGCTCGACCAGCTCGGCCGCAACGAGGAAGCCCAGCAATATTACGCTGCGGCGTTGAAGATCGTGCCGAACGAGCCGACCGTGCTGTCCAATCTCGGCCTGTCCTACATGCTGCAGAATAATCTATCGAAGGCCGAACAGGTGCTCGGCCGCGCCCATCAGCGCAATCAGAACGATGCGCGGGTCCGCGCCAATCTGGCGCTCGTGCTGGGATTGCAGGGTCGCGAGGCCGAGGCCGAAATCCTCGTCAAGGCAGATCTGCCGCCGGACCAGGCCGCGGCCAAGGTCGCGGCGCTGAAGCAGCTGCTGGCGAAAAAGCAGCAGCGGGCGGACAGGTAGTCCGCCCTAGAGCATGATCCGGACCCGAAGGGCCGCGTCAGCGCAAAGTGTGAAGCGGTTTTCCCTCGCGACAAACGCGGAAGGCGTTTGCGCGGAGATCATGCTCAAATAAGCCGCGCCTACGACGCCTTGCGATGCGGGGCCGAGCTGCGCCCCGACTTGCCCTTCAGCTTCTTCAAAAGCGGCTCGAGCAGCGAGCGCTTCGGCTTCTTCACCTCGCCGCGGCCGGCGAGGCGGTTCGCCATATTCTGGAACAGAACGGTGGTGCGGTGGGTCCTGGAGACCTCCGCGATCATCTGGCCGTTATTGGCCGCGGTCGAGAACAGTTTCGAATCGAACGGGATCACCGCGATCGGCTGGCTCTCCATGGTCTTGGCGAAGGCCTTGACCTCGATCTCCGCACGCTTGTGCATGCCGACCTGGTTGAGGCAGTACAGCGGCGGCCGGTCGTTCGGTCGCGCCGCCTTCAGCACGCTCAGCATGTTCTTGGTGTTGCGTAGATTGGCGAGATCGGGCTCGGCCACGATCACGATGTCGTCGGCGTTCACCAGCGCGCGCCGGGTCCAGCCGGACCATTGATGGGGCACGTCGAGCACGATGCAGGGCGTCGTCATGCGCAGCGTGTCGAACACGGCATCGAAGGCTTCAGCACCGAAATCGTAGACGCGGTCGAGCGTGGCGGGCGCTGCCAGGAGGCTGAGGCGATCGGTGCATTTGGCGAGCAGGCGCTCCATCAGCGCCGTGTCCGGCCGGTCCTGCGACAGCACCGCGTTGGCGATGCCCTGCACCGGATCCTGGTTGTAGTCGAGGCCCGCGGTGCCGAAGGCGAGGTCGAGATCGATCACGACGGAATCGAGCGAGAGATCGCGGGCGATGGTCCAGGCCAGATTATGCGCGACGGTGGACGCGCCGACGCCGCCTTTGGCGCCGACCACGGCGATGACGCGGCCGGTGATGATGGCTTCCGAGGCCGAGAACAGGCTGCAGATCGAGCGGACCACGTCGATGGTTTCGACCGGGCCGACCACGTAGTCGTTGACGCCGCGGCGCACCAGCTCGCGATAGGGCGCGGTGTCGCTGGGGCTGCCGATCACGACCACGCGTGTGCCGGGATCGCAGACGCCGGCGAGGTCGTCCAGTCCTTCGAGGATGTCGCGCGTGCCGTCGGACTCGATGACGATCACGTTCGGCGTCGGCATCGATTCATAGGCTTCGATCGCCGCGGCGAGGCCGCCGTCCTTGGCGCTGAGATGGGCCTTGGCGAGCCGGCGGTCCTGGCCAGCCGCGGTCACCGCCTTGAGCGTCTGCTCGGTCTCGCAGAAGGCTTGCACCGAAATGCGAGGAACCGGGGCGATGTGTTCCTCGGGATGCTGCGGATCGTCCGCGTCTTCGTCGTGGATGCCTGTCATTTGGCGGTATCGCTGAGTTTGGCCTTGTCGGATTCGGGATAGGTGGTCGTCGTCGTCGTGCCCTTGCGATAGCGATCGAACGCGATCTCGCGCCGTGCGGTATAGGCGGGCGTCTCGGCGCGCGGTTGCTCTAAGTCAGCCGGGTTGTCGATCATCGCGGCGAGATTGCGCTGGCTGGCGCAGCCCAGATTGAAATAGGGCCGGTTCTCGGTGTAGCCGGGGTTGAGGATGTTGGGGCCGACGTCTTCGGGCCACAGCCCGCAGGGGCCGGCGACCGCGGTGATCTTGGAATAGCTCAGGCGGATGGTGGGCAGTAGCCCGGGATCATCGGGGCGATAGGGCCGCTGGACGATGGCGCGCGACGGCACGCCGCCGGACGAGAGCACCGAGCGGATCTCCTGATAGGTTGCGGCAGCCGCGCGCGAATTGGCGGTGTCGACCGGCACATCGACGACGACCGAGCCGGTGCCTTCGCGCATCCAGTCCCGCGCGATGCCCGCGACGTCCGAATGCTGCGCAGCCGAGAGGCCGCCTCTGCTCTTGCCGACGAAGATCACGATCGACTTCTTGCCTTCCTGCACCGCAATCGGATGGCGCTGGCGATAATCGGTCGGCACCGTCTGGGTGACGATCTCGGTGGTGTTGCAGGCGCCGAGCATGACGGAGAGGCCCGTCAGTGCCAGCGTGAGCCGCAAATTGCGCCGTCGATCGGCTGATGTTGTCGTCATCCCCTGATCCCTCCTGCCCCTGCCTTGCCCGGTCCCCAAACCGTTCGTCTCAGTCGATGATGAAGCCGAAATCGCCCGGCGTGCCGGCGACCGGATCGACACGGCTCGCGATGCCATAGAGGCGGTTGACCCGGCCGAGCAGCGCCCTCTGTGCGTCCGAGGCCGGCGCGAAGCCGTCGTCGGGCCGCGACAATTCCTTCTGGGCAACCGCGCGCACCACGTAAGGCGTCACGATCACCATCAGCTCGGTCTCGTTGTTGACGAAGTCCTGGCTGCGGAACAGCGCGCCGATGATCGGCACCTGGTCGACACCAGGCAGTCCGTTGATCGCCTGCTTGGTCTGCTGCTGGATCAGGCCGGCCATCGCCATCGAGCCGCCCGAGGGAATCTCCAGGGTCGTTTCGGCGCGGCGGGTCTGGATCGATGGAATGGTGATCGAGTTGGTCGAGGACCCGGTCACGGCCTGCGTCAACGTGATCGAGTTGGTGTTCGACAGCTCCGAGACCTCGGTCATCACGCGCAGGCTGATGCGGCCTTCGCTGAGCACGACCGGGGTGAAGTTCAGCGAGATGCCGAACTTCTTGTAGGTGACCTGGGTGGTACAGACGTGAGTGACCGGATCGCAGGCATAGCCCCCGGGAATCGGGAATTCGCCGCCGGCGATGAAAGTGGCGGATTCGCCCGAGATCGCGGTCAGACTCGGTTCGGCCAGGGTCCGCATGACGCCGGCGCTTTCCATTGCCCGCATCGTGGCGTTGACGGTGGCGACGCCCTTGGCGAGGCCGGTGACGCCGAGCCCATTACTGCTGACGATCGGTCCGCCAGAGACCGAGAACGGGTTGGAATTGTTGAAATTCACCACCGCCGTGCCGGCATTCAGGCTGGCGCTGAGATCGACGCCGAGCTGCTTGACGATGTCGCGGCGGACTTCGCCGACCACGACCTTGAGCATGACCTGGTCGCGGCCGCGCACGACGATGTTGTTGACGACCTTGTCCGCGCCGCCGACCAGCTTTGCGGCAACGTCGCCGGCCTGCTGGGCCTCGACCGGGCTCGACACCGAGCCGGTCAGCATCACGCTGTCGCCGACGCCCTCGATCTGGACGCCCGGCAGCGACTGGCGCAGTGCCGAACGCATGCCGTTGAGGTCGCGCTTCACCGCGATGTCATAGGAGGCGACCTGCTGGCCATCGGCCGCGAAGAACACGACGTTGGTCTGGCCGACCTGGCCGCCGATGATATAGGCGCGCTGGGCCGAGCGGATCACCGCATTGGCGATCTTGGGATCGGCCACCAGCACGTCCTTGACCTCGCGCGGCAGGTCGATGACGACGGACTTGCCGATGCCGAGCGACAGAAAGCGCGACCGCGCCGGTGCGATAGTCCCAACCGACGATAAGCCGAGATCCGACGCCTGCATCGGCGCCTGGTCGCCGACCGGCGCCTCCGCAGCACTGAGGACGCCGGAAGCCGCGAGCAGCCCCAGCACCAACATCGTCCCCGCCAGGACCGAGCGCACGCGCTTCCCCCGAATGCGCAAGCCCGTCCGATCACCCCCGTAGTTCATGCTGTCCCCATCACTTCTGTGACGTCAGTTGCCGTGCCTGGACGCCGTAACGGATTACGTTCACGCCGCCTGGGCGCTTGATCGCCTGGTCCTCGGGCGTGCCGTCGACTGCGTTGGCATCGACGATGCTGCGCAGCGCGAGTGTCAGAGTGCCGCCCTGCCGTGCGGCCGAAAGCGTCGCGATCTGGTCGGGCCGCAGCTCGAGCGTGACGGTCTTGCCGACCACCGCGTTCTGGCCCTCCTTTTCCTTCGGGGCCTGGTCGATCGCGAGCACGCGGATGTTGGTGAGAATGACCTCGGACAGGATGAGGTCGTTGCCGCCGGTCGGGCCGTTGGTGTTGCCGCCGTCCGGATTCTTCAGCCGGCGGGTCAGGACGATGTCGACGCGGTCATTCGGCAGGATGAAGCCGCCGGCGCCGGTTTCGGCTGAAATCTCGGTCGAGACGGCACGCATCCCGGACGGCAGGATCGCGGCCATGAAGCCGGAGCCTTCGGCCTTGACCAGCTTCTGCTCGCGGATCGGCTCGCCCTGCATCAACGGCACGCGCGCGATCGAGCCCGCGATGTGGGTCGGTGCCTCGGGCCTGCTGTCGCGGCGGATGAAGGCGCTGCTGGCGGTTGCCGCGGGCCAGGCCTGCCATTGCAGGTCCTCGGGCTTGACGGCCTGGCCGAGCTGGATGTCGTTCTTGGCGATAAGGACCTCGACCGTCGGCAGCTTCTCGGCGACGGGCAGGACGGCCGCGGGCGGATTCTGATAGCCGCTCGCCAGATATGCAGCGACGCCGCCGGCGCCGAGAGCGATGACGAGAACGACAATGCGTGCGGTATTCATACGCTTCTACTCTTACGCGGGGCACTCGAACCGCACCTGGCGTGTTCCCCCGCATCGATGAGTAGGCAGCAAAAGTATAAGGGGTGTTGCGAGGCCGAACGTGATCGCCGGCCGCGATGCTGGTTTTCGGCAGATGGTGAACGCGGCGTTATTGGGTCGGCCAACAGCCCCGTAGTTTCACCTACGCGGGCACGTACGTTCGCACGGCGCGCGCGGCGTCATGGTGAATACGTCGTTAGCATCCCGGACTTCGCTAACGCTCCATCCGGGCTGCGCGCAGAGCTCTACTTCTTCCGCTTCGCTTCGATCACGTCCCAGATCTTCGCCGCGACATCCGGGCCGCCGAGCCGCGCGATGGCGCGGATGCCGGTCGGTGAGGTCACGTTGATCTCGGTGAGATTGCCGTTGATGACGTCGATGCCGACGAACAGCAGGCCGCGCTCGCGCAGCGCCGGGCCGACCGTGGCGCAGATCTCGCGCTCGCGCGGGGTGAGCTCCGTCTCCTGCGCCGCGCCGCCGCGCACCATGTTGGAGCGGAGGTCGTCGGCGGCCGGCACGCGGTTCACCGCGCCGGCGAACTCGCCGTCGACCAGGATGATGCGCTTGTCGCCGTGCTTCACCTCGGGGATGAATTGCTGGATCACCCAGGGCTCCCTGAACGTCACCGAGAACATGTCGAACAGCGAGCCGAAATTCATGTCCTGCGGCATCACGCGGAACACCGCCGCGCCGCCATGGCCGTGCAGCGGCTTCATGACGACCGCGCCGTACTTGTCGCGGAACGCGTTGATCTCATCCAGGTCGCGCGAGATCAGCGTCGGCGGCATCAGTTGCGGAAAATTCATCACGAACAGCTTTTCCGGCGCGTTGCGCACCGAGGCGGGATCGTTGACGACCAGCGTCTTCGGATGGATGCGCTCCAGGAAATGCGTCGAGGTGATGTAGGCGAGGTCGAACGGCGGATCCTGGCGCAGCAGCACCACGTCGAAACCGTTCAGCGCCTCGCGCCTGGGCTCGCCGAGGGTGAAATGGTCGCCGGGCTCGTCGCGCACCGTCAGGAGCTGAACCGGCGCGACCAGCTCCTCGCCGACCATCGAGAGCTTGTCGGGCGTGTAATAGGACAGGCCATGGCCGCGCTTCTGCGCCTCCAAGAGCAGCGCGAAGGTGGAATCGCCCTTGATGTTGATGCGGGCGATGGGGTCCATCTGGACGGCGACGTTCAGTTTCATGGGCTGCCTTTCAGGTCGAGGCGTCGAATGCCGCCAACACATGGCGCGGAAGCGAGCGCGGCGCAATCAGCATGGCGTCGAATCGTAATTCGAATTCGGCATGCTCGGGATGCGCTGCGAGCCAGCCTTGCGCGGCGTCGATGATGCGCTGCTGCTGGCGCGGCGTCACGGCGAATGCGGCGTCGTCCAGCGTGGCGCGGGCCTTGACCTCGACGAAGGCGATCAGGTTGCGGCGCCGCGCCACGATGTCGATCTCGCCATGCGGGGTGCGGTAACGTTTGGCGAGAATGCGGTAGCCCTTGGCCATGAGGTAGGCGGCGGCACGGCTCTCCGCGGAAATACCGGTCTGGAACGCTGCGACGCGCTCGGGCGACGCGACCTTCGGTTCCGCAGGAATCTCAGTCTTCGCCATCGCTGCCCCGCGAATCCTTTGCGAGCTCGAGCGCGCGGGCATAGACCTCGCGGCGCGGCCGGCCCGACAACGCGACCGCGTGCGCCACGGCATCCTTGACGCTGTGCGCGGCAAGCTGCTCGCGCAACAGACTATCGAGCGCGTCCGATGTCAGAACCTCGGCGTCGGCCGCGGGCGGAGCGATCACCAGCACGAATTCGCCGCGTGTCTCCAGCGTTGCAGCCTCGCGCGCCAGCTCGCTCAGCGTTGCGCGCGAAATCTCCTCATGCAGCTTGGTCAGCTCGCGGCAGATCGCGGCCTCGCGCGGCCCCATGATCTCGGCGAGATCGGCCAGCGTATCCTGCACGCGGTTGCCTGACTCGAACATCACCAGCGTCGCGTCAATGCGGGCGAGCTCGGTGAGACGGCTGCGCCGCGCGGCTGATTTCGCCGGCAAGAAGCCTTCGAAGAAGAAGCGGTCGGTCGGCAGCGCGGCGACCGACAGCGCGGCCAGCACCGAGGACGGGCCGGGCAGCGCATACACCGCATGGCCGGCGGCGCAGACCTCGCGCACCAGCTTGAAGCCGGGATCGGAGATCAGCGGCGTGCCGGCGTCCGACACCAGCGCGACCGAGCCGCCTTGCCCGAGGGCTTCGAGGATTTTGGGACGCGCGGCCTCCGCATTGTGCTCGTGATATGGCTTGAGCTGGGCCGTGATCGCATAGCGCTCGGTCAGGCGGCGCGTGATGCGGGTGTCCTCACAGGCGATGACGTCGACGCCGGCGAGCGTCTGCAGCGCCCGCAGGGTGATGTCGCCGAGATTGCCGATCGGGGTCGCGACCAGATGGAGGCCCGGCGCGGCCTTCGGCGCCGCGAGCCGATGGGCATCGATGGAGAAACCGCGCGAGGCGGCGTCTTGAGCTTCAGGCGTATTTATCGGGGCCGGCTTTCCGCGCATAATGGAGCCAACTTAGGCACGATCGCTAAGGCTGGGAACCGGCTCGCCGAAAAAGATCGTGCCCAAAGATCGTATCCAGGTGAGGGGCGAGGAACGGACGGGAATGTGATCGGTCGAGATCGCGCCGGGAGGCAAGAGGGGCCCTCGCGCCATATTCGCGACGGAAACGCCGCCTTGATGAGTGAATGAGTGACGGCGAAGAGCTGCCGGGACGGGATTGCGGCCGCGTTAAGCGGTTGTTATCCTTTTGTTTTGGTTAACTATTTGCCGACACACTGCCTGAATCCGCGGCCCCCCGTCGCGGAAAGCAATGTCGTGATCAGCCGGCGACGGCAGGTCGGAAGAGAAGCTGCCATGGTCGGCCCGCGTCATCCAAAGTCTCACCTTCCGGGATCCCCATCGCCAGGGGCGACCCGGCGGACTGCGCTCGGCCTGTTGCTCGGCGCGCCCGTGCTGTCGGCCTGCGCCGGCGTGCAGCAAAGCCTCAGCCAGTTCTCCAACCCGTTCTCGAGCTCCGCGCCGCCGGCCCAGCCGGCAGGACCGCAGCAGCAGGCGACGACCGCCGGCACCGGCGGCGTGAAGGTCGGCCTGATCCTGCCGCTCTCCGCGGCCGGCAATGCCGGGCTCGCCGCGCAATCGATGCGCAACGCCGCCGAGATGGCGTTGGCCGAGTTCCAGAACCCGAACATCCAGCTCCTGATCAAGGACGACAATGGCAGCCCGCAAGGCGCGCAGGCCGGCGCGCAGCAGGCGGTCGACGAGGGTGCCGAGATCATCCTCGGGCCGCTGTTCGCGCAATCGGTGCCGGCGGTGGCGCAGGTCGCGCGCACGCGCGGCATTTCCGTCATCGCCTTCTCGACCGATTCCAGCATCGCCGGACGCGGCGTCTATCTGCTCTCGTTCCTGCCGGAGTCCGACGTCAACCGCATCGTCGAATATTCCGCCGGCATCGGAAAGCGCTCCGTCGCGGTGCTGGTGCCCGACAACGCCTATGGCAATGTCGTCGAGGCCGCGGTGAAGGCGGCGGTGCCGCGGCGCGGCGGGCGCATCGTTGCGTTCGAGAAATACGGTGCCGATCGCGCCACGCCCGCGCGCACCGTGGCGCAGCAGCTCGGCAGTGCGGACGCGCTATTCATTGCCGATGACGGCGATGCCGTCGTGTCAGTGGCGGATGCGATGACGGCCGCGGGCGCGAACCTGCGCAACATCCAGCTGCTCGGCACCGGCCTGTGGGACAATCCGCGCGTCTATGCCAGCGCCGCGCTGCAGGGCGGCCTTTACGCCGCGCCCGATCCGGCCGGCTTCCGCGCCTTCTCCGGCCGCTACCGCACGAAATACGGCGCCGAGCCGATCCGCACCGCGACCCTTTCCTATGACGCGGTCGCGCTCGTTGCCGCGCTGGCGCGCACGCAAGGCGGCCAGCGCTTCTCCTCCGACGTGCTCACCAACCCCTCAGGCTTCGCCGGCATCGACGGCCTGTTCCGCTTCCGTGCTGATGGCACGAATGAACGCGGACTTGCCGTGATGAAGGTGACGCAAGGCGGCGGCGTTGCGGTGGCGGGCTCGCCGAAGAGCTTTGGGGCGTAATGGTTTCGTAGCCCGGATGGAGCGCAGCGTAATCCGGGTTCTGTCCACGCGGTGAGACCGTCCCGGATTGCGCTACGCTCCATCCGGGCTACGAGATCCGCTAAGCCGCCAGATCCGCGACCACGGCATCCAGCACCGGAAAACCGCTGCTGGTCACGCGCAGCCGTCCCGTCGCATCCACGGTGATCGCGCCTTCCTCGCGCAAGAGCGCGATGCGGCGGGGGTCGAGCGGGCGGCCGGCGAGGGCCTTGTAGCGCTCGGGATCGATGCCTTCGGCGAGCCGCAATCCCATCAGCAGGAATTCGTCGGCGCGTTCCTCGCTGTTGAGGAGCTCGTCGCTGACGACACCGTCGCCGTTGGTCTCGACCCGCATCAGCCAGGCCTCGGGACGCTTCTCGGTGGCGGTGGCGTGGCGCATGCCGTCGATGTCGAGACGGCCATGTGCGCCGGGGCCGATGCCGGCATATTCCTCGCCGCGCCAGTACACCAGATTGTGCCGGCATTCGGCGCCGCGCCGCGCGTGATTGGAGATCTCGTAAGCGGGCAACCCGAGCTTGTCGCAGGTCTCCTGCGTGACGTCGTAGAGCGCGCGGGCGACCGCTTCGTCCGGCGTCTTCAGCTTGCCGGCCTGGTGCAGGCCGAAGAAGGGCGTGCCTTCCTCGATCGTCAATTGATAGAGCGACAGATGCTCGGCCGCTTCATCGATGGCGTGCCGCAGCTCGCCCGCCCACATCGCCGGCGTCTGGTCGGGGCGGGCGTAGATCAGGTCGAACGAATAGCGGTCGAACGCGCGGCGCGCGATGGCGACGGCATCGAGCGCTTCGCGCGCGCTGTGCATGCGGCCGAGCGCTTTGAGCGAGGCGTCGTCGAGCGCCTGCACGCCCAGCGAGACGCGGTTGACGCCGGCGATGCGATAACCGGCAAAGCGCGTGGCTTCGACGCTGGTCGGGTTCGCTTCCAGCGTTACCTCGACGTCGCCTGCGACGGTCCAGTGCTTGCCGATCGCGTCTAACACCGCGCCGACGGTGGCGGGCTGCATCAGTGACGGCGTGCCGCCGCCGAGGAAGATCGAGGTGACCTCGCGGCCGGGCGCGCGCTCGGCGGTCGTTGCGATCTCACGCGCGAAGGCGGCGGCGAAGCGCGTCTCGTCGATCGCGGCATGGCGGACATGGCTGTTGAAGTCGCAATAGGGGCACTTCGACAGGCAGAACGGCCAGTGCACATAGACGCCAAACGCATCCTTGTTAGCGCGGCTCAAGGCAGATCTCCGCCAGTTTCCGAAAAGCGCGGGCGCGGTGCGACAGGCCGAGGCCAAGCGGCGGCAGGCCATGCTTCTCGATGCTGGTCATCTCGCCGAAGGTGCGGCTGTGCCCGTCCGGCAGGAACATCGGGTCGTAGCCGAAGCCGGCTGTGCCGCGCGGTGGCCAGATCAGCGTGCCGTCGACGCGCGCCTCGACCTCCTCGCGATGATCGTCGGGCCAGGCCACACAAAGCGCCGAGACGAAGTGGGCTTTGCGCTTGTCCGGCGTGGTGGCGCCGCGCTCCTGCAGCAGGCGCTCGATCTGCGCCATCGCCGCGTTGAAATCCTTGGATGGACCGGCCCAGCGCGCGCTGTAGATTCCCGGCGCACCGTCGAGTGCGTCGACGACGATGCCGGAATCGTCGGCGAAGGAGGGCAGCTTGGTCGCCTCCGCCGCGGCGATCGCCTTGATCGCGGCGTTGCTGCGGAAATCGTTGCCGGTTTCCTCGGGCTCGTCTAGGCCGAGCTCGCCGGCCGACACCGCCTCGATCCCGTACGGCGCGAGCAGCTCCCTCATCTCGGCGAGCTTGCCGGGATTGTGGGTGGCGATGACGAGCTTGTCGGTGATTCGGCGGTGCATGGGCCTATTGACTACGCCACGGCCAGTTTCTGCAAGTCCACCAGACGCGCAATGCCCTTCTGCGCCAGGGCGATCAGCTTCAGGAACTCGTCCTGCGTGAACGGCTCGCGTTCCGCGGTGCCCTGCACCTCGATGATGCGGCCATCGCCGGTCATGACGAAATTGGCGTCGGTCTCGGCTTCCGAATCCTCGGCATAGTCGAGATCGAGCACCGGCGTGCCGTTGTAGATGCCGCAGGAGATCGCGGCGACGTTGTCGCGCATCACGTTGGCCTTCACCATGTTGCGCGCCTTCATCCAGTTGAGGCAATCGGCAAGCGCGACCCAGGCGCCAGTGATCGAGGCCGTGCGCGTGCCGCCGTCGGCCTGGAGCACGTCGCAATCGACCGTGATCTGGCGCTCGCCAAGAGCTTCGAGATCGACGATGGTGCGAAGCGAGCGGCCGATCAGGCGCTGGATCTCGACGGTGCGGCCGCTCTGCTTGCCGGCGGAGGCCTCGCGGCGGGTGCGTTCGGAGGTCGCGCGCGGCAGCATGCCGTATTCGGCGGTGACCCAGCCGCGGCCCTGCCCCTTCAGCCACGGCGGCAGGCGATCCTCCAGTGTGGCGGTGACCAGCACATGGGTGTCGCCGAATTTAACGAGGCACGAGCCTTCCGCATATTTGACCACGCCGCGCTCCAGCGTCACGGGGCGCAATTCGTCGGGCGCACGGCGGCTTGGCCGCATGGGAAATCTCCAAAACTCACGGGAATAGGCTGTTCGCGGTGCTTGTAGGTGGGGCGGGGGTGGGCGGCAAGGGCTTATTCACCCCCTGACCGTCGGCCTGCAAACGCCACGCTTGTCAGACGCGGCCCGGATGGACAAATTATAAGGATCTGAGAGGAGTTACCGTCTGTGGCCCATCACGATCCGATCCATCTGATCGCGCCGCGCGCAGGCCTTGCCCAGCTCAACGAGCGTTCCCGCGACATCTTTCGTCAAATTGTCGAAAGCTATCTCGCGACCGGTGAGCCGGTCGGCTCGCGCAACATTTCCCGCCTGATTGCGATGCCGCTGTCGCCGGCATCTGTGCGCAACGTCATGGCCGATCTGGAACAGCTCGGCCTGATCTATGCCCCGCACACCTCCGCCGGCCGGCTGCCGACGGAACTGGGCCTGCGCTTCTTCGTCGATGCCCTGATGCAGGTCGGCGACCTCAACGAGGCCGAGCGGCAGGCGATCCAGAGCCAGCTCTCGTCCGTCGGCGAGGCGCAATCGGTCGAGGCGGCGCTGGACCAGGCCTTGATGCGGCTCTCCGGCCTGACCCGGGCCGCCGCCGTCGTGCTGACGCCGAAATCCAATGCGCGGCTGAAGCACATCGAATTCGTCCGCCTGGAACCGGAAAAAGCGCTGGTGATCCTGGTCGGCGAAGACGGCCAGGTTGAAAACCGCGTGTTGACGCTGCCGCCCGGAGTTCCCTCTTCGGCGCTGACAGAGGCCGGCAATTTCCTCAATGCGCGGATCCGCGGCCGCACCTTGGCCGAAGCGCGGCTCGAGCTCGAGACCGCACTCGGCGAGGCCCGTGCCGAGCTCGATCAGCTGACACAGAAAGTGATCTCGGCCGGCATCGCCAGCTGGTCCGGCGGCGAGAGCGAGGACCGTCAGCTCATCGTCCGCGGCCACGCCAATCTGCTCGAAGATCTGCACGCGCTGGAGGATCTGGAGCGGGTTCGCCTGTTGTTCGACGACCTCGAGACCAAGCGCGGCGTGATCGATCTGCTCGGCCGGGCCGAGACCGCCGAAGGCGTGCGCATCTTCATCGGCAGTGAGAACAAGCTGTTTTCGCTGTCGGGGTCGTCCACCATCATCTCGCCCTATCGGGATGCCGCCGGCCACATCGTCGGCGTTCTCGGCGTGATCGGCCCGACGCGGCTGAATTATGCCCGCGTGATCCCGACCGTGGACTACGCCGCCCGCATCGTCAGCCGCCTGTTGGGGGGCTGACCGGCCTTTCTGCCGATCACGGGCGCTTGATTTTCGCGGGCTTAAGCACGATATCCGGGCCAACATCCCTGAAACGAGTTCGAGATCAGAGCCGATGACCGAGCAAGACCGGCAACCCCAAGACACGACTGCAGCGACCGGCGAGCCCGTGGTGTCGAAACCCTACATCATGCCCGACGATCCCGAGCCGGGTTCGGTCGAAACCCTGCAAAAGGAAGCTGCTGAAGCGCGCGACCGCATGCTGCGGACGCTGGCCGAGATGGAGAATTTGCGCAAGCGCACCGCCAAGGAAGTTGCCGACGCCCGCCTCTATGGCATCACCGGCTTCGCGCGCGACGTGCTCGACATCGCCGATAATCTCCAGCGCGCACTCGATGCCGTTCCGGCGGAGGCGCGTGCTGCGGCCGATCCCGGCCTGGTCTCGTTGATCGAGGGCGTCGAGCTCACGGAGCGCGCGCTGCTCAACGCGCTGGAAAAACACGGCGTGAAGAAGCTGGATCCTCAGGGCCAGAAGTTCGACCCGAACTTCCACCAGGCAATGTACGAAGTGCCTGACGCGTCGGTGCCGTCGGGCACCGTGGTGCAGATCATGCAGGCCGGCTACACCATCGGTGACCGCGTGCTGCGCCCGGCGCTGGTCGGCGTCGCCAAGGGCGGCGCGAAGACTGCGCCCGCGGCGAACAACAACGAATCGAGCAGCGCGGCGAACTGAGTGTTGGCGTCATTCCGGGGCTCGGCGAAGTCGAGAACCCGGAATCCATCGAACGCAGAGACAACCGCACAATGGATTCTCAGGTGCGCAAATTGCGCACCATAGCTCGCGCTGAAGCGCGCCCCGGAATGACGGAAGATGGCGCGCCGCCTACGCGCTCACCGCGATATCCGCAGACTGAATCCGCTTCACGCCCGCCTTGGCCATGTCGGCCCAGGCCTTGGCGAGCGAGCCCTGCGTGTCGATGCCGCGGCAGGCGTCTTCCACCACATAGACCTCGAAGCCCGCCTTGCGCCCGTCGAGCGCGGTCCAGGCGACGCAGAAGTCTGTCGCAAGACCAGCGACGAAGACGCGCTTGATCTTGCGGCCCCTCAGGTAGCCGGCGAGCCCGGTCGAGGTCTTGCCGTCGGCCTCGAGGAAGGCCGAATAGCTGTCGACGTTCTTGTGAAATCCCTTGCGGATGATGAGCTCGGCGTGCGGGATCGACAGGTCCTTCGACAGCGCCGCGCCCTCGGTGCCCTGCACGCAATGGTCCGGCCACAGCACCTGCTTGCCGTAGGGCAGGTCGACCGTTTCGAACGGCTTCTTGCCGGAATGAACCGACGCAAACGAAACGTGGCCCGGCGTGTGCCAGTCCTGCGTCAGCACCACGTTCGCAAATGCCTTCGAGATCTTGTTGATGACCGGCACCACCTGCTCGCCTTCCTTCACCGCGAGGCTGCCGCCGGGCAGGAAGCAGTTCTGCACGTCGATCACGAGCAGCGCGGACGCTTCGTCCGGCTTGATCGGTGCGGCCGCGAACAGCGCGCTTGGCGCGAGCGTCGCCAGCGCCGTCGTTCCAAGCATTGCCAAGACCTGTCGCCGAACCAGCATGTCTACCTCCCCTCCAGGATGATCCAACGGAAGGAAGCCTAGTTCCGTTCGTATACGAACAGAAGCCTGAAAATGCAGCCGGGCTTGATGAGCGGTTGGGCTCTCGGCCCTAACATTATCGTCATCCCGGGGCGCGCAAAGCGCGAGCCCGGGATCCATAACCACAGGAAGGAGTGTGGCGACAACTCTTCGTCGGCGCTGCATCCGCCTGCAACCGTGAGATCGCGCGGTATGGATCCCCGCCTCGGATCCTACCCCTTCGGCTGAATCCCGTCGCGTACGGTGCGGAAGCGGGTGAAGGCGGCTTGCCATTGGTCGCGCGGGGCGCTGGCGATGATGCGCAATGATGCGCCGCCGCTCGAGAAGCGGATCCACTGCACCACCGTCACCGGGACCTTGTCCTTGCCGCTGACGCCGTCGATCCGGGTCTCGAAGCCTTGCTGGCCGTTGATGCGGATCGGCTCGGACATGGTGATGCGCGACTCGCGCACGCCGGGAATCTGGAGCGCCGCCTCCCGGGCGAAGCGGGCGCGGTCGTCGGCGGCTTGCGGGGTGGCGCCGATCAGGCCGAGGATCATGAACGGCCTCGCCTCGTAGCCCACGCTCTCATCGCCGTCGGCCAGGATGATGCTCGAGCCCGGTGCCAGGGTCTTGATGTCCTTGAAGTCGGCGAGATCGGTGATCTTGAACGGCAGTAGCGCGATCTGCTCTTCGGCCGAGACCTGCCTGCGGGTGGTGGCGCTCGCGAACATCTGCCGCACCGCCTCGTCCGTGTAGATCTTGGTCGCATTCTCCGGGATCTGCACCGCGACATAGCCGGAGAAGCCGGCGCCGGGCACGATCATCGAATACCGCTTCACCGGCGTATCCCCGGCCTTGCCGCTTTCGGTGGTGAAATAGGCAAGACCTGCGGGGGTCTCGACCTTGTCCTGCTTGACGCCGCCGGTCCCGCCGGGATTGGAATTGAAGGCGCTCACGACCTCGCCATAGGCGGCCGGCGGCAGCTCGGTGACCAGCACCTTGACGTTGCCGTCCTCGCTCTCGAAGCCCGGAAAGGTCTTGGCCGTGCTGAGGCCGATCAGCGGCACCATGCCGAGACGCAAGCCGGGTGGGAAAACGACGTCGGCGGCGAAGGCCGGAAGCGCTGTTACGGCGAGGAGGGCGAGCGCGGCGAGGGGGCGGATCAGCTTCATGGCCACTCTGATTGGTTCACATTGAGGCCGTTCGATGGTCGGCCACCGGGCCGCTTTGTCGCGCGAAGCAGCTGCGCCGGCTGTGCGGTCGGTCCGCCTTTTAGCCGGTTTGGCCTCGCCGCAACAGGGCGGGCGGGCTTGCGGGTGCGGGGG